>NZ_CP067225.1:2282500-2607500 GCF_016617715.1 Paracoccus sp. MC1862 | reverse complement strand
CAGCGTTGTCGGCCGCACCCGAGTGGGGGTGCGGTTCTTCTTCGGAAGAAACGGCGGCGTTGTCCAAGTCAAGTACACTAACCAAGTCTTTCTCTTCGGGGAAAGGCGGGAATAGTTGCATGCTGATCTGGAAAGAAGTTGGCTTGTCCCGCCGAAGGACAGGCCGGACGCCGCAGGGATGCGGGTCTTTCTTCTTCCGGGTCAAATCAAGCGCGAAAAGGGCGTTTGGTGGATGCCTTGGCAGCAAGAGGCGATGAAGGACGCGATACCCTGCGATAAGCTTTGGGGAGCCGGGAATAGGCTTTGATCCAGAGATCTCCGAATGGGGAAACCCACCTGAAATCCGGTTATTGTCACCATTCGGTGTCAATAACCGGGTTAACCAGGTATCTTCAACCTGAATACATAGGGTTTTAGAAGCAAACCCGGGGAACTGAAACATCTAAGTACCCGGAGGAAAGGAAATCAACAGATACTCCCTTAGTAGCGGCGAGCGAACGGGGACCAGCCGAGCCGTGAGACTGACCAGAATGGCCTGGAAAGGCCAGCCAGAGCGGGTGACAGCCCCGTATGGGAAGGTTGATCGGACGCATTAAGTAGGGCGGGACACGTGAAATCCTGTCTGAAGATCGGGGGACCACCCTCGAAGGCTAAGTACTCCTTGCTGACCGATAGCGAACCAGTACCGTGAGGGAAAGGTGAAAAGCACCCCGACGAGGGGAGTGAAACAGTTTCTGAAACCGGACGCCTACAAGCAGTCGGAGGGGCCTTGAGCCCTGACGGCGTACCTTTTGTATAATGGGTCAACGACTTGGTCTGTCTGGCAAGCTTAAGCCGTTAGGTGGAGGCGCAGCGAAAGCGAGTCTTAAAAGGGCGAATGAGTCAGACGGATCAGACCCGAAACCAGATGATCTAGCCATGTGCAGGATGAAGGTTGGGTAACACCAACTGGAGGTCCGAACCGACACCCGTTGAAAAGGGTCCGGATGACGTGTGGCTAGGGGTGAAAGGCCAATCAAATCTGGAGATAGCTGGTTCTCCGCGAAAGCTATTTAGGTAGCGCCTCGGATGAATACCCACGGGGGTAGAGCACTGCATGGATGATGGGGGCCCACAGCCTTACTGAGTCTAAGCAAACTCCGAATACCGTGGAGTACTATCCGGGAGACACACGGCGGGTGCTAACGTCCGTCGTGGAGAGGGAAACAACCCTGACCAACAGCTAAGGCCCCCAATTCGTGGCTAAGTGGGAAAGCATGTGAGACTTCCAAAACAACCAGGAGGTTGGCTTAGAAGCAGCCATCCTTTAAAGATAGCGTAACAGCTCACTGGTCTAATCAAGAGGTCTTGCGGCGAAGATGTAACGGGGCTCAAGCCACGAGCCGAAGCTTTGGGTGTGCAGCAATGCACGCGGTAGCGGAGCGTTCTGTGATATGGAACGCTGCCTCTTTTGCGTCCTCAGATGCAACGGAGGCAATGTTCTGACTGTGAAGCCGGGCTGTAAGGCATCCGGTGGAGTGATCAGAAGCGAGAATGTTGACATGAGTAGCGACAAACAGGGTGAGAGACCCTGTCGCCGAAAGTCCAAGGGTTCCTGCTTAAAGCTAATCTGAGCAGGGTAAGCCGGCCCCTAAGGCGAGGCCGAAAGGCGTAGTCGATGGGAACCAGGTTAATATTCCTGGGCCAGGAGATGGTGACGGATCCTTGAGGTTGTTCGATCTTACTGGATTGATCGGGCAGCTGCGGGGTCCCTGGAAATAGCCCTCCATGAGACCGTACCCGAAACCGACACAGGTGGACTGGTAGAGAATACCAAGGCGCTTGAGAGAACCACGTTTAAGGAACTCGGCAAAATACCTCCGTAAGTTCGCGAGAAGGAGGCCCCGTTGGCGCGCAAGCGTTGGCGGGGGGCACAAACCAGGGGGTGGCGACTGTTTACTTAAAACACAGGGCTGTGCGAAGCCGCAAGGCGACGTATACAGTCTGACGCCTGCCCGGTGCCGGAAGGTTAAAGGGAGGGGTGCAAGCTCCGAACTGAAGCCCCGGTAAACGGCGGCCGTAACTATAACGGTCCTAAGGTAGCGAAATTCCTTGTCGGGTAAGTTCCGACCTGCACGAATGGCGTAACGATCTCCCCGCTGTCTCAAACGTGGACTCAGCGAAATTGAATTGCCCGTGAAGATGCGGGCTTCCCGCGGTTAGACGGAAAGACCCCATGCACCTTTACTACAGCTTCGCACTGGCATCAGGATTGAGATGTGCAGGATAGGTGGTAGGCTTTGAAGCGGGGACGCCAGTTCCCGTGGAGCCACCCTTGAGATACCACCCTTCGCACTCTTGATGTCTAACCGCGGTCCGTTATCCGGATCCGGGACCCTGCGTGGTGGGTAGTTTGACTGGGGCGGTCGCCTCCCAAAGAGTAACGGAGGCGCGCGAAGGTTGGCTCAGAGCGGTCGGAAATCGCTCGTTGAGTGCAATGGCAGAAGCCAGCCTGACTGCAAGACTGACACGTCGAGCAGAGTCGAAAGACGGCCATAGTGATCCGGTGGTCCCGAGTGGAAGGGCCATCGCTCAACGGATAAAAGGTACGCTGGGGATAACAGGCTGATGATGCCCAAGAGTCCATATCGACGGCATCGTTTGGCACCTCGATGTCGGCTCATCTCATCCTGGGGCTGGAGCAGGTCCCAAGGGTACGGCTGTTCGCCGTTTAAAGAGGTACGTGAGCTGGGTTTAGAACGTCGTGAGACAGTTCGGTCCCTATCTGCCGTGGGTGTAGGATACTTGAGAGGAGTTGCCCCTAGTACGAGAGGACCGGGGTGAACGTTCCACTGGTGGACCTGTTGTCGTGCCAACGGCAGTGCAGGGTAGCTATGAACGGACAGGATAAACGCTGAAGGCATCTAAGCGTGAAGCCCCCCTCAAAACAAGGTATCCCTTGAGAGCCGTGGAAGACCACCACGTCGATAGGCCGGAGGTGTACGCGCAGCAATGTGCTCAGCTGACCGGTACTAATGGCTCGATTGGCTTGATTTGATCCGGAAGAAGACAGATCTGCCTTCTTCCTCAGCATCACTTGGACAACACGTGGCGAAAGCCGCAACGCTGAGCGTTTCTTCCCCGGTCTGGTGGCTACAGCACGAGCGAAACACCCGATCCCATCCCGAACTCGGCCGTTAAGCGCCGTCGCGCCAATGGTACTGCGTCTCAAGACGTGGGAGAGTAGGTCACCGCCAGACCTGGAAAGAAACGCACATCCCTCTGATACGATAAACCAACCCCGCACCTTACCACCAGCGGGGACGCTGCCACAGGCAGCACGGACGCGGGGTAGAGCAGCCCGGTAGCTCGTCAGGCTCATAACCTGAAGGTCACAGGTTCAAATCCTGTCCCCGCAACCAAATTTATACAATATGTCAGCAGCTTACGCCCCGCCTCAAAGCGGGGCTTTCGCATGTCCGCAATCCACATCAACGCCACATCAACGTTCGACGAGGCCCCCGACAGCTGACGCATTCTGCGTTGTGGGGGCGCAAACGGCTCCAGCTGACCAGGTCAGTTATCCGCAGTAGGGCTGGGTGCCGGACGACCCGCACATGCTGGCACTCTTCGCCTGGGATTGCTCCTTCAACCTCCGGTCCCCTGGCTTGCAGCTTGCCGGCTGCCGACACCGCCTCAAAATCCTTGAGCAATGCCTAAAGCCAGCCGCGCCGCTGGAAGTAGAGATAGGGCAGGATTGCAGAAAGGACCATCGTTCCGAGGGCGAATGGATAGCCAAAGATCCATTCCAGTTCCGGCATGAACTCGAAGTTCATGCCGTAGATCGAAGCGACCAAGGTCGGCGGCAGAAACACCACCGCAGCCACCGAGAAGATCTTGATGATCGCGTTCTGCTCGATGTTGATCAGGCCCAGCGTGGCATCCAGCAGAAACGTGATCTTCTGCGCCATGAAGCCCGAATGGTCGTTCAGCGACCGCACGTCGGCCACAAGCGCCTTGAGTTGCCCGCGGACCTCCTTGTCGGCCTGGGTAAGCTTTGGCCCGAGGAAGCCCAGAACACGCTCCAGCGTCGCCAGACTGTCGCGAATGTTCGAGGTCAGGTCGCCCTTGCGCCCGATCTCCTCCAGCGTGGTCTTGTAGTTGGCATCCTTCCGCGCTGCGGTCCCCTTCTGGCCGAACACGCTGCGCGAGATCGTGTCGATCTCGCGCCCGGCCCGTTCAAGGATGTCCGCCAGACGATCCACGATGGCTTCGAGCAGGCCAAGCAGGATCGTCTCGCCGCTGTTGAGGCCGAGCGCGGTCTTCTCGGCGCGCTGCGAGAATGTGTTGAAGGCGCGGGGTTCGGTATAGCGGATCGTCACCAACCGGTGACCACAAAGGATGAAGGTGATCGGCTGGATCACCACGTCGTCGGCATCGGTGTGCGACGGGATCAGCGCCGTCATGAAATGCCCGTCATCCTCGGAGTAAAGCCGCGAGGAAATCTCGATTTCCTCCATGTCTTCGCGGGTGGGCAATCCGAGACCCAATCGCTGCTCCAGCCCCGTCTCCTCCTCCCGGTTGGGGTTGAAGAGATCCCACCAGACTGCGGACTCGGCCAATGCGGCGACAGGCTTCAGCCGATCTGCGGACAATTCGTATGCACGGATCATGGCGCCCCCGAAAACATCTGCTTGTGCGCCTATCCCTTTGGGATGGCGTCGTGAAGCCGGCCTGTCAGGAAAATGCACGCGACGCCGTCTGGCTCTTTCGGCGGCCAGAACCAGTCAGGTTCATCAACGTGAGCGGCTTTGAATTGACCCGGCCCGCGACATGGGCGACTGAAGGCGCAGTTCCGTTCCCATCCTGATCATGTGCGCGCAGGGCATCACATGGCCGATCTTCTCAAGACGATGGCCAGCGCGGCGCGGCGCGCCAGAAGGCGACCCTTGTCCGCCGTCCTTGCGCTTCCACGTCTCCTGGTGCCGTCCACCCCGAAGCCCAAGCGCAAGCGCCGCGCATCGGCGTCGCCCCAGACGAAACCGAGTCCGTCCGCGGTGCCGCCGCGTCCGGCGCCGGGCAGCTTTCCCTCCGACACGTTCACCTGTCCGCAGGGCACGCTCGACTACAGGCTCTATACACCGAAGGGTTCGGCGCGCCGGCGCATGCCGCTGGTCGTCATGCTGCACGGGTGTTCCCAGTCGGCATCCGACTTCGCGGCCGGCACCGACATGAACAGGCTGGCGGACGAGCTTGGCTTCCTGGTGCTCTATCCGCAGCAGTCGCCCAAGGCGAATGTCGGGCGGTGCTGGAACTGGCACGATCCGAAGAATCAGGGTCGGGGCAGAGGGGAGCCCGCCGTCATCGCGGCCCTGACCCGGCATGCGATGTCCCTCGGCCGTGCCAATCCTGCGCGCATCTACATCGCCGGCATCTCGGCCGGGGGAACTGCGGCGGCGATCGTCGGCGCCGCCTATCCCGATCTTTTCGCAGCGATCGGCGTTCATTCCGGCCTGGCTCTGGGCAACATCCGGTCCTTGCGTTCGGCGATGGCGGCCATGCTCGGGAAGAACGGGCCCCAGCCGACAGGCAAACTGCCCCCGCAGCTGCCGACGATCGTCTTCCACGGCGACAACGACCGCGTGGTGCATCCCTCCAATGCCGCCGGGTTCCTGAGAAATCTGGAACGGTCGCGTACGGCACCGCTCGTCTGCAAGACAAGCTACGGCCGCTCGCCGGGTGGTCGCGACTATACGCGGAAGGTCCATGCCACCCGGGTCGGACAGACCCTTCTCGAAGAATGGACGGTGCATGGGGGCGGCCACGGCTGGTCGGGCGGCCGCGCCGCCGGCTCGCACACCGATCCCGCCGGCCCGGACGCATCGCGGGAGATGTTGCGCTTCTTCCTGTCTCGGCGGCGGTCCGGCTGAGCCGCAGGCCCGGCGCGCGCAGGCGCTTCTGCATCCTGCCATCTCTCTTTTCGAGGCAGACACGGGCCAGCCAGTCGCCATGTTTGCGGCGACAGGCTTGCCGCGGTACGACTGTGCTGATCGCCCCCTCGCAGCGCCGTACCTCACCTGCGTTCGTATGAGGCTGCGCCGATGGTTGCGAGGGTCGGGGCTGGATTCCAGTCGGGCAGAGGCCTGGCACCCAAGCTGAGAAGGAGAATTTCATGGGCAAGATCGGCGTCGGTATCATCGGCATTCAGCCTGATCGCAGCTGGGGTGCGATTGCTCATATTCCCGCCCTGCGTGAACTTCCGGACAGCTACGACATCGTCGCGGTCAGCACCCGGTCCGAGGAAAGTGCCCGCGCAGCTGCCGAGCATTACGGCGTTCCGCGGCATTTCGCATCCGCAGAAGCCCTTTGCGCGTGTGAGGACGTTGATCTTGTGGCCGTGACCGTGAAAGTCCCCGCCCATCGGGCACTGGTCAGCGCGGCATTGGCTGCGGGGAAGCATGTCTATTGCGAATGGCCGCTCGGGAACGGTCTGGACGAGGCGATCGACATGGCCGGGATGGCGCGGGAGGCTGGAGTTGTTGCTGCCTGCGGGAAGCAGGCGCGCTTCGCCCCCGAGATTGCCTATGTCCGTGATCTGGTTGCTGACGGCTATGTCGGAGAGGTGCTGTCATCGACGGTGGTCGGCACGGGCGGGGTCTGGGGATCGGCGGTGCCGCCGGCCGACGCTTACACTGCTGACATACGCAATGGCGCAACGATGCTGACGATACCGGTGGGGCACACACTTGACGGCATCGTATCGGCGCTTGGCGAGGTCGTAACTGTCTCGGCCACGCTTGCCAACCGCCGGCACGAGCAAGTGGTCATCGGCGAGGACCGGATGGTTCCGCTGACCGCGCCAGACCAGGTGCTGGTGCAGGCAACGCTCGAGAATGGCGCGCCGCTCGCGATTCATTACCGTGGGGGCACCACCCCTGGCACCGGCTTCTTGTGGGAGATCAACGGGACGGCAGGCACCTTGCAGCTGCGCGCCCCGACAGGTCATGCGCAGCTCGTTGACTTGACGTTGTCGGGAGCGACGGGCGAGGCAGACGTGCTGCAGAAGCTGGAAGTACCGGTACATTATCACGCGGGCCGCATGCTTCCTAACTTGGTCGGAAATATCTACCGAATGTATCGTAGTATCGCCGGCGACATCGCAACTGGATCGCGCAACTCTCCGACGTTTGACCAGGCGGTAATGCGGCACCGCGTTTTGGCGGCGATCGAGACCTCGGCTGCGGATGGCGCCCGAACGGTCCATGTTGACAAGTAATGTCACCGGATAAGTCGAAGGCGGAATTTTTTGCAATTGGATCGTGCCGGCGTTCCAGATCTGGTGCACGCGGCACGCCACGCCCGTAGGTGCGACGACCCGAACGCGGGCATGCCCGCTTCGGATCGCGCGCATTCGATTCCGAGCTTTACCGGATCCGCTTGTCGGCGACGGACCACACCACCGACCCGATGGTCAGCATGGCGCCGATCACCGGCTCGACGTCGGATGCCCCGATGTAGCCCTTCGCGACCAGCGCGGTGCCGGCGACGGTGAGGACCTGGCGGATGAGGGCCAGAATGGCAGGTTTCAGCATGGGAAGGTCTCCTGTTCAGGCTTCATTGGTGGTGATGAGAAGTTCGCCCGGCTTCATTGCCGGCAGAGACTGGGCACGAGGCGGAACGGTGGCAGGCCAGCGCGCGCCGAGCAGACGCGACTTGGCGATGCGGGCGACCGTGACGGCGTCGGTCTGGTTGCCGCCCAGCACGTGGAAATGCGTGTCGTCCTGACCGATGGCGAAGCCCACATGGCCGCCAGACCCGCGCGAGAAGACCAGCACCGCGCCACGGGTGGGCGTCACCTCCTGCCCGAACAGGAGCCAGTTGCGTGCCCAGTACGGATTGCTGCCGAGGGCGCCGAGCAGCGGCTCGTCGGGCAGGGCGATGCGGATGCAGGTCTCGACGAAGTCGCCGCACCAGGCATTCCTTGCCGGATCGCCAAGGCTGCGCCCGTCGCGTTTCAACCAGTCCATCAGCCAGGAGCGGTCGCGGGCCTCGTGGCGGCCCAGCGCCGATCTGGCCTCGGCGATCCACGGCAAGGGAGAGGCGTCCGCGACTGGGACCGGCCGTCCGTCGGCGACCAGCAGCGATTTCAGCGCGCCCGCCGTCCGCCGACCCCAGAGGCCATCGACGGCACCGGGGGAATGGCCCAGCCGGTCCAGTGCGCTCTGGATGTTCCGGATCGGCTCGCGGGTATCGGTGGTCATGGCAACTCCTTTCGCCCGGATCCTCGGGCATGAAAAAAACCCGCCTTGCGGGCGGGTCAGTGGTGGTCTGGAGGCGGGGTTCGGCAGGCGCTACGGCCGCTGGGCGAGCTCCCGCAGCAGATCGTTGGACTCGCGCCCCTGCTGTTTCAGCTCGTCGATCGAGGCGGAGAGCGCATCGAAGCGCACGTCTTGGCGGACGGCACTGTTTTCCAGCGCCCGCACGCGGGCCTCGAGCTGCGCCGAGCTGGCGCGTTCCGCCACGATCATCTCGCGGGTTTCCATCAGGGCGACGGTGAGGCGCTCGGCCGCGCCCTGCAGCGAAGCGAGGGTTCCGCCGCCCCACCAGATCAGCCCGGTCACGGAGACGAGCATGGTCCAGGCCAGCGCCTTGTTGACCGTGATGCCGCGGTCGGTGTTGTCGATCATGGGTCCTGCCTGACTGTTGCCCTGTCGGTGTGCGGTCACGCCGCGCGCAGCCGGATGGCCGTCGCGGCTGCGGTGGTTGCCCGGATCATCCCAGCGGGATGCAGCTTGCCGGGACCGGACAGCTGAACTGAGACGCGAGGGACCGCAGCATCGCGCCCTCGTTGGGGTCACGCCCCTGAACAAACGGATGCCAGACACTGCCGGCGTTCGAAGCGTAGGTCGGCGGGTCCGTGTCCGGGTGGTTCGCCCAAACCCCATCCTTGCCGATCCAGAGGCCGCGCGTCGCCGGATCGAAGGCGAACATGAGCACGGCGCCCTTCCCAAACGTCGGACGGGAGAACAACTTGCGCGAGCCGGTCGCCGAACTGTCGCTCGACCAGATATCGCCGTTGCCCCTCCACCCGATGGAGCCAAACTGAAGCGCGTTGCCCGAACCCCCCTGCGCCACCTGTTCCGCGCTCGCGACCCCCATGTAGCCGTTGTAATTCGCGTTCGGCCCGTATTCCCCGGCACATTCGACTTCCCAATATCGCCTCCCGGATGAAAACGACTTCTCGGTCGGCACAAAGCCCTGATAATCGATCCCTCCGGATGAATTGACGACCGTCATCCCCCCGCGCCAGGCCGCATAGCCTGCCTGGGTCCTCGCGGCGTCGAGCCGCCAGGCCCCGGGCGGCAGAACAATCTCTGCCGGAGGAAACGGCAGGAACTCCACCGACCAGAAGGTGGCGTTCCACGTCCCCGATGCGGCAAACCGTGCATGCGGGCCGCGCTCGAGCGCATTCTCTGCCAGAAAGCCCGCAAAGCGCCTTGCCGTGCCGGGGGGCGCCAGCAGCTGCCAGGGCGCGGTCACCGAGGTGACGCCTTCCCCGCCGAGCATTCCCGAGAGCAGGAAGCCCACGCCCGAGGTGTCGAGATCATGGAGCTGAGGCACGGCCCAGTTGGACGCAGGCGCGGCCGCCCACAATGTTCTGGCCACGCGGCCGACGTTCCGCGCGCCCCGCAGAGCGATGAGGAACCCGTAGGCCCCTGTCCAGCTGATGGTTTCACGCGCCGAGGGCGCGATCTTCGTCTGCAGCCGGAACCCGCGCCAGCCGCTCGCCGAGGTGCCCAGCGAAACCCCCGACACGGCCTCGGCATAGCCATGAAGCAGGGCCGGGGGCGCATTGAGCTCCCGGTTCCCCGTCACGGCCACGAGCATGTCACCGGGCTGGTGGGTCGCGAGGGTCAGGGTCTGAACCCCGTTCGCCGTCATGTTGGACAGCGCCACGCCATCCACGAACCTGACCGGCGTCTTTGGCGGTTCCGGCGGCGCAGCCCCGGCGCCGGTGCTGAACAAGGTGGAAAACAGAACGGGCATCAGACGAGGCTCCCCCGGATCGTGACGGAAATGCCCGCGATGCTGGCGTCAGGGACCCGTGGCGCCACGAAGCGCACCACGTCCCCCGCCGAAAGGACGACGGGCGCGTTGCCCGCGGTCGCAAAGGCATACGCGCCCGCTGTGTCGATCGTGATGGTCCCCACCGAGAACCCGTTCCGCGTCACCTCGATGGAAAAGCCCGCGGCGGGGTTCACATCGACATTTCCGACAGCCCCGGCGAAATCGGCCGGCAGGGTCACCGCACGCGGAAGGATGACCTTCCCGAGCGTTTCGGATGCCCCCGGCGTCGGGAAGGAGAGCATCCCGAAGTCGTAGACCTGCTCCTGCTCGGCCGCAGCCGTCGCGAGCCCCGCTGACGAAACCCCGCTCCCCGAGCTGTAGAACACGGCCTGGCTGCCCGGCGTGAGGATGACGACTGGACCGCTCGCATTCCTCACGATCGCCGACCGCAATGTGGTGTTGCTGATCAGCAGCAGGCGCGGAACGGCTGGCAGAAGCAGCGTGAAATCGGCTAGCGGCGTGCCGGTCAGGGCCAGTCGAACGTTCCGTCGAGCCTGCAGCGCCGTGACCGCCACTGAGCCGCCAGCCGAACAGTCCAGGTTGAGCGAGGCGGTGATCGCCAGATCAAGCGCATCCGTCGCGTCGTTGATCGTGACCTCTTTCTGGTTCTGCGCCGCGGCGACGTGCGGCGCGGCAAGGTTCGGGCTGGTCATCAGGCAATCTCCAGGGTGGCGGCGCGCGGGAAGCCCCGGCCGATGACGGCGCTCATCTGACAGATGACGACCGAGAGGGTCGTAGGGATCGCGCCGAAATCGGCGGCAATATCCGCGCTCGAATAGGTGACGGTCGGGCCGGTGGAGGTGAGCGTGCGGAGCACCGCACCGCCGGGCCCGGCGAGGATGTCGACCTCGTAAGCCTCGCGGGCCTCGGCGAGCGGCACCGCCCCTGTGCCATCACGCAGCTCGCCGCCCAGCCGCGTGCGCCTGATCCAGGACAACACGATGTTGCCGCCCGACAGCGCCGCCCGGGGCTGCACCACCGCATAGGGCATCAGATCGCGGCCGGTGTTGGTCCGCGTGATGGTCTCCGCGTCGTCAAAGAGCTGGCCGGCGCCCACCGCGCGCCAGTAACGCGAGACGCCCAGGTCACCCAACGGCAGGGTCAGCGCCTCTATCTTGGCCGGCTCGAGCAGCACGAAGGTCTCGCCGGCCTGATGCCCGGAGGCGAACACGTCCGTGCCGCGCCGGCCGCGCAGCAGGCCGCGCAGGACAAAGCCGCCGGCGGCGAGCGGCGTTGCCTCGCGGAACTGGATGATCTCGGGCTCGCCATTCGCCTTCAGCAGCAGCGCGGCATTGGCCCCGTTCAGCATCGCCTCCTGGGTGACGCTCTCGAGCCGATCAGCCCCCGTCGTCATGAACACACGCAGCTCATTGACCTCGTCGGTTGCGAAGACCGAAGCCGGATCCCCGAGCGGCGTGATCGTGGCGCCGTAGGCGACCTCGCGGCCGAGCCGGCCTGTCAGGTCCCAGACCGCATTGTCCGCGCTCCTGTAGACGGAGGCGCCCGGCCAGCGTTCCGGCCCGTAGCCGCCGGCCATCAGGTAGACACGGCTGCCGACGCCGGCGGTATCATCGACATCCCGCAGCAGCGGCAGATCCGGCAGGATCAGCCGGGTGAACGGCTCGCCCGGCAGCACCTGCGACGGCTGCCCGCTTCCCCCGTCCGCCACCAGCTCCGCCGTGTAGCTCGCCGCCTCCTGGGACACCGCGCGCAGGGCAACGCTGTAATCCGCGCCGACGTCCATCCGCTCGATGCGGGTCCTGAGCATGGCCCCGCCGGGCAGGGTGACGTCGACCACGTCGGTCGGTTCGAGCAGGAGATAGTCGGACGGCAGATGCGCCTCATGCTGGCTGCGCTCGATCCAGGCCGAGTAGAGCGCCTTGGCCGCGATGTTCTTGGCCGTGCTGGCCGTGATCGCCATCGGCAGCTCGACCGAGATCTGATGGCGCGACGACATGGTCGGGAACGGCAGCGCGGCCCGCTTCTGCTGCTGGGTGCCCTGCTGGTAATCGGAGTCCGGGTCCATGTGGATCACGTTGACCCGCTCGGGCAGCTCCACCTCCTGGGTCCGCTGCTCCCGCCAGGTCTCGCCTGTTGCCTCATCGAGCGGCAGCAGCAGATCGGCGTCAAGGGTTGCCACCGGGGCGCGGCCCCGCTTGCGGAACTTCAGCAGGTCGTCGCTTTCGACGCCGTCGAAGAAGAACGCTTGCGCCAGCGGCTCGATCGCGGCGCGCACGGTCGAGGGGCGGGCGATCACATAGCCCGGCACCACATCCGACAGCTCGGAGGTCTCGACGTCCCCGAGCCCGAGCCCGGCACGGTCGCAGAGATCGGAGACGATGCTCCCGACCGCCGCACCACCTCCGCCGCCGCGGTTGAGATGGATCCGCACAATTCCGGATGAGATCGTCGAAAGCAGGATCGAGTCCGAGACGGAGTCGTAGATCTGGAACCCTCTCAGATTGATCTGGCCCGGCCATTGCTCGTTGGAAACAAGCGCGCCGCTGCTGGTGTCGAGCTGGATGACACGGTTCCCGGCCAGCAGCGCCCAACGGCCACCCTGGAGCCGCGGCGCGTAGGATCTCTTGGGATAGACGGAGGTGATTGGGACAACCGTCTTCCAGACGATGCCGAAGCCGTCGCGCCACTTCACGGTGTAGATGTTACCGGGCGTTCCTCCGTTGGAGATCCGCAGCTGGAAGATGAGACTGTCGTCGGTCGGATCATAGGACAGATCCCCGGCCGCGTTGAAAAAGGCGGTCGCGCCCGCCTCGATCTCCGAAGGCATGAAGGTTTTGCGCTTCTCGAAGGTGACGCCGATGGTCTGACGCAGGTCAGTGTCATATCGCGCGCCCGCCATGACCCGGATGCGATACAGGGCAGCCTGGCCATGGTTCGTCCCAGTCCGCGCGCTGCCGAGAACCCACCCCTCGCCAGAACCAGCGCCCGTCGCCCCGCCGACGACGCCCGTGACCTGCTGCTCGTCAACCCCCTGACCAGCGCCCCAGACATAGGTCAGCCCATCTGTGGCCAGCAACCCGACGTCATCAAAGATCCCTCCGGTCAACAGGAAGTCCGAGCGCCCCCGCGGTCCGAACGCGGTGACCATGCCCATGAGTTGGACGTTGGCAAAACTCGTGGTGGTGTTGGACGGCTCTGATGATGTGACCGCCCCCCGACGGCATCTGATGTGCCAAGGTGGGTCTGCAACGATCCACAAAGGGGAGCGGTCATGTCGGAGATTATCACGGTCGGGCTCGATCTGGCGAAGAATGTATTCCAGGTGCATGGAACTGACGGCGCAGGACGAGCCGTTCTGCGCAAGAAGATACGGCGAGGGCAGGTGCTGGAGTTTTTCAGCCAGCTGCCCTCTTGCGTCGTGGCGATGGAAGCCTGTGGCGGCGCTCACTTCTGGGGCCGGGAAATTGGCAAGCTGGGGCATGAGGTGCGGCTGATCCCGCCGGCCTATGTGAAGCCGTTTGTGAAGCGCCAGAAGAATGACATGGCGGACGCCGAGGCCATCTGCGAGGCGGCTATGCGACCCACCATGCGCTTTGTTCCGGTCAAGAGCGAAGAGACGCAGGGCGCGGCAATGGTCTTCCGGGTCCGGGAGTTGCTGATCCGGCAGCGCACGCAGGCGATCAACGCATTGCGCGGCCATCTGACCGAGTTCGGTCAGATCGTGCCACAGGGAGCGGCCAACGCTGCGCGGCTGATCGCGATCGTGGAGGATCCGGATGGCGCTCTCCCTGCTGATGCCGTCCCCACGCTGAAGGCTTTGATCGCGGCACTCACGCATCTGGAGGCAGAGATCAGGAAGCTCGATGCCGAGATCGCCCGGCGCGCCAAGGAGAATGACGTCGCCCGGCGACTGATGACGGTGCCGGGCATCGGGCCGCTGATTGCCACGGCCATCGCTGTTCTGGCGCCGCCACCCGAGACGTTCCGCAAGGCACGCGACTTTGCCGCCTGGCTTGGTCTTGTGCCTCGGCAGCATTCGACCGGCGGCAAGCAACGTCTCGGAGCAACGACCAGAATGGGCGAACGATCCCTGCGACGCCTGCTGATCATTGGCGCCAACAGCGTGGTGATCAAACGTAACGTTCACAAGGAAGCGCAGCCCGGAACATGGCTGGGCAGCCTGCTGTTGCGCAAGCCACCGATGCTGGTGCGGGTGGCTTTGGCGAACAAGATGGCGCGGATCGTCTGGGCCTTGATGGCTCGGGGTGGCATCTACCAATCTCCGGTCGCAGCGGCGTAAGCCGCCGCAGATCGCGAGGACGTCGGAGCGGAAGAGGGCAAGGAGCAGTTTGGCGCAACAGTTGTGAGACGGGATCGGGAAAACCAGTGTGCAACAGAGTGCCTATGAGCACGCGGCTTTGATCTGGACCCGACCTTCGAACACCATACGGGCCCTGCGGCATGGATCGCGCCGCATCATGAGGCCGGACACATGTCAGCACCCGACAACGCGCCAAGATCAGCTTCAAAATCCCTCTTGCGCTTGGGGCGGTTACACATGTTGCACAAATCCCTTCAGTGACTCATGTCGTGAGTCAGCATGGTAGCTGGTCGACATGAGCAAACCCACACGCCTGACCTACAAGACCAGGAACTGGCCGGCCTACAATGAAGCGCTCAAGCGCCGTGGCTCGCTGACGATCTGGTTCGACCCCGAGATGAGCTGGGAGGCGGCTGCGACAGGTCGACGTGGCCGACAGCAGACCTACAGCGATGCCGCCATCCAGACTTGCCTTTCCATGAAGGTGCTGTTCGGCATGGCATTGCGGCAGACGGCAGGGTTCGTCGAGAGCCTGCTTCGCCTGATCGGCCTCGACTGGACGGTGCCTGACTTCAGCACGCTGTCGCGGCGCCAGAAGACCCTGGCCGTCAACATCCCGTATCGGGGCTCCAAGGGACCTCTGCACCTGCTGGTCGACAGCACCGGGATCAAGGTCGAAGGCGAAGGCGAGTGGCACGCCCGCAAGCATGGCGGCCCGAAGCGGCGTATCTGGCGCAAGATTCACATTGGGATCGACGAGGAAACGCTAGAAGTCCGGGCCATCGAGATCACCGGGAGCCACATCGGTGACGCCCCGGTCCTGCCAGATCTGCTCAACCAGATCCCGGCGGACGAGGAGATCGGCAGCGTTACGGCTGACGGTGCCTACGACACCCGCAAGTGCCACGATGCGATCGCCGACCGCGGCGCTCACGCCGTGATCCCGCCCCGCAGGAACGCAAAGCCATGGAAGGCTGTCACGGCCGGGGCCGCGGCGCGCAACGAGGCTCTGCGATCTGCGAAATACCTGGGCCGCACGCTTTGGCGAAGATGGAGTGGATACCACCGCCGGAGCCGCGTCGAGACGAAGATGCATTGCGTGAAACTTCTGGGGCAACGCCTCATGGCGCGGGACTTCGATCGTCAGGTCGCCGAACTTCAGGTCCGGATTGCCGTCCTGAACGGCTACACCGCGCTCGGCATACCCGTCACTGAAGCTGTGGAATGAGTCTGTCCGGGGAAAGGGGGAACAACGGCCATCAGACCATTTGTGCAACATCTGTAACCGCCCCGGGCGCAAGAGGGATTTTATGAGTTGGTGTTGGCGCGGTGTCGGGTGCTGACATCTGTCCGGCCTCTGGTGCGGCCGTTGCATGCCGCGGGCCCGTATGGTGTTCGCGGGTCGGGTCCAGATCAAAGCCGCGTGCTCGGAGGCACTCTGTTGCACACTGGTTCTCCCGATCCCGTCTCACGACCGTTGCGCCATACCGCTCCTTGCCCTCTTCCGCTCCGACGTCCTCGCGGCGTCGGACGGCTTACGCCGCCGCGGCCGGAGCCCGGTATGTTGATTTCCACTCGGAACTGACCCGGGTTTTCCATCGAGAACTGACCCACCCTCAGGTTATGTTTCGTGGGTTAGGCTTGGGTCAAGGCATGGCCGGCCTCCTTGGTTTTCCTGGCTGCTGCGGCTGAGCTTGCCTTGAAGCGGAAGCTGTCGTTTCCGGTCTCCAGGATGTGGCAGCGGTGGGTGAGGCGATCGAGCGTAAGCGCGAGATCGTTGCCCTATGCGGCGATGCTTGACGGCTGGTTGATGCGCCAAGGCATGAGGTCCTCGATGGCGCTTTTTGGGTGACCGTCGAGGATGGCGCGAAGGGTGTCGGCGATGTAGTCGACCGGGTTCACGCCGGACATCTTGCAGGTTGCGACCAGCGAGGCGAGCATGGCCCAGTTCTCTGCACCGACCTCATTGCCGGCAAATAGCGCGTTTTTTCTCGTAAGTGCGATCGGGCGGATCTGGTTCTCGACCGGGTTGGTGTCGAGTTCGAGTGTGCCGTCGTCGAGGAAGCGGATCAGGCCGGGCCAGTGCGCGAGGGCGTAGCGGATGTCCTCGGCCATTTGGGATTTCTGCGGGATGCGCGGCAGCTGCATCTCCAGCCAAGGTTTGAGCGCGGCGATGATGGGGGCCGCATGTTCGCGCCTTGCAGCGAGACGCGCAGCCGCATCCTTGCCGCGCACGGTCTTCTCGACCTGATAGAGCAGCGCGATCTGGCGCAACATCTCCTCGGCGATGGGCGAGCGGTCGCTCTCGAAGCGTTTCACGAAGCGGCGGCGGACATGGGTCCAGCAGTAGACCAGCCGCCAGGGACCATTGTCGCGCGCGATCTCGGTCATCGCGTTGTAGGCCTGGTAGGCATCGCATTGCAGGAACCGGCCCCGATACCCGGCGAGGAAGTTCAGCGGATGCTCCTTGCCCCGACCGGGGGCGTAATGGAACAGCACGATGGGCGGACCGACACCGCCATGGCCGCGATCATCGGACACCACGGCCCAGAAATAGCCGCTCTTCGTGGTTTTGCGCCCCGGATCCAGCACCGGCGCGCGGGTCTCGTCGACGAAGATGCGATCGGCCCGGCGCAGATGGGCCTGCATGTGCCGGATGATCGGCAGCAGGTGGAAGCAGGCACGGCCAACCCAGTTGCCGAGCGTCCCGCGGTCAAGATCGATGCCCTGCCGCTTGAAGATCCCGGCTTGGCGATAGAACGGCAGATGGTCGCCGAACTTCGAGACCATGATCCAGGCGATGAGCTGCTCCGTGGGCAACCCGCCGGGCACGACATGCTCGGGGGCATGGGCTTGCGCCATGCCCTGCGAGCAGCGCCGGCAGGCGTATTTCGGGCGCCGCGTCACCAGCACCCGGAACCGGGCCGGGATGACGTCCAGTCGCTCGGACACGTCCTCGCCGATCCGGGCCATCTCGCCGCAGCCGCAGGGGCACAGGATGCTGGCAGGCTCGACCACCCGCTCGACCCGCGGCAGATGCGGCGGCAGATGCCCCCGGTTGCGCCGGGGCTTGCGGGGCGCATGCGTGCCCTTGGCAGCCCTCAGGGCGGCCTCCGCCTTTTCCTGTGCCGCCTCGAGCACGCCCTGGGCCAGTTCGGCATCTTCCAGCGGCAGGTTGAACTGGTCGGGCGACAGCTTCTCGGAGCTTTTGCCGAACTTCTCGCGTTGCGCCGTGCGCACGATGTCTTCCAGCCGGCGATTGGCCTCCTGCACCTCGGTGAGCACCGCCTCAACCTCGGCAAGGCGAGCCTTCAGCAGGGCGTTTTCGCGGGCGAGAGCGGCAGCATCCATGGGGTGAAGTGAATCATGGAGCGCGGTATATGACCAGTAAAAACAGGGCTTTCCCGCACCATCACGCTCACCCTGCTGCCAGCGGACGACGCGCCCGCTCCGGCCGGACCAGTCGCCAGTCCAGCCCCTCGAACAAGGCGGCGAGTTGCGCGGAGGACATCCGCATCACCCCGTCCCGCACCTGCGGCCAGACGAATTTCCCGCCCTCCAGCCGCTTGTGAACCAGCACCATCCCGGTCTGATCCCAGGCCAGCAGCTTGATCCGGTCGGCGCGTTTCGATCGGAACACAAAGATCGCCCCGCAGAACGGGTCGAGCCCGAACATCTCCTGCACCGCCAGCGCCAGGCCATCGATCCCCTTGCGGAAGTCCACCGGCCGCATCGCCACGAAGACCTTCACGGGTCCGCCCTGGCCGAGCATCATGACATTGCCGCCCGAGCCGCGCGGATCGCCCGCGTCAGCTGGCCCTCATTGGCGTCAGCACCGGCGCGGATCACGACATCGCCGACGACGATCTCCAACTCGGACGCGGCCTCGGCCTGCGGCACAACCGCCGCGCCGCCCTCGACCACCAGTTCCGCAAACATCGGCAGGCCCGCCATGCTCTCGGGCACCACCAACTGTCCCGTCCGCAGCTTCTTGCGCCAATTGTAGATCTGCCAACGCGTGGTGCCGTGCCTGCGGGCGAGTTCCGCCACCCGCATACCCGAGATCAGGCTTTCAGCCGCAATCCGCGCCCGCTCCGCCTCGGTGCGCTGCCGCCGTCCGCTTGGCCCCTCGATCACATCCAGTCGGGAAACCAAGCCACCGGATGAGCCGTCCAAACAGACGCCCAATTTGCCGTCTCTTGCCAAATCGGTCTCCTCCACCACCCGCATACGCGGAGAATGGCCGGTTCAGATCAGCAATGGCAGGAGGGCGTCGGCCTCGCGCTTACGATCGAGCAGCGCGGTGGTCATTTTGGCATCGCCGAAGACGGTGGCCCATTCGCTGAAGCTCAGGTTGGTGGTGATGACAACGCTGGTGCGCTCATAGAGCTTGCTCAGAAGGTGGAAGAGCAGCGCACCGCCTGAAGCGCTGAACGGCAAGTAGCCCAGTTCGTCCAGGATCACGAGATCGAGCCGGGTCAATCCCTCCGCGATCTGGCCCGCCTTGCCCTTGGTTTTCTCCTGCTCGAGGGCATTGACGAGTTCGATGGTGGAGAAGAAGCGGACCTTCCGGCGGTGGTGTTCGATGGCCTGGATGCCCAGGGCGGTTGCGACATGGGTCTTGCCGGTGCCCGGCCCGCCGATCAGCACGACATTCTGCGCGCCGTCGATGAACTCGCAGCGGTGGAGCTGGCGCACCGTGACCTCGTTGATCTCGCTGGCAGCGAAGTCGAAGCCCGAGAGATCCTTGTAGGCCGGGAAGCGCGCGGCCTTCATGTGATAGGCAATGGAGCGCACTTCGCGTTCCGCCAGTTCGGCCTTCAGCAGCTGGGACAGGATCGGCACGGCTGTCTCGAATGCCGGCGCCCCCTGTTCGATCAGGTCGGTGACGGCCTGGGCCATGCCGTGCATCTTCAGGCTGCGGAGCATGATGACGATGGCGCCGCTGGCGGGATCATGACGCATGGCGGTCTCCGATCTGCGCCCGCAGGTCGTCATAGCGTTCGACATTGGCCTTCGGCTCATGGCGCAGGATCAGCGCCTCCGGTGTGTCGATGTTCGGGCCGCCGGTCGTCTTGCCATCGATCAGCCTGTGCAGGAGATTCAACACATGGGTCTTGGTCGCGACGCCTTCGGCCAGGGCCATTTCCACAGCAACCAGCACAGCCTGTTCATCATGCTGCAGGACCAGCGCCAGGATATCGACCATCTCGCGATCGCCACCGGGTCGTCGCAGCATCTGGTCCTGCAACTGTCGGAAGGCCGCGGGCAGTTCCGCGAAGGGCGCACCGTTCCTGAGGGCACCCGGCTTGCGCTGGATGACGGCCAGATAATGCCGCCAGTCATAGATCGTGCGAGGCGGCAGGTGATGGGACCGCTGGATCACCCGCCCATGTTCGCACAGGATCTGTCCCTCGGCGGCAACCACCAGCCGATCCGGGTAGACCCTGAGGCTGACAGGACGGTTGGCAAAGGACGCCGGCACGCTGTAGCGGTTGCGCTCGAAGCTGATCAGGCAGGTGGGTGAGACACGCTTGCTCCGCTCGACGAAGCCGTCGAAGGCAGGCGGCAGCGGCATCAGCGCGGCCTGTTCTTCGGCCCAGGCGTCGGCGACGGTTCCGGGCAGAACCCCGTGCGGGATCTCGCGCCACAACTCCAGGCAGCGCCGTTCCAGCCAGGCGTTCAGCGCCGCCAGGTCAGGAAAGTTCGGCATCGGCTGCCACAAACGAGGCCGGGCATCCTGAACGTTCTTCTCGACCTGTCCCTTCTCCCATCCCGCGGCAGGATTGCAGAACTCCGGCTCGAAGACATAGTGGTTGGTCATGGCGAGGAAGCGGATGTTGACCTGCCGTTCCTTGCCGCGGCCAACGCGGTCAACCGCTGTCTTCATGTTATCGTAGATGCCGCGACCCGGCACGCCGCCAAAGACGCGGAACCCGTGCCAATGGGCATCGAACAGCATCTCGTGGGTTTGCAGCAGATAGGCCCGAACCAGGAAGGCCCGGCTGTGTGCCAGCTTGATGTGGGCGACCTGAAGCTTCGTGCGCTCCCCGCCCAGAACCGCGTAGTCCTCGCTCCAATCGAACTGGAACGCCTCGCCCGGACGAAAGACCAAGGGGACGAAGGTGCCGCGGCCCGTCGTCTGCTGCTCGCGCTGCCGGTCCATCCGCCATTGCCGGGCGAAGGCCGCGACCCGGCCGTAGGAGCCGGTGAAGCCGAGCGCCACGAGGTCGGCATGGAGTTGCTTCAGCGTCCGGCGCTGCTTGCGTGACTTGCCGGCTTCCGTCTTCAGCCACGCCGCCAGCTTCTCGGAAAACGGATCGAGCTTGCTCGGCCGATCAGGCGTCGCGAACCTCGGCTCGATGGTCCCAGCGCTCAGATACTTCCTGATGGTGTTGCGCGACAGGCCGGTCCGCCGTGCGATCTCCCGGATCGGCAGCTTCTCCCGCAACGCCATGCGTCGGATGATGTTCAAAAGTCCCATGTGGATCACTCCATTACCCCCGCCGCGCTCCGCTTTGGGGAAGGTTCACATGGGTCAGTTCTCAGTGGAAATTACGCCCCTACCCGGGTCAGTTCCGGGTGGAAATCAACACATATGCCAAAAGGTTCACTCTCGTTCAGGTTCAACACCCACAAGGGGTTTACCTGCTGCCGTCAGATCTTGGCAAGCACAAGCAGATGGACCAACTCTTGGTTCAAGACTATCTTGTTTTGAGCAAAAGGGGTGCGGTCATGCAGATGAACATCGCGGAAGCCAAGGCCAAGCTGTCGGAACTGATCGCCGCGGCCGAGAAGGGCGAGGAAGTCATCATCGCCCGCGGCGGCCAGCCGGCCGTGCGGCTGGTCTCGGTCCATCGCCCCACTGTCCGCATCGGGATCGGCGATGGACTGGTCAGCAGGGTGCCGGATTTCCTCGCCCCCCTGTCCGAGGATGAGCTGAGGGACTGGGAGTGAGGGCGGTCCTGCTCGACACCCACACGTTCATCTGGAGCCTGTTTCTGTCCTCGGAGCTGAGCGCCACCGCGCGGGGCGTGATCGAGGCGGCGGAGGCAGCCTATGTCGCCCCGATCAGCTTCTACGAGATCACGCAGAAGCATCGCCTTGGGAAATGGCCAGAGCTTGATCCCGTCATCGACCAGCTTCTGCCGCTCTGGCGCGCGCAGGGCACCGAGATCGCGCCCTATACGGCCGAGATCGCGTTTCTGGCAGGGGCAATGCAGTGGAGCCACCGGGATCCGTTCGACCGGATGATCGCGGCGACTGCAGTTGCGCTTGGCTGCCCCCTGATCTCCAAGGATGCGGCCTTCGACGGCCTTAGCGGCGTGCCGGAATGGCAAGGCCGCATCTGGGACGCCGCGTCCCTGCCCTCGCCCGTGTGACCGGGTCAGGTCGCTTTTGGCTTGGAACCTTTCCGGGACCGAGAGGGACCGGCAGGGGAATCCGTGCTGCGCAGGGCGCAGGCGGCACGGGTCCATGCGCGAACAGGTCTTCCCGCCCGCCTCGAAGGTTCCGCCTGTCCGATCGCCCCAGTCCTGCCGCTCGGCATCCGTAAGGCCCTGCCACCAGTCGAGGGCGGGATCGCCTTGGGGCGTTTCCTTGATCGTGGGTGGCGCTGTGACGCTCGTTCTCGGCCACCATCTCCGATGCCTTGCCCGGGTCTTTCTATTGCCATTCGAAGCGAACGGCCATGGTGGAGCGGGGTAGAAGTTATTCTGGAACGAGCAATCCAGACCCACCCAGTTCGGCCGGAAAGTCATTCATCTTGGGCAAGTCGTCATGCAGGTGCAGGACGGTTTCTGTATAGTTCACGTGCGGGGTTGGCTGAAAATCGATCGACGGCAGGATGGCTGCGAACACATCGATCAGCTTGAGGCCGGGGTGGACAGTCATGAGGTGACCGCCACAGACGGTACACCACATCCGGTCACTGGCAGGCGTCTTGCTGTATCCCGCAAGATGCTCCTCGCCTTTTGGTATATGCACCTGTTCTGGATGCCAGAGAGTGAAGGCGTTTACCGGACCCGCAGACCAGTGACGGCAGCTGGCGCAATGGCAGTAACCCATACCGACCGGGGTTCCGGTCACCTCGATTTCGACGGCGCCACAAAGGCAACTTCCGTAATGCTTCGTGGTCATGATTCGTTCCTTGTTGTCACAAGTGGGTAAAGCCGGTCGTTCGTTCGCATGGCGCCGGTTTCACGGATCGGGACCGCAGGACTGCCATGATGGAGTTGTCATCGCCGTCCTGCATGGGCCGTCAGCGCCCATTCCTCGCAGAGACCCAAAGCGCAGAGGTCGGGTGCTAAAATCGCTGCGGCGATGCCATGCAGGACATGCGTCACTGCCGGCTGAACTTAGCAGCCTCATTGGCCGACAGCAAACCGGCCGAACCGGTGAGTGCGAGTGCCATGAGGGTTGCGGCAAGCAAAGGCTGACAAATGTCTGACATGTTTTTTCCTTCTTGATTGAGCGGTATGGTTGCACTTTGGCTTCACCAGGCGTCATGCACCGCTCATGCGGCCTTTCCGCGCGCCAACGCCTGAACATCCGCGGTGGTCAGGGGATTTCCCCCGATGGCCCAGTCGCCGCTGCGCACTTCCCGGATCCTGCACCAGGTGACACCGCGCATGCTTTCGCCTTCGATGGCGACCATGGCATCCGTCAAGTCGTGGATAATCTTCCGCTTCTGCTCCGCGGTGAAGACGTTTTCGATTACATGGACATCGATCAGCGGCATCAGACTTTCCTTCGATGTTGATGGGGTCGCGGGTTGAATCCGCGTGACTACCAGCCCTGCGAATACAGCTATGGAGGAGACGCGTTGATCCGAACGTGGTAGACTGCGTTGTATTCGGCGCCTTCAAACGTGTTTTTTGATGGGGCGATCGTGCGATGCCTATGGTCCTGCGCATGCACGTTCTAGGCGAGTTGCGGGTGCTGCACGGCGGGGAGCCGATCGTGCTGCCCCCTTCGAAGAAGACTCGCGCGCTTCTGGTCTACCTTGCGCTGACAGGGCGGCCGCATCGACGCGAGCGGCTGTGCGATATGTTCTGGGACCTGCCGGACGATCCGCGCGGCGCCCTGCGATGGGCGCTGAGCAAAATCCGCCCGCTCGTCAACGGGCCTGGGCAGACGCGGCTTGAGGCAGACCGCGAGCGCGTGTCGCTGAGCGTCAGGGCGGCCGAGGTCGATCTGCTGGATCTGCGTCAGACGCTTCGCCCAGATGCGGCCGATCCGCCCCTTGATCGGCTGCACGCGATGGCGGCTGCGCTGTCACTGCCGCTCCTCGACGGGCTTGATCTGCCACAGTTCGACGCCTATCAGGCTTGGCTGACGGCCGAGCGTGAAGAGGTGCTGCATCTGCGGCTGGCGGTGCTCGAACGTCTTACCCGGCATCGCGAGACCAGCGACGGGGCGGCGCTGAAATGGGTGCGTGACTGGCACGCCTCCGATCCTCTCTCGCCTGAGGCCGCGGGCATCCTGGTGCGCACGCTGAAGAAGATCGGGCGCAGTGCCGAAGCCGAGGCGGTGGTGCAGGACTACCAGCGGATGGCCATGGAAGCAGGCCTCGGATCGATCCCCGACCTGCTCGCGCAGAGGGCTCCGGAAGACGCCCCCCCGGCAGACAGCGTTCGCCGCCTGCTGCAGCATCAGACAATCGGATTCTGCGAATCCGCAGATCGCGTACGCATCGCCTATGCCACCGTCGGAGAGGGGCCGCCGCTCGTCAAGGCGGCGAACTGGCTCAACCATCTTGAACTCGACTGGTCGAGTCTGATCTGGGCTCGGACCTTCAAGGCGTTTGCTGCGCGGCACACCTTTATCCGCTATGACGAGCGTGGCAACGGCCTGTCAGACTGGGATGTGCCTGAGATCAGCTTCGAATGCTTTGTGCGCGATCTCGAGGCGATTATCGACGCACTCGGCCTCGCGCGCTTTCCGCTCCTCGGCATGTCGCAAGGCTGTGCGGTGTCGATCGCTTATGCCGTGCGCCATCCCGAACGGGTGTCGGCGCTGGTGCTGATCGGGGGCTATGCCGCCGGCTGGCGGATCGGCGCCACCCCCGAAGAGCGCGAGCGGCGCGAGGCGGTGATGACACTGACCCGGCTGGGTTGGGGCAGGGACAACTCAGCTTATCGTCATATCTTCAGTCAGACCTTCATGCCCGATGGCACGCCCGAGGAACTGGCCTGGTTCGACGACTTTCAGCGTCAGACCACCTCACCTGAAAATGCAGTGCGCTTTCAGGAGGCGTTCGGTGATATCGATGTGCGCCATCTGCTGGGGCAGGTGCGTGCGCCGACGCTGGTGCTGCACGCGCGCCACGATGAGCGGATCACCCTGGCGCAAGGGCGCGAGCTCGCCATCGGCATTCCGGGTGCGCGTTTCGTGCCACTTGAGAGCCGCAGCCACATCATTCTCGGTCACGAGCCTGCATGGGACGTTTGCATGGACGAGATAGATCGATTCCTCGATATCCATAACCTTTGACAGCAAGTCAGACGTGGACACATGGCCACGGGTACCCGCCATGGAGAGTGTCCGATCTTCTGTGCATGACTGACTCGGTCCATGCTTCCTGAGAGGAGCAAGGACGATGACGAGTTGCTGAAGGGCTGCAAGCGGCCCGAGGATCTGCTCGGCGATGCCGGGCTGATGAAGTAACCGAAGGTTCGGCTGATGGAGCGGATGCTCGGGGCCGAACTGACCGCGCATCTGGGCTATGAGGCTGGAGCGGAACCGCCACCCAAACAGGCCAACCGCCGCAATGGCACCGCGACAAAGCGGGTGAAGGGCTCGGACGGCGAGGTGCCGCTGGCGGTGCCACGCGACCGGAACGGTAGCTTCGAGCCGGAGCTGGTGAAAAAAGGCCAGACCCGGATCGACAGGGTGGATGACAAGATCATCGGCCTTTACGCCGCCGGGCTTTCGGTTCGCGACATCCAGACGAGTCTCGAGGAGCTTTACGGACTTCGGAGGTCGCCCGACCTGATCAGCCGCGTCACCGATGCCGTGCTGGAGGAAGTCCGGGACTGGCAGCACCGGGCGCTGGACCGAATGTATCCGATCCGTCGTCGGGAAAACGGGGCTCCGCCCCCGTTTTCTGATCCTCCTCCATTATCGACGCCCCGCGGGTGAAGATCCGCGATGCCGACAGCCGGATGGTCAGGAATGAGCCATCAAGGCGCCATCGGTTCGAGCCCAATGACGAATGCGGTCTACATCGCCTTGGGCGTCACCTACGTGGGAGAGCACGAGGTCCTCGGTCTCACGACCAAGGCCGCCTGATCATGACCTCAGGCCATCGCGGGAATTACACCACATTGACGGACGTGACCGGATTTCATGCATGTGGCTCGGCCGATCTGAGAGGTTCGCGCGAAGGCGACGGCCTTGATGAGCCGCTCGTGGCATGCTGCGTACGCTGGTGGTGTTGAAACCGGTTAGTGCCTGCCCCCACCGGTCTGCGCTACGCCATCTGCAGGACGGGGTTGAGCGACGGTGACGTGCTGCTGGTTACTCGATTGCCTCGCGGCTGAACTGGTCACCTCAAGGTGCTGCCTGCGGGGTGCGGATCAGAGCAGAAAGTCGCTCGCGTCCAGCTTGTGCACACCATCGAGGACGATGTTGAGCTGTCATATCCCATGTGATTATACGGCTGCTTTCTGAACAGTTCCGGTTTTTCGCGATGCCAAGCCTTGAGCGCGTCGATGGGCGTTCGACCCTTGAGGACAGGCTGGGGCAACTGGCCGTTGCAGAGGCGGACATGAGCCGCAGGATGGTCTGCTCCAGGTCTTCGCCGCTGTGGAAGCGGTGGCTCTGCAGGACATCCTCGATCCGGCCGTTGAACCGCTCCACCATGCCGTTGGTTTGCGGGTGCATCGGCGCCAGGGGGTGCTCGATGCCGAGATCGTCGCAGAGGCGGTCGAACTCATGATTGCCGGTAGGGGAGCGGCGGCGCAGCCCGAAGAGCCGGTCGGTGAACTCCTTGCCATAGCACGTCAGGAACCCGGCGCCGCATGAAGGTTATGGCCGCGCGCGAAGCCCTCACACGGCGCAGCGCGCGGCCATAACCGGGGCTCAGGTCTCTATGGTGGTTTTGCGAGCCCACACCACAGAGGAGACCGGCTATGGCCAAGGCTGAGCATAATGCGGATGCCCGTGTTCTGGTAGGCATCGACGTTTCCAAGCATCGCCACGAGGTGCTGATCGCCGTTCCCGGCAAGACGCGCCGGCGGCGGCTGACGATCACCAATACGCTCGAGGACTTTTATCGTCTCATCGCCCTGCTGGGTGATTATCATCTCCCGGTCAGGATTGGGTTCGAGGCAACGGGCAACTACCATCGCGCGCTGATGTATCGCCTCGGCATGGCCGGCTTCGACGTGAAGCTCGTTTCATCGGTCGCGTTGGCCAGAACCCGCGAGGCGCTGCACAACAGTTGGGACAAGAACGATCCGAAGGACGCCCAGGTTATCCTGCACATGCTCCAGATCGGCGCCACGCAGGTCTTTCTGGATCCGCTCCACGCGGGGATCAACGACATCCAGGAGCTGTCCAAGACGCACGAGATCGTATCAAAGGCCAAAACCGAGCTGTGGCATCGGATCTTGGGGCACTATCTCCCTCTCTATTTTCCTGAAGCTGGCCGCTTCCAGCGCAGTTCCCGAAGCGACTGGTTTCTTGCCTTTCTCGAGATGTTCCCGTCGCCACACCTGATCACCGCAATGGACAAGGATGATTTCGTTGCGGCCGCATGGGCAGTCGTGGGGAAGAAGGTTTCGAAAGCCGCTCTGATCTCAGACATTTACGAGACGGCGCGCAGTTCGGTGGGGTTGCCGGTCGCAGCCGATTCCGATGCGCTGCGGATGTTCCGCATGGTGCTGGCCGAAGGCCGCAGCTTGATCCGCCAGCGCAACGAGATCGAGAGTCGGGCAGTTGAACTGCTCAGTGATCACCCCCACTACCAGCTTCTCACGTCAGTGCCTGGCATCGGCCCGATCAATGCGCTAACCATCCTGGCCGAGGCGGGAGACCTGCGCCGCTTCAATCATCACCGGCAATTCCTGAAGTTCTGCGGCATGGATCTGGCCACGGTGCAATCCGGTCTGTTCCGCGGCAGAAGCAGGATCTCGAAGTATGGCAATGCCAGATTGCGGCGGACGCTCTGGATGGCTGGACAGACCGCCGTGCTCCAGCGGGCCAACAGCTTCCGCGACAAGTTCGAGCGCTACATTGCGCAAGACCGCCATAATCCGGACCTCCGTCGCAAGGCCTACACCGCCATCGCCGCGAAGATGGCCCGCACCATTCACGCCGTGATCAAATCCGGCGAACCCTATCGTCCCTTCTTCGAGGGGGCGAGCCCGAGCGGAAGGACCTCTCTCTGGCGAGCCGTGGAGGCAGCGTGCTGACCTCGTAGATAATGTTCGGGCCTTCCGCTTGGGAATTCGGATCTCGTCTTGAGGACGGTGAGGGCGGCGACCGGGCCGACCCTGTGTTTGCTATGGGAGAGACCACTTCTTGACGGCGGAGCCCGCTCGGGCGAACATCTTAAGGGTATCCGGTCGCTCGGATGCCCCGCGATCTGACGCCTCAAGCGGCGATTTGCTCCTGACATAGGACGTTGTCGGTCAGCACCCGGTTGATCCGCATCGGCGCGGCGCGTTCCAGGTCGCGTGAGACAAGCGCCGCGCGTTCGCAGCCGTCTTCGCCGGGTAGACGCGCACGAACACCCAACGGGTGGCGCGGTCGATGGCCACGAACAGGTAGCGCCGCCGGTCCTCGTCGGCCATCTGCGGCAGATGTTTCACGTCGATGTGGAGGTAGCCCGCCGCATAGTCCTTGAAGGGCTTGTGGGCGGGCCTGGGCGCGGCCGGTTTCAGATCGCGCAAGTTGCCGGCGCTATGCCGCCGCAGGCAGCGGTCGAGGCCGGAACGCAAGACATTCGGATTGAGGAACTCGCGCACCACCGAGAGCAGATCGTCGAGCGGCAGCAGCAAGGACTTGCGCAGCGCAACCGCCACCGCCTGCCTCGGGCCGGCGTCAGCGTGGTCTGCAACCGGTGCGGCGTGTGGCTCCGGTCATGGACGCCGTCGCGCTTGCACCATTTCCAGACGGTCTGCCCGGAGATGCCGTAGCGCTCGGCCGCCATCCAAGCCGGCTCCGTGCCCGCCTGGATGGCGGCCCGGATCTTCGGTGTCGTGGTTGCCTGCCTGTGCAGAGAGATCAACAGGCCCGACTCCCGTCCCGGACCTCACCCAGGATCGATCTTGCCATGAACAAGGCGGCCCGGCGACCGTCTATGTGATCATCCGGGATGGAACAATTAGGAAAGGCCATGGTGGCAACGTCCATAACTTTGCACGGGGTAGAAGCAATCGCAGAGAACGCTGTTCTGCAAGCCGATCATGCGGATGAATTCGCCAACGCCATTGTTTCACTTCGTGACACGGCAGCGGCTGACCAAATTACCCGTCGCTAGGGATTGGCACGCCATGGCGACATTAGTCCTTCGGATAGACGCAGTTGCTAGTAAAAGCAGCGGATTTAAGTTGATCGCTGTGTGCGGGTGTGTCCAAGAAGCGTTCGTATATTGGACATCCTTGGCGAGGACAGGTCGGACACCGACTTTTCACCTCTTTTATGTCCAAAAACCGTGTCAGGGAATTATTTGTCCGATAGACCATGTTGATCTACTAAACTGACATGCTGATCGCCTATGCGCGCGTGTCAACCAACGACCAGAACCTGGACCTGCAGCGCGACGCCCTGCAGCGCGCCGGCTGCGAGCGCATCTTCGAGGAAAAGGAGTCTGGTCGCGCCGGCACGAAGCGTCCAGCGCTTGAAGCTGCGCTCGCATTCTTGCGCCCCGAAGACCAACTCGTGGTTTGGAAGGTGGACCGGCTGGGGCGCAGCTTGCGCGAGATTCTGGACATGGCCCACAAGCTGCAAGGGCAGGGGGTCCGGCTCCGATCCCTGACCGAGGCCGTGGACACCGAAACCCCGACGGGGCGGCTGATGTTCAACTTCCTGGGCACCATCGCCGAGTACTTCCTCGATCTCAACCGCGAGCGGACAATCGAGGGGCTGAAGGCCGCGGCTGCTCGGGGCCGCAAGGGCGGACGACGCCGCAAGCTTTCCGAGGAGGACCTTGCGATGGCACGGGCCCTCCTCAAGGACACCAACATTCCAGTGGCGCAAATCGCCAAGCGGCTGAACGTGAGCCGGGCCACCTTCTACGCCTACTTCCCCCGAGCAAGGGCGCGGAGCCTGTCGTGAGCGAAGAACAGTTCGACCTTTTGGAGGGACTGGCCGCGCATCCGTCGGGTTCCGCCGAAGTACAAGCTTCCGACGATGCTTCTGCTGGGCCTGTCCGGCTCACCCGCATCGACCCCGCCTGCAATATGCAACGCTTCTACAGCCTGGAACTTGTCACCAGCCTTTTTGGCGAGCATGGGGTGGTGCGCCACTGGGGGCGGATCGGAACCGCAGGTCGCAGCCGTACAGACTGGTACGAGGAGCCCGGTGAGGCGGAGAGCGCCTTCCAGACTCTGCTGCAGTTGAAGCGCAAGCGGGGTTATGCGTCCTGAAGCCCTGACCTTGTTCCGGCGATCTCTCCTGTGTATATACTATGATGTACTCACAGGAGGCGGTCATGCCCCATATTGCCAAGGTGTTCCGCTCGGGCAACTCCCAGGCTGTCCGGCTGCCGAAGGACTTCCGCCTTGAGGCCAGCGAGGTCGAGATCTCGCGGGAAGGCGATGCCCTGATCCTGCGCCCGAAACTGGCGACAGACAGGCCTTGGGCGTCGCTGCACGCAGCAGTCGAGCGAGGCTTCAGCGAGGATTTCCTGACCAGCGGCCGGGAACAGCCCGCCGAACAGCAGCGTCCCGACCTTGACCAGCTCTTTTCATGATCCGACACCTTCTCGACACCAACGTTGTGATTGCACTTGTCGGGCGACGCTCCGCCGAACTGCTCAGGCGGGTTGAAGCCTCCGAGCCGGGCTCGCTCGCCATTTCCTCCATCGTGGCGCATGAACTCTGGTACGGGGCCTATCGCAGTCAGAAAGTTGCCTTCAACCTGGAGACCCTGCGGCTTCTCTTCGCCGACCTCGCCATCATTGACCTCGACCCTGAGGACGCGCGAGCCGCAGGGGAGATCCGGGTAGAGCTTGCGCGGCAGGGCACGCCCATCGGGCCCTATGATGTGCTGATCGCCGGACAGGCCAAAGCGCGAAACCTGACGCTGGTGACGAACAACATCGGCGAATTCTCTCGCGTCGCCGGGCTGAGCCTCGAAGACTGGACCGCTGCATGATCTCCAAGTTCTGTTGAAAAAGGCCGATCGAAGCCGGGTCCGGGGCTTTGACGGACCTTGGAAGGGGTACGGTTGCCCGCAGCCCTGCCACTGGCAGGTGAGGCTGCAATTCCAAGGCTTCCGGCTCGGTCAGGCTGGGGCTTGAGCACTCGTCGGGGGGGTGCAGCCAGGCTGCAGGCAGAGCCGCCGCAGATTCTGAGCAGTGGCGGCCAAGAGGAACTTGTCGCCCGCTAAGAACATCTCGGGCTCCTGCAACCCATCGTGATGTTGCGGGACATTCAGGCGATGATAAAGTGTCGGCTCGGTCAGGCAATCAGGCAGGCAGATGACAGCACGTTCACAGCGCGTCGGTTCAGCACGCCTCTGGAGGATCGTGGCTTGGGGTTTTGCGATCCTGTTGCCCCTGCTGGCAATGCAGGTCACCGATCAGGTAAACTGGGGCGTCTTCGATTTCGTCGCCGCAGCCATGCTGATCGGCGGCGTCGGCCTCGGATGGGAACTGGCTCTGAGGATGAGCAACGATCGCGCTTGGCGCGTGGGCATCTCGATAACGCTTTCAGCGGCTTTCCTGCTGATCTGGGCCGAACTCGCCCGCTTCCAGCAGGGGGCGATCGAAAGGTGCCGGTTGGCCTCCTCCAGCGCCCGGATACGGGCGGCGATGGGCTTCATGGCCTGCGGATCCAAGGCCGCTGCTGCCGCCTGAACCTGGAGGCGCTGCAGCTCCTCGCGGTTCTTCACGAACTCGGTGCTCTCCGAGAACTTGGCCCGGCTGCCCTTGGCGATCTGGGTGATGGGAGCGCCCGCCAGCGCCAAGTGCAGGGTGTTGGACAGGATGTTGCCCACCGCCACAACGACCGATCGGATGATGGTGGTCTTGGCATAGGAGACCACGTCCTGGACGAGGTTCTCCGCCTTCCTGAGCCAAGGGAAAGCCTTGGGGCCGAGCATCTCCAGCGTCTCCCTGACCACCTTTTGGCTGTCGTCCGACCAGCGCGATGTCCCGGTCCAGAAATCCGTGACCGAAGCCGCCCGGTAGCCGATGGCGTCATCCACCATGTCGCACCGGACCATGAAGGTCTTCGGCCCGAAGGCTACCGCGATCTCCTGCTTGATCCGTGACCTGCCACGGGTCCTTCATCCAGCCGCGACCGGAGCCCGTTGGTGGTTCATGCCTGTTGGGGCGGGGTGAGCAATCGCCCGGCGCGCGGAACTCTCATGGCGTGCAGCGGGTCGGGCGATTGCGGTGTTCAGGTGCAGGGCGAACCCGGCGGGGGTCTGGTCGCCGAGGGCCGAATGGGGCCGCGCGGTGTTGTAGTCAGTGACCCAAGCCGCGGTCAGCTCGCGGGCGTGGGCGAGGTTTCGAAACAGGGTCTCGTTGAGGAATTCATCTCGCATCCGGCCGTTGAAGCTTTCGACGAAGCCGTGTCTTGCATGGGCTTGCCTGGCGCGATGTAGTGCCACGCGAGCCTGTTCTCGGCGCACCATCTGAGGATGGCGTTCGAGGTCAGTTCCGTCCCGTTGCCAGAAACGATCATGCCGGGCGTGCCTCGCCGTTCGATCAGCGCCGTCAGCTCCCGGGCCACGCGGCGGCCCGAGATCGACGTGTCAGGGATGGCTGCCAAGCATTCACGGGTCACGTCGTCGATCACGTTCAGCACCCGGAACCGCCGCCCGCAGGCGAACTGGTCATGCACGAAGTCGAGCGACCAGCGGGCATTGTCCCGCGCCTCGACCAGGATCGGGGCCCGTGTGCCGATCGCCTTGCGGCGTGCGCTGCGTTTACGGACGGTTAACCCTTCCTGGCGGGAGAGCCGGTAGATGCGGTTGATGCCCGAGGGTTCGCCTTCGCGGCGCAACAACACGAACAGACGCCGGTAGCCGAACCGCCGCCGCTCGTTGGCGAGATCCCGCAGCCGTCCGCGCAGGGCCGTGTCAGATGGCCGCTGCGGCAGGTCACGGACCATCTTGCGATCCGCCCCGGAAGTCCGGCACGCCCGCCGTTCCGACAGGCCCAACCGGGCCTGCAGATGCGCGACTGCCTCGCGCTTCACGGCGGGCCAATCGGCGGGAAAACAGTCCCCCGGACTGTTTTCTGATCCGCCTCATAACCACTTTCTTGACAGCAGCTCCTTCATCGCCGCCATCTCGAGCATCTGCTCGGCCAGCAGCTTCTTAAGCTTCGCATTCTCGTCCTCGAGCGCCTTCAGCCGTTTGGCCTCTGATACCGTCATCCCGGAATACTTCGCCTTCCACGCTGAGACACGTGCCTTCCGACATGCCGTGCTTGCGGCAGAGGTCAACGACCTTCGCGCCGTCGACGTAGACGTCGACCATGCTCCTGCAGGATGCCGATGATCTGCTCCTCGGTCCGTCGCGCCTTCTTCATCGTCCGTCCTCTCATGGGGGCGGACTCTCATCGCAGGTGGAGGAAAAAGCCCGCGGCAGGTCACTCGCACCGGCGACGCCGCAGTGTTAGCTTTTCTCCTTGAAGGTGCCCTCCTTCACGAACACCCGCGATTTCGAAGGATTACGCCATGAAGCCTCGTTATCTTCTCGCCATCCCCGCACTCTTCGCCGCAATGCACACCGCAGGTCCGGGAGCCGCCCAGGAGGTGGCCCAACAGCCGGCCGCAAACCAGAACGCGGCCAGCGCCCAGAATGCGGCGGACAGCGGGAACCTTCCCAACGTGACCGTCGTCGCGACAGGCGGCACGATTGCGATGACGGTGGACGAAACCGGCGCCCCGGTCCCGGCGCTCTCGGGCGAGGATCTGGTGGCCGCGGTGCCGGCGCTCGCCGGCTTGGCCGACATCGGAGTGGTGGAATTCAGCAATGTCCCGAGCCCATACATGGGCCCAGACCTTTGGCCAAATCTCGCCCGTACGATCCAGGAGCAACTGGCTGATCCAGACGTCAAGGGCGTCGTCGTCACGCACGGGACGGACACGATCGAGGAGACCGCCTACTTCCTCGACCTCACGGTTCAAAGCGACAAACCGGTCGTGCTGGTCGGTGCGCTCCGAAGCGCATCGGAGCCAGACAGCGATGGCCCGCGCAACATCACCAATGCCGTGAAGCAGATCCTCGACGAGGATTCGGGCGGCAAGGGGGTCACCGTCAACATGAACCATGTCATCCATCCCGCCCGGGCGGTGCGAAAGACGAATACCAGCAACGTCGCCGCCTTTGGATCAGGGCTGTATGGCCCGATCGGCTATGTCGATCGCGACGATGTCGCCTTTCAACAGGAGCCGCTGCAGCACCCGCCCCTGCCGCTGCCCGAGACGCTGCCTCGGGTCGACCTCATCGCCATGTATACGGGTGCCGACGGCGGCTACGTGCGGCAGGCGGCCGACGACGGCGCCAAAGGGATCGTGATCCAGGCGTTCGGCTGGGGCAACGTGAACGAGCCGATGTACGAGGCGATCAAGTACGCAATCGGCAAGGGGGTGCCCGTCGTGATCACCTCGCGAGTGCCGGACGGCAGCGTCCAGCCAAACTACGGCTTCGTCGGCGGCGGCGCCACGACCGAGGAGCTTGGCGCGATCTTCGGCGATGACCTGTCGCCGTCAAAGGCGCGCATCCTGCTGATGCTGGCGCTGGCCGAAACTACCGACAGAGATAAGATCAAGTCCTATTTCGACCGGTAATTACTCGTGGGAGACAGGTCCATGTTGATCGTGGTCATCGGGTGTTCCCATGGCTCGTGGTTGAGCATCAAAACTCCACCTCGGCCATATACCGCGATAGCCACCTTATGCCCCCAACAACCATCGATCTATCTCGGTGCGTAAGGTCTGCATCCCTGGGACGCACAAGCAGCGCAGCGGCCCCGGCGCGGGCAGCGCCATGATTGGGGAACCGGTGCGCCAGACCGGTACCCCGATCGGCAAAAAGAAGGCATTGCGTGAGACAAGACCAGTTGATCCTCCGGCCTGAAGGAAAGGGGTCAGGCAGCGTTGCGGCCCTGGATGCGGCCGAGGCAGGCAAGCTGGTTGTTCACGCCCATGATCGCAATGGAGTCCAGTGACCGGCGCAGTTCTCGCGATGCGGACAGCCGAAGCGGCGAGAGTGGTGCTGCAGCGCGCAGGGACAGAAGTGTGGCGGTGTCCAACTCGACCGCGACCAGCTCGCGCGGGAATTGCTCGATGTTCCGGGCGCACGCGGCGTTGATCTGGCGACTGTAGCGCGGATTGTGTTCCGGCGTCCAAGCATGGGCAGTCCAGTCAGGCAGGGTCCAGCCGGCGCGTCGCTACGGCTGCATGACGGACCTCAATCACGGGCGCGGGCGCGCGGGTCAGTTCGCCGTGCTGCTCGATGAACAGCCGGTCGGCCTCGGCTTGGCGACCGGCGTGAAGATCGGAGGCCATGTGGCCGTCCGGGCGTCGGCACCAGAGGCCGGGGGCCATGCCGCAGGTCGGGCAACGGACGGTCAGAACGGGGTGTTTGTGGGCAGTGAAATCGGGCATGATCTTGCCACTCCTTCGGAGGTGACCCGCAAGCGGTGTTCCGATCACACATGATCGTGCCATATTGCGCCATTCTGGCTGCGCAAATGGCTCTGAGTATCTGCCAAGTGTCTAAACTAGGGCGCCACCATCATGATGGTAGCGCCCTGCCCATCAGCCTGTAATCAGTTCCCCGGAGTGAGGGAGATCATGTGCGCGGCCGCATTCTCGACAGCCTCGCGGGAATAGATCAGCGGTGCATAGTCTCCGGCCGCCCAGAGTGGCGCGAGGTCGCGGTAGTGCGGGCTCATCGGATCGCCGGATTGGCCGGGAGTGTTGATGAACCGGCTTGCGTCCCAGTTGCCCACATCCAGAACCATGCGGAACGACGCGCCCGAGGTGACCTCGAAGCTGTCGTTGTAGCTGGCCGCCCGCGGGCTGTAGGCCGAGCCGCCCATTGACAGCGGGCCCACGTTCATCTGGCTGGAGAAACCCGGCTGGGCCAGACCCGCGACGCCATGGGTGAACTTGCCCTTGTGCAGATCGCCCCAGCGCCACTCCGACATGTCGCTGCCCAGCCGTTCGGTCGTTTCAGCAACGGCGCCCGACAGGGCAGTAGCCAGGATGTCTTCGCGCGCCTGTCCGGGATTGTCGCCCAGCCTTTCGTCAGGCTGCGCCAGAAGATCCATCACCGACGAGATCGCGCCGCGTCCCAGCAGTTCGGCCAAGTCCTCGCCTAACACGCGGGGCGCCGTGGTGGGCACCAGATACTTGCTCAGCATCGTCTCGGCCACTGCGGCCGCGGCGCTGTCGGCCGAAGTCACGCCGTCCCAGCCCTGGATCAGGGCCAGCGCGTCGCGGTCGGCCTGGGATGCGGTTTCCGGCAGACTCAAACCCTTCATCAGATCGACCACGCGGCGCTGCATGACGCTGTGATCGTCGTTCTGGAGCGCCATGGAATCGGCAAGCGATACCTGATCATCGGCGCTCAGCACTTCGGAAATCCGCTGGATGCGGGACGGGTCCGACCATTCGAAGCCGACCTTGTAGTCCTTGTAGGGATAGTTCGCCGGCAGGTTCATCTCGTTGGCAGTGGCGAACCAGCCCTTTTCGGGGTTGTAGGCCGATGGCAGCTTCTCCCGTTCAAGGAACCCCCACTCATAGCGTCCGTCGCCCGGCACCGGCAGCAACCCGTCCCAGTTTTCGCGCTGTGGTGTCATGGCGCCGACGATCCAGCCGATGTTGCCGTCGGTATCGGCATAGACCTGGTTTTCGGATGGCGTCGAGAAGCGTTCCATCGCGGCCGAGAACTCGTCCCAGTTCTGCGCCCCCATGTAGTCGACCGAGCCGAAGTAGGCCGATGTTCCCGGCTCGAACCAGACGCTGCGGAAGGCGAAGGCACGGTTGTTGTCCTCGTCCACCTTCAGGACGGGTCCGTGGCGGGTGAACTTCATCGTCACCTGCTGTGGCGCGCCGTCACGGACGTTGATGGTGTCTTCCACGACCTCCATGTCGACCCATTCGCCGTTGTAGCGATACTGGTCCGGGTTTTCGGGGTTCAGCTCGTAAACATAGAGGTCTTCCTGGTCGACCGCGAAGATCGTCAGCCCGTAGGCGATCTTGCCGTTATGGCCGATCGAGACGCCCGGCAGTGCCGGCTCCCCGGCCCCGATCACCGACATGTTCGGCGAGTTCAGGTGCACGACATAGCGCAGGGACGGCACGCCATGGGCGCGGTGCGGGTCGTTGGCCAGGATTGGGCGCCCCGTCTCGGTGCGCGAGGGCGCGATGGTCCAGTTGTTGGACCCGATCTCCTGCACGTTGGACGAGGTGACCTTGAGAAAATCCGCAGGCTCAAGCGCGCTGCTGCTGCGGTTGCCCGAGCTTTGTCCGTCCTCATGCGCGGGTGATGCGGCAGGATCTGTCGAGGAGGCCGGGGCGCCGTTGGCCGGGACGGCCCCTGCAGGAGGTGAAGATGCTGCTGGCGCGCCGGCCCCCGGTACTGTTTCCGGGGTCTCGGCGGGCCGTTCTGCCGCAGGTGGGGTCTCTGTCCCGAGCGGCGGTGCGGCAGTGGAGGCGGCTGGAGGTTCCGCATCGGTCCCGGCTTCTGCTTCGGCTTCGGGCGGTGCCTCGAACTTCACGTTCTGCGTGGCAAGCTCATAAACGTCCAGCACGTCCGCCGGGATCGTGCAGGGGTCCAGCCCCTCGGGCACGGTCGGGGTCCATTCAGGCTCCAGCCGCTGACGCAGGCGATCGGCCTCGATCCCTTCGGCGCAGGTGATCTGCGCGCGGCTGACTTCGGAACTGGCGTTGCGGGTCAAGCCGTGGCTGCGAATGCGGACCACATCCTCGACCGCCCACAGTTCGGGCTGCGAGCCGGTCAACTGGAACTCGACAGGCAGCTCAGCCCGTCCGTCCAGCACCTGCTGGACATAGGCGTTGACGCCTTGCACGAAGGCCTCGGCATAGCTGCGGCCGTTCGGACCGTAAGCCGCCCATTCCGGTTCGATATCACCTCGATAAAGGAACGTTCGCGCGGCGTGGTCCTGGTCCACGAAGGTCGGACCGAAGCTTTCCGCCAGCCGCCCCAGTCCGCGCTTGCGCCACAGGTCGATCTGCCACAGCCGATCGCGTGCGGCATTGTAGCCTTGCAGAAACAGCGCGTCGCGATCGCTGCCTGCATAAATATGCGGCACGCCCCAATGGTCAATGATGATTTCTGCCGGTTGTTCCAGCCCGGCAACGCTGCGGGTCTCCCGCGTGACGGCCGATCTGATCTCGGCTTGCGCAGGAACTGCGCCGAAAGCGGTCCCCAATGCCAATGCCGACGTGAGTGCGTGCCTGAACATCATGTCTCCTTCCGTAGATCACCTGACTGTGGCCTGACTCAGAGCCGCTGCATAGATGAGCCGTGCTGGGGGTATACCTCAGAAGAGCAGCCCCGTCGGACATCCTCTTGCGTTCGATCAGGGTTATCTTGCTGGTTTCGGACAGTAGCGTGACTGGCTCTGGACTTCAGCTGGACAGAGGCGCCTCCCATGACCCTCTACGGCTACGCCCGCGTGTCATCGACCGATCAGGACCTGTCCCTGCAGGAAGCCGCTCTTCGGGTGGCTGGCTGTCAGGTGGTACGGGCCGAGAAGAAGACCGGCACCCGCCGCGAGGGCTGCGCCGAGCCCGACATCCTGCTGCGGTTCCTGCGTCCACTCAACCTCCCTGTTCAGATTCCCCGTGCCAGATCAAAAGGCGAACATCCCCGGCTGTTCCCCCAAATAGAAAACAGCCTATCCACTGGCCGGGTCTTGCTCCGGCGCAGCGGCACCACGCTGCCGCTTCGTGGCCTGGTTTGTCACTGTCCTACACAAGTCAGGAAGCAACTGCCTCAATTCTCCTTCGGGATCAGACCTGCAGCCTGGTCGAAATACTGCTTTGCTAAGCCAGGTATATCAGGATCTCGGCCTCCACGAATTATCTCAAGTATATTTGTAAACATCGTCACGCCATCTGCGCTACCGCTTCGAAGCACATTCTCAAGAAATGCGACGTTTTCACTCAAGACGTTTTGACTAGGATCGAGAGCTAAACTCTCGTCAAAAAAGGGAAGTGCCTGGCGAATACTATCTGGTATTGGCGATCTTACCAAGTATGCCGCCCCTAGGCAACGTTTTAAACTTGCGAGAACTCTATCCTGCAGACCTGATCCATAACGACGAGCAATATACTCAAGTTCTTGAACGATTTCGTCATCTGGGCTCTCGTATGGCCAAGCCTCAATTTGCCGGCAGTTTGCCGAGATACTCCCTTCGATTTGCCGTACCTTATCTGGATCTCTGGAAGCATTCCAATTTTCCTCTGCCGCAACATCTTGATCCGAGGGACTTTCCTCCTCACACGGGCTCTGATGATGTGACCGCCCCCCGACGGCATCTGATGTGCCAAGGTGGGTCTGCAACGATCCACAAAGGGGAGCGGTCATGTCGGAGATTATCACGGTCGGGCTCGATCTGGCGAAGAATGTATTCCAGGTGCATGGAACTGACGGCGCAGGACGAGCCGTTCTGCGCAAGAAGATACGGCGAGGGCAGGTGCTGGAGTTTTTCAGCCAGCTGCCCTCTTGCGTCGTGGCGATGGAAGCCTGTGGCGGCGCTCACTTCTGGGGCCGGGAAATTGGCAAGCTGGGGCATGAGGTGCGGCTGATCCCGCCGGCCTATGTGAAGCCGTTTGTGAAGCGCCAGAAGAATGACATGGCGGACGCCGAGGCCATCTGCGAGGCGGCTATGCGACCCACCATGCGCTTTGTTCCGGTCAAGAGCGAAGAGACGCAGGGCGCGGCAATGGTCTTCCGGGTCCGGGAGTTGCTGATCCGGCAGCGCACGCAGGCGATCAACGCATTGCGCGGCCATCTGACCGAGTTCGGTCAGATCGTGCCACAGGGAGCGGCCAACGCTGCGCGGCTGATCGCGATCGTGGAGGATCCGGATGGCGCTCTCCCTGCTGATGCCGTCCCCACGCTGAAGGCTTTGATCGCGGCACTCACGCATCTGGAGGCAGAGATCAGGAAGCTCGATGCCGAGATCGCCCGGCGCGCCAAGGAGAATGACGTCGCCCGGCGACTGATGACGGTGCCGGGCATCGGGCCGCTGATTGCCACGGCCATCGCTGTTCTGGCGCCGCCACCCGAGACGTTCCGCAAGGCACGCGACTTTGCCGCCTGGCTTGGTCTTGTGCCTCGGCAGCATTCGACCGGCGGCAAGCAACGTCTCGGAGCAACGACCAGAATGGGCGAACGATCCCTGCGACGCCTGCTGATCATTGGCGCCAACAGCGTGGTGATCAAACGTAACGTTCACAAGGAAGCGCAGCCCGGAACATGGCTGGGCAGCCTGCTGTTGCGCAAGCCACCGATGCTGGTGCGGGTGGCTTTGGCGAACAAGATGGCGCGGATCGTCTGGGCCTTGATGGCTCGGGGTGGCATCTACCAATCTCCGGTCGCAGCGGCGTAAGCCGCCGCAGATCGCGAGGACGTCGGAGCGGAAGAGGGCAAGGAGCAGTTTGGCGCAACAGTTGTGAGACGGGATCGGGAAAACCAGTGTGCAACAGAGTGCCTATGAGCACGCGGCTTTGATCTGGACCCGACCTTCGAACACCATACGGGCCCTGCGGCATGGATCGCGCCGCATCATGAGGCCGGACACATGTCAGCACCCGACAACGCGCCAAGATCAGCTTCAAAATCCCTCTTGCGCTTGGGGCGGTTACACATGTTGCACAAATGGTCTGATGGCCGTTGTTCCCCCTTTCCCCGGACAGACTCATTCCACAGCTTCAGTGACGGGTATGCCGAGCGCGGTGTAGCCGTTCAGGACGGCAATCCGGACCTGAAGTTCGGCGACCTGACGATCGAAGTCCCGCGCCATGAGGCGTTGCCCCAGAAGTTTCACGCAATGCATCTTCGTCTCGACGCGGCTCCGGCGGTGGTATCCACTCCATCTTCGCCAAAGCGTGCGGCCCAGGTATTTCGCAGATCGCAGAGCCTCGTTGCGCGCCGCGGCCCCGGCCGTGACAGCCTTCCATGGCTTTGCGTTCCTGCGGGGCGGGATCACGGCGTGAGCGCCGCGGTCGGCGATCGCATCGTGGCACTTGCGGGTGTCGTAGGCACCGTCAGCCGTAACGCTGCCGATCTCCTCGTCCGCCGGGATCTGGTTGAGCAGATCTGGCAGGACCGGGGCGTCACCGATGTGGCTCCCGGTGATCTCGATGGCCCGGACTTCTAGCGTTTCCTCGTCGATCCCAATGTGAATCTTGCGCCAGATACGCCGCTTCGGGCCGCCATGCTTGCGGGCGTGCCACTCGCCTTCGCCTTCGACCTTGATCCCGGTGCTGTCGACCAGCAGGTGCAGAGGTCCCTTGGAGCCCCGATACGGGATGTTGACGGCCAGGGTCTTCTGGCGCCGCGACAGCGTGCTGAAGTCAGGCACCGTCCAGTCGAGGCCGATCAGGCGAAGCAGGCTCTCGACGAACCCTGCCGTCTGCCGCAATGCCATGCCGAACAGCACCTTCATGGAAAGGCAAGTCTGGATGGCGGCATCGCTGTAGGTCTGCTGTCGGCCACGTCGACCTGTCGCAGCCGCCTCCCAGCTCATCTCGGGGTCGAACCAGATCGTCAGCGAGCCACGGCGCTTGAGCGCTTCATTGTAGGCCGGCCAGTTCCTGGTCTTGTAGGTCAGGCGTGTGGGTTTGCTCATGTCGACCAGCTACCATGCTGACTCACGACATGAGTCACTGAAGGGATTTGTGCAACATGTGTAACCGCCCCAAGCGCAAGAGGGATTTTGAAGCTGATCTTGGCGCGTTGTCGGGTGCTGACATGTGTCCGGCCTCATGATGCGGCGCGATCCATGCCGCAGGGCCCGTATGGTGTTCGAAGGTCGGGTCCAGATCAAAGCCGCGTGCTCATAGGCACTCTGTTGCACACTGGTTTTCCCGATCCCGTCTCACAACTGTTGCGCCAAACTGCTCCTTGCCCTCTTCCGCTCCGACGTCCTCGCGATCTGCGGCGGCTTACGCCGCTGCGACCGGAGATTGGTAGATGCCACCCCGAGCCATCAAGGCCCAGACGATCCGCGCCATCTTGTTCGCCAAAGCCACCCGCACCAGCATCGGTGGCTTGCGCAACAGCAGGCTGCCCAGCCATGTTCCGGGCTGCGCTTCCTTGTGAACGTTACGTTTGATCACCACGCTGTTGGCGCCAATGATCAGCAGGCGTCGCAGGGATCGTTCGCCCATTCTGGTCGTTGCTCCGAGACGTTGCTTGCCGCCGGTCGAATGCTGCCGAGGCACAAGACCAAGCCAGGCGGCAAAGTCGCGTGCCTTGCGGAACGTCTCGGGTGGCGGCGCCAGAACAGCGATGGCCGTGGCAATCAGCGGCCCGATGCCCGGCACCGTCATCAGTCGCCGGGCGACGTCATTCTCCTTGGCGCGCCGGGCGATCTCGGCATCGAGCTTCCTGATCTCTGCCTCCAGATGCGTGAGTGCCGCGATCAAAGCCTTCAGCGTGGGGACGGCATCAGCAGGGAGAGCGCCATCCGGATCCTCCACGATCGCGATCAGCCGCGCAGCGTTGGCCGCTCCCTGTGGCACGATCTGACCGAACTCGGTCAGATGGCCGCGCAATGCGTTGATCGCCTGCGTGCGCTGCCGGATCAGCAACTCCCGGACCCGGAAGACCATTGCCGCGCCCTGCGTCTCTTCGCTCTTGACCGGAACAAAGCGCATGGTGGGTCGCATAGCCGCCTCGCAGATGGCCTCGGCGTCCGCCATGTCATTCTTCTGGCGCTTCACAAACGGCTTCACATAGGCCGGCGGGATCAGCCGCACCTCATGCCCCAGCTTGCCAATTTCCCGGCCCCAGAAGTGAGCGCCGCCACAGGCTTCCATCGCCACGACGCAAGAGGGCAGCTGGCTGAAAAACTCCAGCACCTGCCCTCGCCGTATCTTCTTGCGCAGAACGGCTCGTCCTGCGCCGTCAGTTCCATGCACCTGGAATACATTCTTCGCCAGATCGAGCCCGACCGTGATAATCTCCGACATGACCGCTCCCCTTTGTGGATCGTTGCAGACCCACCTTGGCACATCAGATGCCGTCGGGGGGCGGTCACATCATCAGAGCCGCGGGCAGATGCATTGGAATTTATGCTCGGTTCCGGCGATAAGGTCGACGTTACGGTCTGCCAGCACGTCAGGACACGGTTTGACAAGCCGACCAGATGGGAAGTCAGCAATCGTCACGTGAAATCAACCCTGGCCTTGGCTGCGCTGGAGAACTGCATCGGCTGGTGGTCGTTCGGTATGTTGATTTCTCGTGAGATGATCGAAAAAAATCAGATTCGCTTCCGAGAAGCGGTGTACTTCGAGGATATAGATTTCAATATTCGTGTCTTCCTAGCTTCGCAGTCCCATGTAGTTACCAAGGAGGTGTTGTATTATTATATTGACCGCAATGACTCGACGGTGAACTCGATCAACGAAAAGAAGCTGTTGGACTCTGTCGGCGCCATTGCTGTAGTTGCCTCTATGCTGTCAGATAGGAGGGCGGAAGAGCGGGAGAGGTTTTACAAGAAGGCGTCAGCTTGGCTTCAGTTGCAGGCGCGGAGAATTCGTGATTGCGGAGAAGATAAAGACGAGCGAATTGCTCTTGCTGGTATTTTTATCATGGAGTTAAAAGAAGCCGGGCTACTAAAGAAATTGGCCCCTGACCTAGAAAAGCAGATTCTTGGCGCAGCGACGGCTGCACCGGCTAGCAGTACTGTGCTAGGAAAGGTTCCGGATAATTTCTGCTTCAATCCTTGGCTGAAAGATTTTGCCTGCGAGTTTTTCGAGAGAGTAATATTCTTCTGTGAGGTGGACTATCACATACGCAGCGCCGCTCCTGTGGCGCGTCAGCTAAGATTAATGGGTATTAACAGCGTCATTATCGACGCCTCACGTTCGACTACCTTCACTTCAAACCGTCCGCTCCCGGACGACGAGCTGCCACTTTACGCTGATGTGGATCTGCGGTCGTTCAATATTGCCGAGACCCTGCCTTTCGCTACAAACGCGGCCGCTTTCGTCTTCATGAACGATCTCACCTATACGAAGCGCTTGATTTTCGAGAACTTCGGCTTTGGCGTCCCGACGTTTGGTTTCTATGAAGGGATCAACGATGACTGGAACTTGGATCGCAAGGCGCTACGCCGCCCATATCGCAGCGTTGATTACCTTTTGCTGCCGGGCATCTACCAGCAGGGTTTCTATTCTGACCGAGAAACCCGTGTGGTTGGGCTCCCCAACGTTAGGTCGCGGCTGGCGCAGCCTTATGTGCAGCCGACCAAACGGCGCGCCATAATCAACGTCAACTTCACCTATGGTGTGCTGGAGGATCGGCGCGACCTGTTCGTCGAAAGCGCCGTTGCGGCCTGCACCGAGGCCGGGTTGGATTACATCATCACGCAACACCCTGCCGACAAGGGCGTTCTGTCGCGCTACAATGTCGGCACGGACAGCGTCTACTCCCTGCTCGAGGAAGGAACGATTCTCATCAGTCGTTTCAGTACCACCATCCTTGAGGCACTGGCGATGGGGCGTCCGGCAATCTATCATAATCCGATCGACGAGCGCGTTCCGAAGTTTAAGTTTCCGCTGGGGGCCTATTCAATCACCGATGGCAAGGATGCTCTCAAGCAGGCTCTTGAGAGCGAGTTGACCTTTTTGGACGACGGGGGCGATATCCGCAAACGGGCTGCGCTGTTCCTGCATTTCCATTGCAACACGGGGGACAGTATCGACCCCGACCTGCTGGCCGCCCGTGCTATCGCAGAAGTCGTGAGGTCGCCAGGAGAGCGCTACGATTTCAAGCGGCATGTGAACAACCGGGTAGCGACAACCCCGCAGACCGGTCAAGTGAATGTTAGCGTCGGCTCCGCGCTCGACCTAACGGAGCTCGCCGTACAACTGCTGTTGGACCCGCAATCTGGCCGCGCGCGCCTGCGCGACGAGGCGGCTGCCATAGAGCAGGGCCTTGCCGCGTTACCGGAAAACAGCCCGGTTCGGCAGCATTTCCAGCGTGTAAGGGCATTCGCCGAAGCTGAGTGAAGCTTGACACCTCTGCCTGTGGCGGTGGCGTTAGCCCCTGCGCCGCAGCAGGGCCGCCCGGTTGTGCGCTTCGACCTATCACTACTCTGCCACCTTCATAGCCGGAGGTGATAGGGCACGGGCTTGCGGCAGTGGGGACAAAGCCGTGCAAAGGCGCTGAGTGTGGCCGCGAGTTGCCGACGCACCTGCGGCAAGGATGGGGTTGGGGGCGGCCCCGGTCTGGTGGGGGTTTTTTTCTCCAAGCCGCAGATGCTGGAGAAAGGCAAAGGCGATCATCGTCATGAGCGCATGATGGTGCAGGCCCCGCCAACTGCGGCCCTCGAAGTGATCGAGGCCGATCTCCCCTTTCATCTGCTGGTGCATCTGCTCGCAAACCCATCGACGCTTGATCAGCGCCGCCAGGCTCTCCAGAGCGACATCCTCCGCATGATTGCTCAGGTAGTATTTGCGCTCCCCGGAGGTCCGGCGCTCGCACACCAGCCAGGCGGTCTCACCGGGCAGGCGCCGGTTGCGCGAGATCACCGGACCATCGGCCACCCGGACCCGGAGCGCGGCAAAGTCGGCCCTGAGATCGCCTTTGGTGCCGCGCCGCCACGACAGGGTCCGCCAGCATTCGTTCGGCAGGGCGGCCACGACGGCCTGAACGCTGTAGGTCCGGGTGGAAGGCACCGGATGCTTGGGTGGCCGACCGGTCCGTCGCTTCATAGCCGGAGCAATCATGACGTCGGCAGGATAGACCGTCTGGGTCGGCAGAATGCCCACCGCCCAGGTGAGACCCTGCTCCGAGAGCTTCTGCCGGAAGTCTGCCACCTTGCCGTACTCGGCATCCGCCAGCACAGCGCCGAAGCGCGCTCCAGCCACTTGGATGCGACTGATCTCGTCCAGGGCGATCCGCCATTTGGGCCGGCCGGGGATCGCCTCTGGCACACCGGCACGGGCGCGCCGCCCTGCGTCCTCGGCCCAGGCGCGAGGCAGGAACAAACGCAGGCCCACACAGACCGGAACCTCGCAGCGCGCCAGCGTGAGCGAGACCAAGGCCTGGCAGTTGGCCTTTTTGCCCAGTTGGCCGCAATACTGGCGCGCAACCCCCACCGAGTGTCGCCCCTGCTTGACCAGGGCGGTGTCGTCGATGATCAGCACAGCCTCTGGACCACCGACGAGCCGGTCGGCGGCCCGCACCAGCTCCTCCTCGAGCGGCTCACAGCGCCAAGGCGAGGTGGAGATGAAGTGGTGAAGCTGCTGAACGTCTCCGGGCGCTACGCGAGCGGCCATTGGCTCGACGCTCTTGCGCTCGCCCGGCCCGAGCAGCCCCTGAAGATACACCGGTGCCCAGCGGCGCTGCTCGACCCTGCCGAGCCGAGCTAGGAAAGGTGCGAGCCAAGCCTCATAGGCAGCCCGCCAGTGGCTTGTGGTTGCTCTCATCACGGCACCTCCCGTGAGCACCACCCCGAACTACCACAAAACCTGGCAGAGTAGTGTTATGAACTGCCTCCTATTTCGACCGGACAGTCCGGCATGACCATGAAAGGCTCAAGCCTGTGCTTGAGGACATACTCATGCCCAACGGCGATATCCGCCGGATCGAGGTGATCACCGGCGTCGCGCGGCGCCGCTACTGGCCAGCCCACGAGAAGCTGCGCATCATCGAGGAGAGCCTAGCGGCGGGAGAGTCCGTCTCTGCCGTTGCCCGGCGCAACGGCGTGGCGCCGAACCTCCTGTTCCGGTGGCGCCGGCTGATGGATGAGGGGGGTGCGATGGCCGTGGGATCGAACGAGCCGGCGGTCGGCGCCTCCGAGGTCCGCAAGCTCGAGGATCGCGTCCGCGACCTCGAACGGCTTCTCGGCCGCAAGACGATGGAATGCGCATGGCTGCGCCATTGGTCCGAGCGGCCATGCGCATGAGATCCTGCGCGAAGCTCTGGCGAAGGCCCAGATGGAAAAACAGACCTTGCTCGCGCGGTCGCTGCTCAGAGGCGATTTCCAGTGAAGGTCGTGGCCGACACCCTGGGCGTGACGCGTTCAAACCTGATCGACCGGCTGCAAGGCAGAACAAAGCCGCGTCTCTGGAGAGAGCGGACTCTAAGCGATGGCTCGCCATCTCGTCAGTGCGGCAGCAGCCCGCCGCGGGGGCCGCAGGACCGAGACGAAGCCGAAAGGCTGACCTGGCCGGTCCCTGAGGTGACCTCGGCGACGTCTTGCGCCGAGGTCCAAGGTGCGGATCAGAGCAGGAAGTCGCCCGCGTCCAGCTTGTGCACACCATCGAGCACGATGTTGAGCTCGTAGGCCTTGCCGCTGTCGACGGTGGCCTGGACGTAGGTCTTCTTGTTGGCCTGATCGAAATAGACGCCGAGATCTCGGGCGCCGTTCAGCCAGTTCGATCCGACAACACGGAAGGCCTGGTCCCCCGAACGGCCGATGTCCGCGTCGATGCTGCGCAGGTCGATGATATCGCCCTCCTGCCAGTCCTTAATGGCATTCCACTTGGTGGCTTCCCGGAAGACGAAGGTGTCCTTCCCGGCACCGCCATGGAAGGTGTCCTGCCCGCCATTGCCGCGCAGGACATCATCGCCGCTGGTGCCGCGCAGCACGTCATTGCCGCGCGTGCCCTCGATGATCTTCCCCATGGGCGCGGGAGCAGGTGTCGGCACCGGAGCCGGAACAGGCACGGGTACAGGCGCGGGGGCCGGCGGGGCAACCACGACCGGTGCGGGAGCGGGTGCAGGGAGCGGACCATTGTCCTGGTTCGCCAGTTCCTTGAAGGCATAATAGGCCTCCCTCGGCTTGCCGGCGGCGTCACGCAGACCGAAGCCCGGCTCATAGGCGGAATCCTGATACGAGAACCACATGATCGGCCCGGCCCAGGGCGTATCCTCGGCCAGGTCGACGGCTTCGCGCAGCATCTGCGCCGCCGTACCCGGGCTGACGGTCACGCCGCTGCCGGACTGCTTGGCGCCGTATTCCGTGATCCAGACCTGCTTGTCGCCGTCGCCATTCGCGATCATGGTCCCGCGGATGCCGTCCTCCATCATCTGCCAGCCGTTCCAGGCCTTGCTGTCGCCGGGCATCAGCGGGAAGCTGTAGGGATGGTAACCCACCGCGTCGAAGTAATCCTTCGCTCCGGCGTCATACATCTGCTTCAGGTATTCGACCGCGCCCCACATGCCGTTGCCGGTGGACGGGATCGAGGCGAGGCCGCCGGTGATGACAGTGGCATTGCCGTCGGCCGTGTTGATTGCGCCATGGGCGAGCTTCAGGATCTTCGTGTAATCCTGCGGCGAGACCCCGTTCATGTTGGGCTCGTTGTAGACCTCATAGTGATCGACGATGTGCCCATACCGCTTTGCCGCCTCTGATGCGAACTTCGCATAGGCGGCCTGATCCGCCGCCGAGGAGAGGGAACTCCCTATCCAGCCCGGCGTGTTGTTGAGGATCGCCACGATCTCGAAGCCCTTGGCGTCGACGGCATTGAAGACCTTGTCGACGAGGGTCCAGTTGAACCCACCGTTCCTGGTCGGCTGCACGAACGACCAGTGGATGTCGAGGCGGACCCAATCCACCCCCATGTCCGCGTAATCCTGCAATTCGGCATGCATCTCTGCATCCGACTTGCCGAGCAACTCCCCGAAAGGCGTCGCAATTCCCAACTGTCCCGGTCTTGCCGTGGCTGCCATGATGGCGCGGTCCCTTGTTATCGATCTTGCCAGTGGACGGATGAAAAACCCGGTCCCCGCATCTGCCTGTGACTGGATGCGGCTACGGACTATCCATAGTTGTAAAAAGAATCAGATAAACAACTATAGGTTGTATACTTGCGTGAAAGGGTCCTCTCAATGGATTTCACCTGCGACATATTGGCAGGTGACAGTTAATTCTTTCCAAACGTCTGATGAATTTCATGTCTGAGCGCCTTTGCAGCTCAGGCCCTCGACCCGAAGTCCAAGGACAGCTCGCGTCGAAAGCCGCATCCACGAAAGAAAAGCTCCAACCGCTCAACCTGGCAGTTCACAGAAAGGCTGGGATGTTGATTTCCACTCGGAACTGACCCGGGTTTTCCATCGAGAACTGACCCACCCTCAGGTTATGTTTCGTGGGTTAGGCTTGGGTCAAGGCATGGCCGGCCTCCTTGGTTTTCCTGGCTGCTGCGGCTGAGCTTGCCTTGAAGCGGAAGCTGTCGTTTCCGGTCTCCAGGATGTGGCAGCGGTGGGTGAGGCGATCGAGCAGCGCGGTGGTCATTTTGGCATCGCCGAAGACGGTGGCCCATTCGCTGAAGCTCAGGTTGGTGGTGATGACAACGCTGGTGCGCTCATAGAGCTTGCTCAGAAGGTGGAAGAGCAGCGCACCGCCTGAAGCGCTGAACGGCAAGTAGCCCAGTTCGTCCAGGATCACGAGATCGAGCCGGGTCAATCCCTCCGCGATCTGGCCCGCCTTGCCCTTGGTTTTCTCCTGCTCGAGGGCATTGACGAGTTCGATGGTGGAGAAGAAGCGGACCTTCCGGCGGTGGTGTTCGATGGCCTGGATGCCCAGGGCGGTTGCGACATGGGTCTTGCCGGTGCCCGGCCCGCCGATCAGCACGACATTCTGCGCGCCGTCGATGAACTCGCAGCGGTGGAGCTGGCGCACCGTGACCTCGTTGATCTCGCTGGCAGCGAAGTCGAAGCCCGAGAGATCCTTGTAGGCCGGGAAGCGCGCGGCCTTCATGTGATAGGCAATGGAGCGCACTTCGCGTTCCGCCAGTTCGGCCTTCAGCAGCTGGGACAGGATCGGCACGGCTGTCTCGAATGCCGGCGCCCCCTGTTCGATCAGGTCGGTGACGGCCTGGGCCATGCCGTGCATCTTCAGGCTGCGGAGCATGATGACGATGGCGCCGCTGGCGGGATCATGACGCATGGCGGTCTCCGATCTGCGCCCGCAGGTCGTCATAGCGTTCGACATTGGCCTTCGGCTCATGGCGCAGGATCAGCGCCTCCGGTGTGTCGATGTTCGGGCCGCCGGTCGTCTTGCCATCGATCAGCCTGTGCAGGAGATTCAACACATGGGTCTTGGTCGCGACGCCTTCGGCCAGGGCCATTTCCACAGCAACCAGCACAGCCTGTTCATCATGCTGCAGGACCAGCGCCAGGATATCGACCATCTCGCGATCGCCACCGGGTCGTCGCAGCATCTGGTCCTGCAACTGTCGGAAGGCCGCGGGCAGTTCCGCGAAGGGCGCACCGTTCCTGAGGGCACCCGGCTTGCGCTGGATGACGGCCAGATAATGCCGCCAGTCATAGATCGTGCGAGGCGGCAGGTGATGGGACCGCTGGATCACCCGCCCATGTTCGCACAGGATCTGTCCCTCGGCGGCAACCACCAGCCGATCCGGGTAGACCCTGAGGCTGACAGGACGGTTGGCAAAGGACGCCGGCACGCTGTAGCGGTTGCGCTCGAAGCTGATCAGGCAGGTGGGTGAGACACGCTTGCTCCGCTCGACGAAGCCGTCGAAGGCAGGCGGCAGCGGCATCAGCGCGGCCTGTTCTTCGGCCCAGGCGTCGGCGACGGTTCCGGGCAGAACCCCGTGCGGGATCTCGCGCCACAACTCCAGGCAGCGCCGTTCCAGCCAGGCGTTCAGCGCCGCCAGGTCAGGAAAGTTCGGCATCGGCTGCCACAAACGAGGCCGGGCATCCTGAACGTTCTTCTCGACCTGTCCCTTCTCCCATCCCGCGGCAGGATTGCAGAACTCCGGCTCGAAGACATAGTGGTTGGTCATGGCGAGGAAGCGGATGTTGACCTGCCGTTCCTTGCCGCGGCCAACGCGGTCAACCGCTGTCTTCATGTTATCGTAGATGCCGCGACCCGGCACGCCGCCAAAGACGCGGAACCCGTGCCAATGGGCATCGAACAGCATCTCGTGGGTTTGCAGCAGATAGGCCCGAACCAGGAAGGCCCGGCTGTGTGCCAGCTTGATGTGGGCGACCTGAAGCTTCGTGCGCTCCCCGCCCAGAACCGCGTAGTCCTCGCTCCAATCGAACTGGAACGCCTCGCCCGGACGAAAGACCAAGGGGACGAAGGTGCCGCGGCCCGTCGTCTGCTGCTCGCGCTGCCGGTCCATCCGCCATTGCCGGGCGAAGGCCGCGACCCGGCCGTAGGAGCCGGTGAAGCCGAGCGCCACGAGGTCGGCATGGAGTTGCTTCAGCGTCCGGCGCTGCTTGCGTGACTTGCCGGCTTCCGTCTTCAGCCACGCCGCCAGCTTCTCGGAAAACGGATCGAGCTTGCTCGGCCGATCAGGCGTCGCGAACCTCGGCTCGATGGTCCCAGCGCTCAGATACTTCCTGATGGTGTTGCGCGACAGGCCGGTCCGCCGTGCGATCTCCCGGATCGGCAGCTTCTCCCGCAACGCCATGCGTCGGATGATGTTCAAAAGTCCCATGTGGATCACTCCATTACCCCCGCCGCGCTCCGCTTTGGGGAAGGTTCACATGGGTCAGTTCTCAGTGGAAATTACGCCCCTACCCGGGTCAGTTCCGGGTGGAAATCAACACACCTGGACTGTCAGCATCTCGGTCTCGACACGTTCAAGGGCTTCGAGAAGCGCCCGTCCTGCGTCGGTCAATTCAGAGCCATGCGTGCGGCGCGCGATCAGCTTGGCGCCGAGGGCAGCCTCCAAGGTGGCGATGCGGCGGGACAGCGTCGCCTGGTTGATCCCGAGCGTGCGCGAGGCCCCGAGCATCTGCCCGGCGCGCGCAACAGCGAGGAATAGACGGGTATCGTCCCAGTCGAGAGGCGCACCCAATGACGATTCCTGCATATCAGTTCCGCATTCCTGAGGATTGCCGTTCGATTTACACAATGCGATCTGATCCGCAGCAGACACAAGGAGGAAACGATGACCGATCTTGCGCATTACGTCGGCGGCACGTCCGTCCCCGGCACGTCCGGCCGCTTTGCCGACGTGTTCAACCCCGCCACCGGCGCCGCCGAGAAGCGCGTGCCGCTGGCCTCCACGGCCGAAGTGGACGACGTCGTGGCTGGCCAAGGCGGCCTGGCCCCCCTGGGCGAAGACCACGCCGCTGCGGCGGGCGCGTATTCTGGACCGCTTCAAGTTCCTGCTGATGGAGAATGCCGACAGGCTCGCCGAACTGATCTCGGCCGAACATGGCAAGACTCATGACGACGCGCTTGGCGAAGTGACGCGCGGCCTTGAGGTCGTCGAGTTCGCGGTCGGCATCCCCCATCTGCTCAAGGGCGAGGTGACGGAGAACGTGGGCACTGGCGTGGACAGCCACTCTCTGCGTCAGCCGCTCGGCGTCGTGGCCGGGATAACGCCCTTCAACTTCCCCTGCATGGTGCCGATGTGGATGTTTCCCGTCGCGCTCGCCTGCGGCAACTGCTTCATCCTGAAGCCGTCCGAGCGCGATCCCTCCGCGCCGCTCTTCATCGCCGAGCTGCTGACGCAGGCAGGCGTGCCCGCGGGCGTGTTCAACGTGGTCAACGGCGACAAGGAGGCCATGGACGCGCTGCTGGTCCATCACGACGTGAAGGCGGTCAGCTTCGTCGGCTCGACCCCGATCGCGCGCTACATCTACACCACCGGCACGGCGCATGGCAAACGGGTACAGGCGCTTGGCGGCGCGAAGAACCACGCGATCATCATGCCGGACGCCGACCTCGACATGGCCGTGGGCGCGCTGATGGGCGCGGCCTACGGCTCGGCGGGCGAGCGCTGCATGGCGATCTCGGTTGCCGTGCCGGTGGGCAAGGAGACGCCGAACCGCCTGATCGAGAAGCTGGTGCCGAAGATCGAGGCGCTGAAGATCGGCCCGGCCGCCGACCGGACCTCGGAGATGGGGCCGCTGGTCACCGCCCAGCATCTCGCCAAGGTCTGCGGCTACATCGACCAAGGCGAGCAGGAGGGCGCGACGCTCGTCGTCGATGGCCGCGACTTCACAGCGCCGCAGGGCTACGAGAACGGCTACTTCATTGGCGGCACGCTGTTCGACAACGTGACGCCCGACATGACGATCTGGAAGGAGGAGATCTTCGGTCCGGTCCTGTCGGTCGCGCGTGCGGCGAATTATCAGGAAGCGGCCGATCTGGTCGCCCGGCACGACTATGGCAACGGCGTCGCCATCTTCACCCGTGATGGTGACGCGGCGCGCGCTTTCGGCCACGAGGTCGAGGTGGGCATGGTCGGCATCAACGTCCCGATCCCGGTGCCGATGGCGTTCCACTCCTTCGGCGGCTGGAAGGACTCGCTCTTCGGCGATCACCACATGCACGGCCCGGAAGGCGTGCGCTTCTACACCCGGCTGAAGACGCTCACGACTCGCTGGCCGACGGGCATGCGCGCCGAGGCCGAGTTCGTCATGCCGACGATGGGGTGAGCGGACTTGTGTAAAAGGTCGTCTGCGCGACATCGCAGACGACCCCTGACGCTTCCAGTCGTCACTACACGTGAGACGAGCTCTGAAAGGTCGGCTAGGTGCTGTCCTCTGGCCGAACGACCGTAATCGGGACCGAGCGGCGGGACTGGCATGGCACGGCCCATCTCTGCGCTGGCAATGCCACGCCGGTTGCCTGCGACATGATCCGCAGTCGACGGGCTGTCAATTAGCTATATGGCCGATAGAGGCAAAGCCGGGGCCTAACGTTTGATCCCACGGCTTGATGGTGCGACTGGAGCGCATCGCTTACCTCCCCGCAGGCGCAAGAGGCAGGCGGACAGGTTCCGCAGGGGCAAGACATCTGTCACAGTCGAAATGCGGCACCTTCAAGAGCGGCGTGAGCAGCCGAAAGGTGCCCTTTCTGAGCCTGTTGGGTGTTCGGCGCCGAGCAGATCGGCGGCTTTCCTAGCCAGCGGCTGATTAACCTGATGGCAACAGCGCCGAAACGCGGCGGCTATCCTAATAAGCTGTCAGTCGACTTTGGCATAAACCTTGGAGCTCCAGCAGCATGGAGCACCATGATCATGACCGACAATCCGAACACCTGCGTCGATCCCTATCTGGACTCGTTCGCGCAAAGCTTTGCTGCCGCCAGTTACAGAGCGTGCACGATGAGAACCTACTTCCATCTTGCCCGGAAGCTCGGGAAGCTGATGGACGGAGCCGGGATCGAGCCCTCCACGTTGACCCCCGATCTTGCAGACCAACTGGCGCGGACGGAGGCGCGCGGACCGGACACCGGGATCCGCTTCCACCATTTTGCCCGCAGGTTCGCCGAACACCTGATCGATATCGGGGTGGCGCAGCCGGTGCCTGTGACCGAAGCGCAGGCCGCGCGAGCGGCGTTGCTGGCTGAGTTCGAGAACTATCTCGTCACGCAGCGGGGCCTGAGCCCACGAACGATCTATCACACGTTGCGCTTCGCCAACCGGCTCCTCGATCACCGCTTTGGCGAGGCAACGATGGACCTGCCGGACCTTCGTCCCGCCGATGTGATCGGCTTCATCGAGCATGTTCTGGCGACGGCACGCCGCGACAAGACGGTCGCGACCCATGTTCGTATCTTCCTGCAATATCTGTTCGCGCGTGGGGTGACGGCCACAAATCTAGCGCTCAGCGTTCCCAAAACGGCCAAGCGCTGGGATGTGCGACTTCCCCGGCATCTTTCGCCCGATGGGGTCGAAGCGGTTCTCGCCTCTGCGCGCGACGATCAGCGATACGGCGCCCGCGATTATGCGATGCTGCTGCTCATGGCGCGGCTCGGGCTCCGGGCAGTCGAGGTCATCGCAATCCAGCTCGACGACATCGACTGGCGTGCCGGCGAACTGACGGTGCGCGGCAAAGGCCAGCTGCATGATCGGCTGCCGATCACGCCCGAGGTTGGCGGTGCCCTGAGCCGTTACCTGCAGGAGGAGCGGGGCCCGGCGACCTCCCGAACTCTGTTCGTCGCCCATCGCAAGCCTTATCGGCCGTTCAAGGACGGACAGATCGTCAATGCCATCCTCAAGGAGGCGTTGAAGGCGACGGGCCAGAAGCCGGTTACGCCCTATGTGGGCTCGCACCTGCTGCGTCATAGCCTTGCGACCCAGCTGGTGAACGCCGGCGCATCGCTCGACGAAGTGGGCGATGTGCTGCGGCACCGCTCGCGCTCGTCGACCATGATATATGCCCGGCTCGACATCGACGGGCTGCGGTCCGTCGCAATGCCCTGGCCCGTGGCAGGAGGCGCGCAATGAGCCTCACGCCTCAGCTCGATCGCTATCTGAGCGTCCGCCGCAGGCTTGGCTACGACCTGCGCACCACGGAACGCATCCTCCGCCGCTTTACCCGCTACGCCGATGCCGAAGGGGCCGTTCACATCGACACGGCGCTGTTCCTGCGGTGGCATGGCACCCTGACCGAGGCATGCGGCTCGACCCGAGCGGCCAGGCTCTGCGTTGTGCGCATGTTCGCGCAATGGCTGAGCAGCTTCGATCCGGCGCATGAGGTGCCACCGCGCGGGCTGCTGCCTGCCTCCTCGCATCGGCCTCGCCCGCACATCTACAGCGAGGCCGAGATCGGATCGATCATTGCCGCGGCCAGAGACTTGCCGTCCATCTACGGCCTGCGCGGGCTGACATGCTCGACCCTGTTCGGGCTGGTGGCGGTGACCGGCCTTCGGATCAGCGAGGCTCTGGCGCTCGACCCCGACGACCTCGACACGGGCGATGGCGTCCTGCGTGTGCGGTTCGGAAAACGGGGCCGGGAACGGCTGCTTCCGCTCGATCCGAGCGTCGCGGCGCAGCTCGATGCCTACGCCACGGAGCGGGACCGATTGCTCGGGCGTGCGGCGCCTGCATTCTTCGTCGCCGAAAAGGGAACGAGGCTGACCGACTGCGGCGCCCGCTACAGCTTCGCGCATGTCTGCCAGCGGATCGGCCTGCGCGCGGATCAGAAATACGGACGGCATGGCCAGGGACCACGCATCCATGACCTGCGCCACACCTTTGCCGTGCGGACGATGATCAACTGGTATCGCGCGGGCAAAGACCCGGCGCGCGAGATGATCCGGCTGACAACCTATCTGGGTCATAGCAATCCTTCCGACACCTTCTGGTATCTGGAGGCCGTGCCGGAACTGCTTGACCTCGCGATGGCGCGCGCCACCGCGAATGCCGGGGAGACGGTCCAATGAGCGCCGCAACCTTGCCGACGCTGATCCAGCGCTTCTTCACCGACCGGCTCTGCGTCCAGATGGAGGCCAGCCGGCATACGATTGCCGGTTATCGCGACACGTTCCGCCTGCTGCTGCGGTTCGCGAGCGCCCGGACGGGCAAACCACCGTTCAAGCTCATAGTCGAGGACATCGACGCAGATCTGGTCGCCGACTTCCTCGTCCACACCGAGACGGCGCGGGGAAACAGCGCGCGCAGCCGCAACACCCGGCTCGCCGCGATCCGGTCGTTCTTCCGCTTCGTGGCGATTGCCGCAAAGTCAGCGTGCCGCACATTCTTTGAGGATGTTCCCGGCCACCACGCGCTCGCGTTCGTCCATGCTGAGAGACCAGCGCGCCTTCACGACAACCTGGACCTGTCTCGGTTCCGTTCCGGTCTTCTGAGAGCGATGCTCACCAAGAAGGGGACTGGATATGGCAGTGATACGCAGCGAGGAGTTCAAGCGGGATTGGCCAGCCCCGCTGGGGTGGTCCCTTTCCGATCTTGGTGCATGACGGGTGCTGGCGCCATGCTCGGGGTGGCCGGGCAAGCGGCTCCGGGTGGCGAAGGCGGTCCCTGCGGGACCTCGGGAGCGGGGGGCCGCTCGCCCGGGGAGGAATGCGGGCGCTTTGTGGTGCAAGGGCGGCGCCCCGCCGCGAGGACGATCTTCGCCGCGGCGAGGCTGCAGAGGATGTCGCCGGTGAGCCGCTCGTCGCGCAGCTTGGCGGTGAAGCTCTCGCAGCGGCCCGTCGTCGGGCACACAGTCCCCCGGACCGTTTCCTGATCCTCCTCCCTCCCCGGGGGATCCAGGCTCGACAGAGGCCGTTCCGGCGCCGGCCGCGGCGATCCGGTCGCGCAGCGCGGTGGCCACGAACGCCGGGCCGTTGTCCGGCCGGACAGGGCCGGGCACGCCGCGGAGGAGGAACCGGTCCGGCAGCACGTCGATGACAGCCGGCGCGTTCGGCTTGCGGCTGAGCCGGAGCGCCAGGGCTTCCCGGGCGAACCCGCCGATCAGGTCGCGCATGCGGAACTTCCCGCCGTCACGGGTCCGGGCCGCGACGAAGTCGCAAGACCGGACGTGGTCTGGACGCGCTGGCCGCAGACGGAGGCACGATCCGTCGTCGCGCCGGAGCCGCGCCTTCCCCGGTTGCGGCGCAGGCGCCGTCAGCCCCTCCCGCCGCCGTCGACGCAGGCCTCGCCCCCGCGCCGCGCGTCACGTTCCCCGTCCGGCCGGCATGCCCGAGCAGGGCCGGGATCCGCCGCTGGCCGCAGCGCCCCTGCCGGGCGGCAAGCGCAACGATGCCGGCAGTCAGCGCCTCTTCATCGGCCCGTCCGCGCGGCACCTTCCGGCTCGGGTCGAGCGAGGCGGGCCGGGCACGCGGCAGGCGAGGCGCGCCGAGACACGGAACTCCTGCCGGACCTGCCCGATGCAGGCACGGCGACGCGCGGGGCCTGGAAGTTGCCCGAGGCGTTCGGCCACAGGCCTCACCACGCAGGATCAGCTTCTCCGGCGTCAGGCCGGAGACGGCCTTCCGCAGCCGCCCGTTCTCCTTCTCCCGCTCCTTCAGGCGTTTGACCCGATCGCCCTGCAGCCCGCCGAACTCCTTGCGCCACCGGGAGCAGGTCAACTGCGTCACGCCGATCGAGCGCACCGCCCCGGCCACCGACCGGCCCCGCGACACCAACACGCCGACCTGCCGGAGCCTGGCCACGATCTCCTCGGGTTCGTGCTTCTTCCGCGACATTCCGCCGGCCTCCATCCGGCTCGAAAGCCTGCTTCAGGGAGGACCACTTTCCAGGGGGCGGACCAAGTCGAGTTCACCTCCAGCTGCGAGGAAGACAGCCCGGCGCTGCCGGACCAAGCCATTGGCACCGTCACGGCGAACGGAGCCTGCGACACCTGCAAGTGCCACTCGGCCATCGCTGAACGAGGCGCCACAGCGATCATGCCATCCGCAGGAACGGCCGTCCCTGGAAAGAGGATGGGCCCGCCGCCCGGGCAAGGAACGAGACCCTGCGAGCGATCCGGCACTTCGGACGGCCCTACTGAAAGCGCTGGACCAGGTATCACGCCCGCAGCCGGATCAAGGCCAAGATGCTCTGCCTCAAGAGCTTCGGCGCGCGCATCGTCTTACGAGACGCTGACCGCCAAGCCGCCGAGATCCACACCCGCATCGCCCTGATGAACCGCTTCTCGTCCCTTGGACAGGCCGAGATCATGCGCATCGCCTGAACAAAAGGGGAAAGGGGCAAACGCCGAGCTTTTCGGCAATGACATCGGCAGTGCGGAAGCCGATGCCGCGGATATCCCGGGTGAGCCGGTAGGGGTTCTCGCTCATCACCTGCACCGCATCGAGGCCATAGGTCTTGAAGATCCGCCCGGCGCGCGCGGTGCCGACGCTATGGTGGTGCAGGAACACCATGATCTCGCGGATGGCCTTCTGGTCGGCCCAACCGGCTGCGATCCGGGCGGCGCGGACAGGACCGATGCCGTCCACCTCCCGCAGCCGTTCGGGACTGGCCTTGATGATGTCGAAGACCTCCGTGCCGAAATGGCGCACGAGGCGCTTGCCCGTGACCGGACCGATGCCGCGGATCATGCCCGAGCCGAGATATTTCTCGATGCCCTCGGCAGTCGTGGGTGCGGACGCCCTGAGGAACTGCGTACGGAACTGCAAGCCATGCGTGCGATCGTTGCTCCACTGCCCCGAGGCGCTGATCCATTCGCCCGCGGAGATCGCAGCGGCATGGCCCACCACCGTCACCAGGTCCCGGTGCCCGCGCGCCTTGACGCGCAGCACGCAAAAGCCGGTCTCGGGATTGTGGAACGTCACCCGCTCGACAAGTCCCGCGAGGACGTCACGCTCCTGATCCTGGGACTGCTGGTTCATCACGGCGTCATGTCATGCACTGGGGATGGTCTGGGTTGCGCCCAAAAGGGAGGATGGAGCGCTGCCAGGATGATCTGCAAATAAGATCGTTCCTAGGGATGGCAATCGACAGTCCTCGCGCGACGGCAGGACGTCAGCAAGGCCCTGCCCCTTACGTCAGGCTGCAGCTCACCAAGTCGCGCAGACGTTTCATGTCCTCGATATGAGCAACCGCGGCATCTGTCTGCACGCTATGGTCGCGCAGCCGGTTGAAGGTCCACGGCAGGGTCTCGGGCTTCATCCCCGACTGTCCCGCAATCAGCGCCTTGCTGCAGGGCAGCGCCACAGGGCATTCGCTGTCGCATTCCGCCGCGAGGGTCAGCAGGAACTCCGCCGACCGGCTAACCGCCTGCAAGCGCCACCAGCAGCATGGAAAACCGCATCGATCCAGCAATTTACTTTCGCTTGAATGCCGCGTCCAATCTTGAATGACGCAATGTCAAATCGGGGCTTTCGGGGCTTTTGCTACGATCAATACCGCCAAGTCGGGCAAGTTCGCGTTCGCCAGCCATGCCATTTCCACTGCCTTTGATCGAGAGATTTGCATGACCAGACCCAGCAGCACCGCACCTGCGTCGAGCCTGACGGCCACGGAGTGGGCCGCCTGAGGCCTTCTCCTGTTCTGGATTCCCAACCACATGCCTCCGCCTCACGTGCCTCCAGAGGGCCTCCCAGACTCTCTGTAAGCGAGGGGGTGGGCGCCCCCCGGCGGCATCGATGTGCCAAGGTGGTAGGTGTTGAAGCACCGCTACGGAGGGGGGCGTCCATGGGAGAGGTTAGCATCATCGGCCTGGATCTGGCCAAGAACGTGTTTCAGGCACATGGCGCCGAGGCGGATGGATCAGTGGTTTTTCGCCGCAAGCTGTCCCGGGCGCAGCTGCTGAAGTTCATGGCCGCGCAGCCGCCGTGCGTGGTGGCAATGGAGGCTTGCGCCAGTGCGCATCACTAGGGCTGGACGTTCAGCGACCTCGGCCATGAAGTGCGGCTGATCCCGTCGGCCTATGTGAAGCCGTTCGTGAAGCGGCAGAAGAACGACACGGCTGATGCCGAAGCGATAGCGGAAGCTGCCTCGTGGCCGACGATGCGGTTTGTCGCCGTGAAGAGCGAGGCCCACCAGGGGGCGGCACAGCTCTGCGATGCTGTCCTCTCCACCAAGCCCAGCCAGGACAATGCGGATCTTTTCTTCAACGCTATGGACCTTGCGGGTCGCCCGGCGGCTGGCAGGCTTTGTTGCTGTGACCGCCCCCCGACGGCATTGCTGTGCCAAGATGGGTCTGCAACGATCCACAAAGGAGGACGTTCATGTCGGAGATTGCCATGATCGGGCTCGATCTGGCGAAGCATGTGTTCCATGTTCACGGGGCCGACGCTTCTGGGCAAGCGGTGCTGCGCAAGAAGCTGCGGCGGCATCAGGTGCTGGTGTTCTTCAGCCAATCGGAGCCCTGCGTCGTCGCGATGGAAGCCTGTGGTGGCGCCCGTTTCTGGGGTCGTGAGATCGCGAAGCTGGGTCACGATGTGCGGCTGATCCCGCCGGCCTACGTCAAGCCTTTCATGAAGCGCCAGAAGAATGATGCTGCCGATGCGGAGGCGATCTGCGAAGCCGCGCTGCGCCCGACGATGCGCTTTGTGCCGGTGAAGAGCGAAGTGACGCAGGGCGCGGCGATGGTGTTCCGCGTGCGTGAGCTTCTGATCCGGCAGCGGACGCAGGCGATCAACGCCCTGCGTGGCCACCTGGCCGAGTTCGGGCAGATCGTGCCCCAGGGTGCGGCCAATGCCGCACGGCTGATCGCGATCGTCGAGGATCCGGACAGCGGCCTGCCTGCTGAGGCCACCACCACGCTGAAGGTGCTGGTCGCGGCACTCACTCACCTGGAGACGGAGATCGGCAGGCTCGATGCCGAGATCGCCCGTCGCGCCAAGGAGAACGACGTGGCCCGGCGGCTGATGACGGTGCCGGGCATCGGTCCGCTGATCGCCACGGCCCTCGCGGTCCTGGCCCCGGCCACCCGGGACGTTCCGCCGGGGGGCGAGACTTCGCGGCCTGGCTTGGTCTCACGCCCCGGCAGCATTCGACCGGCGGCAAGCAGCGGCTGGGTGCCACGACGAAGATGGGGGAGCGCTCCCTGAGGCGGCTGCTGATCATCGGGGCGAACAGCGTCATCATCAAACGCCACATTCACCGGGAAGCACAGCCCGGCACCTGGCTGGGCGGCCTGCTGATGCGCGAGCCGCCGATGCTGGTGCGGGTGGCGCTCGCGAACAAGATGGCGCGGATCATTTGGGCCCTGATGGTCCGGGGCGGCACCTACCGGGCTCCGGCCATGGCGGCGTAAGCTACCAGGGTCGCGAGGGGGTCGGAGCGGAAGAGGGCAAGGAGCGGTATGGCGCAACGGTCGTGAGACAGGATCGGGAGAACCAGTGCGCAACAGAGTGCCTCCGAGCACGGGGCTTTGATCTGGACCCGACCCGCGAACACCATACGGGCCCGCGGCAGGTGTGAGGCCGCAGCAGAGGCCGGACAGATGTCAGCACCCGACAGCGCCAACACCAGCTCCGAAGATCCCTCTTGCGCATGGGGCGGTTACACATGTTGCGTCATAGGGGTCGTCCTTTGAGTGTTCTATTCTCCGGTAAACCCGGGGCGCTTCATGTCGGGGCGCTTGCACGAGCGACTGCGACCGTGGCGCAGGCCCGGCACGGCATCGCGGGGGGCGCCTTTGCGGTCGACCGCAAGGGGGCGCTTCGTGCCCGGTTTGCCCGCGATCCCTCGGGCTTGTCCCGATCCCGGCAGCCACCTTTTCGCCGGCACGGCGGGGCTGTAGAGGGAGGCCCGGCTCCAGTCCGGCTGTCCATCATCCGGCAGGCGCTCCGGCAGCATGCGATGGAGCCCGGCCCGGATGCCGGCCTTCGGCCGGTCCTGCAGCCTGCGCCAGCAGGCCATGCCGGAGCAGCCGAACCCGCCGGCAGCATCTGTCCGGGAATGCCGGATCGGAGCACGAAGATGATGCCCGCCAAGGCCAGGCGCCTGTCGCAACCGCGCCCGGCCACCCCCGGGCTTGTCCCGCCGCAGCGGCGCAATCGCCGATCCCAGATCATCGGATACAAGAGGCCTGCTCATACCCCCGCAACGCACAAGAGACGGTCTGTCCGGGGCTTAAGCCCCAGAGCCGCACAAAGCCATCGTCAACTCGGATCCACCATATGCCGGACCTGAACAATAGAAGATCTAATTTAACTGTTGCGCCTCTGTGCGGGCCGGTTCAGGGCGAAGCAGGCGGTACATAGAAGGCGCACCGTCTCGTAGGAGGCCACGTTCGAAGCAAAGGCAAGCGCAGCTGAAGCGTTATTCCTCGGTGCCAGCGTGGCAGCCTTGAACCGGACGGCATAAAAAGCAGCCGTCGAAATATTTACCGGGCCGTCAGCATCTGCATATCCGGTATTGTTGACTCGGTTAGTCGGATTTAATAATCCCCACCAACTATACCTGACATGCCTTCTCAGGAAAGGACACTCTTATGCGGATGATCTTGTCGGCTGGTCTGGCGGCCCTGCTTGCCTCTGCCGCCCTTGCCGAGGTGACGGTCGAGACCGCCCAAGGGATCGTGTCGTTGCCGGCGGCGCCCGCAAAGGTGGCGGTTCTCGATCTTGGCGTGGCCGACACGATGATGGCGTTAGGCGTGCAGCCGGTGGCGGTTCCCGACAAGCTCTACCTCGACCATCTGCAGCCTTTGGCGCAGGACGCGGCCCCGGTCGGCACCCTGCAGGAGCCTGATCTCGAAAAGCTGGCCGCCATCGGCCCGGACCTGATCGTGGTCGCCAACCGCTCGGCCGTGAAGAAGGACGCAGTGGCGCAGGTCGCGCCCGCCATCGACATGACGGTGGACGGCGCCGACCTGATCTCCGACGCCAAGGCCCGGCTGGCGGCGCTGGCCGCGCTGTTCGGCAAGCAGGTCGAGGGCGAGGCGCTGGCCGCCGCGCTGGATGAAAAGCTTGCGGCACTGGCGGAAGCCGGCCGCGACAAGGGCGGCGCGCTGGTGGTGCTGACCAACGGGCCGAAGATGTCGGCCTATGGGAAGGACTCGCGTTTCGGCTGGATCTATGAGGTGACCGGGCTGCCGCAGGCGGGCCGGCCGCTGGACGAAAAGGCCAACCACGGCGATGCCATCAGCCACGAGTTCATCGCCCAGACCAACCCCGACTGGCTGTTCGTACTGGACCGCGGCGTGGCCATCGGCGCGGACCAGCCCTCGGCCCAGGCCACGCTGGACAATGAACTGGTGCGCCAGACCAACGCCTGGAAGAACGGCAATGTCGTCTACCTGCCCGCAGACAACGTCTATCTCGCGCCCGGCGGCTATACGGCGCTGACCGAGACGCTGGACGCGCTGGTCGCAGCACTCGCGGGATGAAGGCCCGCCCCCTTGTCGCGGGGCTGGCGCTGGCGGCGCTGACGCTGGCGAGCCTTGGCGTCGGCGCGGCGCAGATCGACCTGCGCGGCGCCGGGGACGGCTGGACGACCCTCGTGCTGATGGAATCGCGGCTGCCCCGCACGCTGGCGGTGCTGCTGACGGGGGCGGCGCTGGCGGTCGCTGGCGTGGTGATCCAGAGCCTCGTGCGCAATCGCTTTGTCGGCCCCGACACCGCGGGCACCGGCGAAAGCGCGGCGCTGGGGCTGCTGGGGATCACCCTGCTGGCCCCCGCCGCGCCGATCTGGATCAAGATGGTCGCGGCCAGCCTCGCCGCGATGGCGGGCACCGCGCTGTTTCTGGCCATCGTCCGCCGCCTGCCGGTGCGCGAGGTGATGCTGGTTCCCATCGCCGGGCTGATCCTGTCGGGCATCATCGGATCGGTCGTCACCTGGATCGCGTGGGAGGCGGACCTGCTGCAATTCGTCAACACCTGGCTGATGTCGGGCGAGTTCTCGGGCATCATCGCCGGCCGCTATGAACTGCTGTGGATCGCGGGCGCGGCGGCGGGGCTTGCCTGGTTCGCGGCCGACCGCTTCGCCATCCTGTCACTGGGCGACCAGGTGGCGACAGGACTGGGGCTGTCCACGAGGGGCGTGATGCGGCTGGGGATGGTGGTCGTCTCGGTCGTCTCGGCGCTGGTGGTGACGACCGTGGGCATGATCCCCTTCGTCGGGCTGGTGGTGCCGAATATCGTTGCCCGCGTCATGGGCGACAACCTGCGCGCCTCGATCCCCGTCGTCGCGGCGGGGGGCGCGGGGCTGCTGCTGGCCTGTGATCTGATCGGGCGGATCGTGCGCCACCCGTATGAGATCCCGGTCGGCACGATCCTGGGCATCATCGGCTCGGTGATCTTCCTGTGGCTTCTCTATAGGCCGCCCGTCCGTGGATAGCGCGCATGGATAGGCCCGCCGCCACCCTGATCGCGGCGCTGCTGGCGCTGCTCGCGGCCTCGTCGCTGGTCTGGATGTTCCAGGGCATCGGCGGCGGCAACCGCGGCTTCATCCTGCAACTGCGCGGGACCAAGCTGGCCGGGCTGGTGGTCGTGGGCGTGGCCGTGGGCGTCGCCACGGTGCTGTTCCAGACGGTGGCCGCGAACCGGGTGCTGACGCCCTCGATCATGGGATTCGACGCGCTTTACGTGCTGCTGCAGACCGGACTGGTGGCAAGCCTCGGGGTGGCGGGCTTCGCCGCCCTGCCGGATGCCGCCAAGTTCCTGGCCGAGGTTGCCATCATGTCTCTGCTGGCAGCGCTGCTGTTCGGCACGCTGCTCGGCCGGGGGGCGAAGGACATTCCCCGCACCATCCTGACGGGGGTGATCCTGGGGGTGCTGTTCCGGTCGCTGTCGACCTTCCTGGCGCGGATCATGGACCCCAACGCCTTTGCCGTGGTGCAAAGCGTCAGTTTCGCAAGCTTCGGCAGCATCGATGCCGCCCTGCTGCCCGTGGCGGGCGCGATCGCGGCGCTTTGCACGGGCGCCGCCATCTGGCTTGCACCCCGCCTTGACGTGCTGGCGCTGGGACGCGAGGTCGCGGTGTCGCTGGGGCTGCGCTTTGACCGACTGGTGCTGGTGACGCTGGGACTGGTGGGGATGCTGGTCTCGGTCTCGACCGCACTGGTCGGGCCGGTAGCCTTTTTCGGCCTGCTGGTGGCGGGGCTGGCGCACGGCCTTGCGCCCTCGGCCCGCCATGCGGTGCTGCTGCCTGCCGCCGGGCTGATCGGGGCGGTGATCCTTGTTGCCGGCCAGACCCTGTTCGAGCGCCTGATGGGCCAGACCGCGACCCTGTCGGTCGTCGTCGAGTTCGCGGGCGGCCTGTTCTTCCTGTTCCTGCTGCTGAAAGGACGTGTCCGATGATCCGCATCGACGGGCTGAGCCACCATATCGGCGCCGCGCCGATCCTGCAGGACATCGACCTGACCCTGCCGCGCGGCAAGCTGATCGCGCTGATCGGCCCGAACGGGGCGGGCAAGTCCACGCTCTTGCGGCTGGTCGCCCGGCTGGAACCCTTGCAGCAAGGCCGGATCGAGATCGACGGCCTCGACCTTGCCACCACACCGACCGAGCGGCTGGCGCTGGCCATGGCCGTCATGGGCCAGCAGACCCATATCGCCAGCCGCTTGCGGGTGGCGGAACTGGTGGGCTTCGGCCGCTGGCCGCATCACCACGGCCGCCCGCGGCCTGCCGACCGCGCAGCCATCGAGGCGGCGCTGGAGGCCTTCGGGCTGGCCTCGTTCAGGGACCGCTTCCTCGACGAGATCTCGGGCGGGCAGGCGCAGCGGGCGCATCTGGCGATGACCTTTGCCCAAGGCACCGACTGGCTGCTGCTGGACGAGCCGCTGAACAACCTCGACATGGCCCATTCACGGGCACTGATGGCGCGGCTGGCCGAACTGGTGCGCGGCAGTGGCCGCAGCGTCGTCACGGTCGTTCACGAGGTCAACTATGCCGCTGCCTGGGCCGACCACATTGTTGCAATGAAGAACGGCCGGATCGTGGCCGAGGGTGCGCCCGAAGCCGTTCTGACCGAGCCGGTGCTGTCCGCGCTTTACGACACGCCGATCGAGGTGTCCCGCCACGACGACCGCCCGCTGGTCCTGCACCACCACTGGCACGATCAGTTGGGCGCCCCTTTCCCGAAACAGGTCGAACTCGACCAATCCTTCCTGCATTGAGGCCCACCATGATCTCGACCGCCCGCTACCCCACCCCGAACGCCACGAAATACGTCCAGCAGCTTGCCAAGCATTTCGGCCACAAGATCGAGGTCCGCTCGGACGCCGATTCCGCCGATTTCGAGATGGAGGCGGGCAGCGTCCGGCTTTCCGCCCAGGATGGCGCCTTCGTCGCGCAGGTCGAGGCCGAGGATGCCAAGGGCATCATCAACCTGCGCTATGTCGTGGACAAGCATCTGGTGATCTTCGCCTTCCGGGACGGCTTCACGGGGCTCGACTGGCGCATGGCGGATGGCTGACGGGCTGCCGCCCACCCTTGCCGACTATGCCCGCGCCGCGACAGCGGCCCTGCCGCCCGGCATCGCCGCCTGGGCCATGGGCGGCGCGGGCGAGGAAATCACCCTGCGCCGCAACGAGGCAGCCTTTGACGCGCTGCCGATCCTGCCGCGGGTGCTGCAAAGATCGGCCCCTGATACCGGCCTGACGCTGCTGGGCACCCGGCTCGCGCATCCGGTCCTGATCGCCCCGATGGGATGGCAACGGCTGGTCCACCCCGAGGCCGAGCGTGCGCTGGCCGCCGGGGCCACGGCGCAGGGCGCGCGGATGGTGCTGAGCGCGCAGGCCACGACCCCGCTGTCCGAGGCACGGGCGGCGGGTGCCCTGTGCGACTGGTTCCAGCTTTACTGGATGGGGCAGGGGCCGACGCTGGCGCTGGCGCAGCGGGCAGCCGACGCGGGCTATTCGGCCCTGATGCTGACCGTGGATGCCCCGGTCGCGGGCCAGCGCCCGCGCGAGATGCGGGCGGGCTTTGTTCTGCCGGAAGGGCTGGCGGCGGTGAACCTTGCGGGCCTGCCCCGGGTGAGCGGCGGCAGACTTGAGGACCTGATCGCGGCCGCCCCGGCCTGGGAGGATCTCGCATGGCTTTGCTCGGCCGCGCCGCTGCCGGTGTTGGTCAAGGGAATCCTGCATCCGACTGACGCCACGCAGGCGATCAGGGCCGGCGCGGCGGGGATCGTGGTGTCGAACCACGGCGGCCGGGTGCTGGACGGCCTGCCCGCCAGCATCGAGGCGCTGCCCGCCGTCGCTGCCACCGTGGCCAGGCGCGTCCCGCTGCTGCTGGACGGCGGCATCCGGCGCGGGACGGACGTGCTGCGCGCGCTGGCCCTTGGGGCGGATGCGGTGATGGTCGGCCGTCCGGCGCTGCAGGGGCTGGCCGTCGCCGGGGCGCTGGGCGTCGCCCATGTCCTGCGGCTTCTGCAGGACGAATTGCGAATCGCAATGGCGCTGTGCGGCTGTGCCACGCTGGACGACATCGGGCCTGCGTTGATTTTCTTCAACAATGGGCAGGAAGGCGGCTTGACGCCCACATCCCGACGGAAATAGTAAGCAATAGCCAGTCCGTTGCCCTTTCCGGCGCGTGCAAGCCTTTCATCGCCGCACAAACCCAGAAAGGAAGGTCGCAACATGGCCCTTCGTTCCCAGCCGTCCCTCCGACCGATCCTGTATGGAGCGGGCGCCTCGATCGGTGCCCTTGCCGCCACGGGCCTGAACCAGCCCGCCCTGGCGCAGGACGCCGCAGGGTCCGAGCCGCTGCGCCCCGATGCCGTGCAACTGGACACGGTGGTCCTGACCGCGACGGAAGGCTCGTCCAACGCCAACAGCGCCGGCACCGGCATCGCCCGCCTGCCCGAAACCGTGCGGGAAACCCCGCAGGTCGTGAACGTGGTCCCCGCCGAGGTGATCCGGCAGCAGAACGCCACCACCCTGGAACAGGCGCTGCGCAACGTCCCCGGCATCACCCTGTCGACGGGCGAAGGGCGCGGCGGCTCCTCGGGGGACCAGTTCCGCATCCGGGGACTGGCGGCGCAGGGCGACGTCTATTCGGACGGCTTGCGCGACTTTGGCGCCTATACCCGCGACACCTTCAACACCGAGGGCGTGCAGGTCATCAAGGGTCCCTCGGGCGACGCCTTCGGGGTGGGCAGCCTCGGCGGCCTGATCAACCAGCAGCGCAAGCGCGCGGGGCTTGAGGATTTCAACGAGGTCGAGGGCAGTGTCGCCTCTGGCGGGCTGGCCCGGGTGCAGTATGACGGCAACCGCGTCATCGCCGACGACCAGGCTCTGCGGCTGAACCTGATGCTGCAGGAAGGCGAGATCCCCGCCCGGGACGCGGTGGACGACGACCGGCTGGGCCTGGCGCTGGACTATGGCCGGGGCCTCGGCACCGGAACGGAATGGCACCTCGGCTATTCGTATCTGCGCGGCCGGGGTGTTCCCGACATGGGCCAACCGATGGCCGAAGGCCCGGACGGGATCAGCCGGCCGCTGCTGGAATACGACGTGCCTGGCTATGACCGCGAGACCTCGTATATCCGCAGCACCGACCGTTTCGACACCGACGTGCATACCGTCACCTCGGGCCTGACCCATGAGTTGGACAGTGGCTGGACCCTGGCGAACGACACCCGCGTCACCCGCTATGAACGCGATTTCTCGGCCACCAACCCAGCCGGCTGCGACCCCGACTGCCTGGCCGGGCTGCTGGCCGGGATCGACCAGCCGCTCAGCTATGGCGCGGGCGGGGGGATGACCTATGCTCAGGACGGCTGGGGCGTGCAGAACGTGACGACCCTCACCGGAGAGGTCACCACCGGCACCATCCGCCATGAAATCACGGCGGGCCTGGACCTGAGCTGGCAGATCGACAAGCGCCGCCGCGGCACCTGGACCGTGCCGCGCCCCGACCAGACCATCCTCGACCCCATCCGCGACGCAAGCGGGGCGACGTTCGACTGGGACGACGACAAGAGCACCGCCAAGGCGCAGAATGCGGCCATCTTCCTGTCCGACCGCATCCATTTCAACGAACAGTTCTCGATCCTGGCGAGCGCGCGGGGCGACTGGTTCAAAAGCTCGTTCGACGGCGTTCTGGTGGGCGGGGCCGCGCCCACCAGCGGCGAGGCCGACGGCTTCGAGGTCAGCCCCTCGGTCAGCCTGATGTGGGAACCCTCGGACGATCGCATGGTCTACCTGACGCTGGCGCGGTCCTACCGTCCGCTGGGGACCGACATCGCCTTTGCCGTCAATTCGTTCGACACCGAGGTTCCGGCCAGCGACCGCGACTTCGAGCCGGAGCGGTCGGACCTGATCGAGCTTGGCGGCAAGACCGACCTGCTGGATGGCCGCGTCGGCCTGACGGCGGCGCTGTTCCAGATCGACAAGGACAACTCCTACGACGTGGACCCGACCACGGGCGAGCCTGTCACCGGCTTCAGCACCAATGGCGAGAACCGGCGCATCCGCGGCTTCGAATTCGGCGCCTCGGGCGAGGTGGCCGAAGGGCTGGACCTGCTGCTGGCTTATGCCTACCTGGACGGAGAGCTTCGGGGCGGGCGCGGCGCCGACGAGGAAACGGTGGGCAATGACGCCTCGGGCGTGGCGCGGCACAACCTCGCGCTCTGGGCCAGCTATGAACGGCCGGTGGCCCGCAGCAACGGGCTGGTGACGGTGGCGGGGGGCGTCCGCTACGCGTCCGAATACTGGTCCAACAGCGACAACACCGCCGAGATCCCCGAAACCTTCTCGCTGGACGCCATGGTCGCCTATGAGCAGGACAACTGGCGCATCGCGCTGAACGGCAGCAACCTGACGGACGAGGACAACTTCTCCTCGGCCTTCAACGCCGTCCGCGCGGTGCCCGAGCCGGGCCGGGTCTTCACCCTCAGCCTGTCCAGCCGCTTCTGACGACGCGTCGGGGCCGCCCAAGGGCGCGGTCCCGCCTTTCCTTCGAGGTTTTTCGATGCTGATCCAGATCCCCGACGTGCTGTCGGCCGCCGAGGTCATGGCCTTCCGCGAGGTGCTGGAGCGCGCCGCCTGGGCCGACGGCCGCGACACCGCGGGCGACCAGGCCGCGACGGTCAAGAACAACCTGCAGATCCCGCCCGAGTCCCCTGTCGCGCGGGAACTGGGCGAGCGTGTCCTGCACGCGCTGGCGCGCAACCCGACCTATACCTCGGCCGCGTTGCCCTTGCGGGTGCTGCCGCCGATGTTCAACCGCTATGACCCCGGCATGACCTTCGGCGCCCATACCGACAACGCCATCCGCACGATCCCCGGATCGGGGGGGATGCGGATGCGGGCGGATGTGTCCACCACGATCTTCCTGACCGCGCCCGAGGAATATGACGGCGGCGAGTTGGTGGTCGAGGACACCTATGGCACCCATGCCGTCAAGCTGCCTGCCGGGCACATGGTCGTTTATCCCGCCTCGTCGCTGCATCGGGTCAACCCGGTCACGCGCGGCAGCCGCTGGGGCAGCTTCTTCTGGGCGCAGTCGATGGTGCGCGACGACGGCAGGCGGGCGATGCTTTACGACCTCGACCTGGCGATCCGGCAGGCCCGGGCCGTGATGGGGGACGAGGCGCCCGCCGTGCTGGGCCTTGTCAGCCATTACCACAACCTTTTGCGGATGTGGGCCGAGTTGTGAGCGCTGCTGCCGCGCTTGCCACCGGCCAGCTTCTGCTGGAAGCGGGTGAAGGGGGACAGGCCATTGAATCCTTCCGCATGGCCGCGCGGGCGGGCGATGCGCGCGGGCTGACGATGCTGGGCCGCGCGGCCGAACGCGGCTGGGGCATGGTTCCCGACGCCGTGCAGGCAGCGGGCTGGTATCGCCGCGCGGCGGCTGCGGGCGATCCTTGGGCGATGTTCAACCTCGCCGACCTTTATCTGCGTGGCGAGGGCGTGCCGCGCGACCCTGCCGAGGCCACCCGCCTTTACGCCGACGCCGCGCGTCGGGGTCTGCTGCAGGCGCTGAACATGCTGGGGAGGCTGGCTGAAACCGGCGCCGCCGGCCCACGCGACCCAAGCGCCGCGCTGGCCTACTACACCGCCTCGGCCGAGCGCGGCGATCCCTGGGGCCAGTTCAACCTTTCCCGCCACCTGATCGCCGAAGGGCGCCTGCCCGAGGCGCTGGATTGGCTGGACCGCGCGCTGGGCTGCCGCATCAGCGGTTTTCACGCCGCTGTCGCCGAGGCGCTGTCCGGCGTCGACCACCCGGACCTTTGCCGCCGCGCCGAACTGGCGCGTAGCCTCGCCGCCCCTTTGTCCGGTCGTGACTGAGTGGTAGGCCCCGCGCGCATGATCCGCAAAGCAGCATCCGGGGAGCGCCCATGAAATCCGTCCTTCTCGCCTGGCAGTTCTGGGCGCTGCTGTCCGCCGGTTTCGCCGCGCTGACGGCAATCTTTGCCAAGGTCGGCGTCGAGAACGTGGATTCGGATTTCGGCACCCTGATCCGCACGGGCGTGATCCTTGTGGTGCTGACGGGGATCGTCCTCGCGCTGGGCAAGGTCCAGCCGCCCGGCACGATCCCGGGGCGGTCCTGGGTGTTCCTGATCCTTTCGGGCCTTGCCACTGGCGGCTCGTGGCTCTGCTATTTTCGCGCGCTCAAGCTTGGCAACGCCTCGCAGGTCGCACCTGTCGACAAGCTGAGCGTGGTGCTGGTCGCGGTTTTCGGCGTCCTTTTCCTGGGCGAGCACCTGTCGGCCCCCAACTGGCTGGGGATCCTCCTGATCGCCGCCGGGACGGTTCTGGTCGCCTGGAAGGGCTAGCTGTCCCATCCCGGACGATCACATAGACCCTCGCCGGACCGCCCTCTTCATGGCAAGATCGATCCTGCGAGACGTCCGGGACGGGAGGCGAGCATGCTGATCTCTCTGCACAAGCAGGCGACGACGACACCGAGGATCCGGGCTGCGATCCAGGCGAGCAGCGAGCCGGCCTGGATAGTGGCGGAGCGCTACGGCATCTCCGAGCAGACGGTCTGGAAATGGCGCAAGCGCGACAGCGTCCATGACCTGAGCCACACGGCGCACCGGCTTCAGACCACGCTCACGCCGGCGCAGGAGGCCGTGGCGGTGGCGCTGCGCAGGTCCCTGCTGCTGCCGCTCGATGACCTGCTCTCGGTGGTGCGCGAGTTCCTCAACCCGGACGTCTCGCGCTCGGGGCTGGACCGCTGCCTGCGGCGGCACGGGGCGGGCAACCTGCGCGAGTTGAAGCCTGCCGCGCCGCAGCCCGCGCACAAGCCCTTCAAGGCCTATGCGCCCGGCTACCTCCACATCGACGTCAAATACCTGCCGCAGATGGCCGACGAGGACCGCCGGCGCTACCTCTTCGTCGCGATCGACCGCGCCACCCGATGGGTCTTCGTGCGCGTCTACCCGGCGAAGACGGCTGCCAACGCACGCCGTTTCCTTCGTGATCTGGAGCGCGCGGCGCCGATGAAGATCGCCCGGGTGCTGACCGACAACGTCCTATGTCAGGAGCAAATCGCCGCTTGAGGCGTCAGATCGCGGGGCATCCGAGCGACCGGATACCCTTAAGATGTTCGCCCGAGCGGGCTCCGCCGTCAAGAAGTGGTCTCTCCCATAGCAAACACAGGGTCGGCCCGGTCGCCGCCCTCACCGTCCTCAAGACGAGATCCGAATTCCCAAGCGGAAGGCCCGAACATTATCTACGAGGTCAGCACGCTGCCTCCACGGCTCGCCAGAGAGAGGTCCTTCCGCTCGGGCTCGCCCCCTCGAAGAAGGGACGATAGGGTTCGCCGGATTTGATCACGGCGTGAATGGTGCGGGCCATCTTCGCGGCGATGGCGGTGTAGGCCTTGCGACGGAGGTCCGGATTATGGCGGTCTTGCGCAATGTAGCGCTCGAACTTGTCGCGGAAGCTGTTGGCCCGCTGGAGCACGGCGGTCTGTCCAGCCATCCAGAGCGTCCGCCGCAATCTGGCATTGCCATACTTCGAGATCCTGCTTCTGCCGCGGAACAGACCGGATTGCACCGTGGCCAGATCCATGCCGCAGAACTTCAGGAATTGCCGGTGATGATTGAAGCGGCGCAGGTCTCCCGCCTCGGCCAGGATGGTTAGCGCATTGATCGGGCCGATGCCAGGCACTGACGTGAGAAGCTGGTAGTGGGGGTGATCACTGAGCAGTTCAACTGCCCGACTCTCGATCTCGTTGCGCTGGCGGATCAAGCTGCGGCCTTCGGCCAGCACCATGCGGAACATCCGCAGCGCATCGGAATCGGCTGCGACCGGCAACCCCACCGAACTGCGCGCCGTCTCGTAAATGTCTGAGATCAGAGCGGCTTTCGAAACCTTCTTCCCCACGACTGCCCATGCGGCCGCAACGAAATCATCCTTGTCCATTGCGGTGATCAGGTGTGGCGACGGGAACATCTCGAGAAAGGCAAGAAACCAGTCGCTTCGGGAACTGCGCTGGAAGCGGCCAGCTTCAGGAAAATAGAGAGGGAGATAGTGCCCCAAGATCCGATGCCACAGCTCGGTTTTGGCCTTTGATACGATCTCGTGCGTCTTGGACAGCTCCTGGATGTCGTTGATCCCCGCGTGGAGCGGATCCAGAAAGACCTGCGTGGCGCCGATCTGGAGCATGTGCAGGATAACCTGGGCGTCCTTCGGATCGTTCTTGTCCCAACTGTTGTGCAGCGCCTCGCGGGTTCTGGCCAACGCGACCGATGAAACGAGCTTCACGTCGAAGCCGGCCATGCCGAGGCGATACATCAGCGCGCGATGGTAGTTGCCCGTTGCCTCGAACCCAATCCTGACCGGGAGATGATAATCACCCAGCAGGGCGATGAGACGATAAAAGTCCTCGAGCGTATTGGTGATCGTCAGCCGCCGCCGGCGCGTCTTGCCGGGAACGGCGATCAGCACCTCGTGGCGATGCTTGGAAACGTCGATGCCTACCAGAACACGGGCATCCGCATTATGCTCAGCCTTGGCCATAGCCGGTCTCCTCTGTGGTGTGGGCTCGCAAAACCACCATAGAGACCTGAGCCCCGGTTATGGCCGCGCGCTGCGCCGTGTGAGGGCTTCGCGCGCGGCCATAACCTTCATGCGGCGCCGGGTTCCTGACGTGCTATGGCAAGGAGTTCACCGACCGGCTCTTCGGGTTGCGCCGCCGCGCCGCCACCGGCAACCACGAGTTCGACCGGCTCTGCGCCGAGTTCGGCATCGAACACCGCTTGGCGCCGCCGATGCGACCGCAGACGAATGGCATGGTCGAGCGGTTCAATGGCCGGATCGAGGACATCCTGCAGAGCCACCGCTTCCGCAGTGGCGAGGACCTGGAGCAGACCATCCTGCGCTATGTCCGCCTCTACAACGGCCAGCTGCCCCAGTCTGTCCTCAAAGGTCGAACACCCATCGATGCCCTCAAGGTCTGGCATCACGAAAGACCAGAGCTATTCAGGAAACAGCCGTATAATCACACGGGATGTGACAGCTAGCGTCCTGTGGAGACCGGGCCGCGCCAAGTTCCGCATGGCTGCGGCCAGCGTTCTGGCAGGGCAGGGAGGATACCGCTGGGAACGCTGTTTTCTTCGGCCGCAATCCGCCCTCATGGCACCTTGGGCTGCTCCATTGCCTGATGGAGCCTGCGAACAGCTTGAGACAGATGCCCGGTCTGCAGTTCGGGGGCGCGCGCAAGCGGCGAAGCCGGGCACGGGGCCAGCGCGCCGATGGCCGCGGATGATGGCGCCGGCCTTGCCACAGGCCGGCTGAACCGGATCATGGGGGCCAGCAAGCCCGTGCAGCGCCCGGATGCCCTGCAACTCTGAATCAGGCGACATCCGCGTTCTCCCGAAGGGGAGAAAATCGGAACGAGCGGAGCAAGTTTTCCGGTGAAATTCCGCTTCGACCATGGTATGCTCATGGCATAGTAATTCGTTAATGCAGGGTCCTGATATGGGCAGCCTTTTTCGAATTAATTACATTATATTGTCGATTTTTCTCGCACTGCTTCCGGGTTTGGGAGCGGCAGGTGATCCTGGTCCCCCTCAGAGGGCCGCTTTCGAGCCGATCGGGGATTGGTGTGATTCGGGAACAAGCGGAGAGCGAACCGTTTGCGCCGACCTGGCTGCGCTTGACCAGATTCTGGTCTATAACCGTTTCGGCTCGTTCAATCCCTACGGGATGATCTTCGCGCTGCGCCGCGACATCGCGCCCTTGGGCGGGGCGGTGCTGCTGGACAACGCCCAGTGCGAGGATCTGACCGGAACAGAGAACGGCAATGAAAACAGCGCATTGGAAGCCGGCAAGGTGCGGCTGCGCGATTGCGAGCGACCGCGCCCGCTGACGCTGCGCGCCAATGTGGGCGACCGGCTGGTGCTGCGGGTGACCAACCTGCTGATGCAGCCCGCCCCCGACTTCTCGGCCGATTTCTGCGGCGTCACGGGGGAAAACGATCCTGTGCGCGGCGCTGTCAGGGCTGGCGTGTCACAGGGGAACACCGGACACGTCGCGCATGGGCACGCCGCCTGCCAGCCGCCAGATGGCAGGCATGCCGCCGACGGCGCGCATGACTGGCCGGCCACGCGGCATCTCAACCTGGTGATCCAGGGGCTGACGCCGGTGCCCCATGACGATCCCCGGGACGGTCCCGGCAATCCGGTCATCCATCCCGCCTGCCGCGGGATCGATGCCGTGGGACCGAACGACCACTTCTATTGTGCCTACCGGATCCTGCGCGAAGGGCCGATGTTCTTCGCCTCGACCGCCGCGCCCGCAGGTGGCGAAGGGGACGGCGGCTCGCTGGTCCACGGGCTTTTCGGCGCGGTGCTGGCCGAGCGGAAGGGCAGCACATGGTATCGCAGCCAGACCAGCCGAGCGGCATTCGACAAGGCCTGGCTGCCGGCGGCCCACGACCGGCCGCTGCACAGCCGCGCAGACGGGATCGACTACGAGAAGGCGGACGACAAGGGCATCCCTTACCTGAACATGCTGCGCCCGCTTGAGGGACCGCAGGCGGGCGTGCTGTCGGCCGCCCGCGCCGAAATCGTCCATGCCGACCTCAATGCCATCGTCTATTGCGGCGCGACCGGCGGGGACGCCGATTGCCGGATCACTGGCGAGGATGGCCAAGACTCCGGTCCCGGCCTTCGCAACCGCGATCCGGCCCAGCCCCCGGTTCTTGCATTCCGGGAGTTCTCGGTCTTCTTCCATGACGAGCTCAAGACCTTCTACACCTCGAATTTCGAGGAACTGGGCGATTTCGGCCAGCTTGCCGGGGTGCGCGACGGATTTGCAATCAATTACGGGGCCTCGGGGATGGGGTCGCTGCTGTTGGCGAACCGCAAGGGCATCGGTCCTGCCGCCGATTGCACCGAATGCCTTTACGAGGAATTCTTCCTGACCTCCTGGGCCAATGGCGATCCGGCGTTGCTGGAATGGTATGACGACGATCCCTCGAACGTCCATCATTCCTATCTCAACGATCCGGTGGTGTTCCGCAATTTCCACGCCGGGCCGAAGGAAACCCATGTATTCCACCTTCACGCGCATCAATGGTTCGCGGGCAACGATCCCAACCGGGGCAGCTATCTCGACAGCCAGACCGTCGCGCCCCAGCAGGGATTCAGCTACAACATCTACCATGGCGGGCGACGTCGGCCGAATGGCGAGGGCCAAGGCTGGTGGGGCCACCAGGGATCGGGGAACCGCAACCGGACGGTCGGGGATTCGATCTTCCATTGCCATCTTTACCCGCATTTCGCGCAAGGGATGTGGGCGCTGTGGCGCGTCCATGACGTGCTGGAGGACGGCACCCGCCTGCTGCCCGACGGCCAGCCGGAACCCGGCCTGTCGCTGGGCTTCAGGCCCCCCGGCGCCGACCGACGGCCGGGCAGCGTCGATCCGAACGGCAACTGGCTGCGTGGCGCGGCAGGCACCCCGATCCCCGCGGTGATCCCCCTGCCGGGCGAGCCGCTGCCGCTGCTGCCCGGCTATGCCGACGCGCCGGACTGGGACGAGGCCAAATCGGGACCTGCCGAGCCGGATGCGCCGGAAGCCTTCGACCCCGATGCCGAGGTCGCGGCGATGCCGGGCTATCCCTTCTATATCGCGGGAGAGGCGGGCCACCGCCCGCCGCAGGCGCCGCTGGACCTCGCCCGAAGGCTCGGGGGACCGGAACCGGACCAAAGTTCCGAAAGCCCCGTCGACACCCGCAGCCCTGTCGCCGGGGCCTGGCTCGACGGGGGATTGCCCCGGCATGTCATGCTCGACGGGTCCGAGCGGGAACTGTCCTTCGACCCCCTGCCTTCCGGGGTCACGGCCCGGCTGCAGGACGCGGCCCTGCCCGCGGCCGAGCGGGCGGCGCTGCTGCGGCAGGTCGTGGCCCGGTCGCTCGCCATGGGCGACATGACGCTGGACCTGACCCGTGCCCGGCTGCGCGTGCTGGACCCCGAAGGCACGCCGCTGGAACGGGCGGCCATGGGCTTTCACCACAACGGGCTGGTCCATCGGCCAGAGGCGGCGGCCCCCCTGCCGCTGGCCCTGTCGCAGCCGGACGGCAATGAGGTCACCCTGGACACCGGGACCGGCGCCAGCGGCAGCTATCCCACCCGGGCCGCCCCCTATCCCACCCGGGCCGCCCCCTATCCCGCCAGCGCGCCCGGCCCCGGACCTGTCGCCTCTCCGGTCTTTGCCGTGAACGGCAGCCCGCCGCGCCCCGGCGCGCCTTTCGCCGATCCCTGCGGCATCCCCCCGGCCGAGGCCATCGGCCCGTCCCGGACCGACCCGCTGGCCGGCGGCCCCTATGCGCCCGATCCCGACCTGACCGGCTTTCGCCGCTACGAGGTCTCGGCGGTGCAACTGGACATGATCGTCAACACCGCCGGCTGGCACGACCCGCAGGCGCGCATCAATGTCCTCAGCGCAAGGTCGCCCGTCTACAAGCAGGGTCGGGGCCGCATCTCGCCGCGCATCAGCGACAGCGAGGAGCCGTTCTTCTTCCGCGCCCTGTCGGGCGAATGCATCGAGTTCCGCCACACCAACGAACTGCCCAGAACGTTGGAGCTGGACGATTTCCAGGTCCGCACCCCCACCGACACCATCGGCCAGCACATCCATCTGGTGAAGTTCGACGTGACCTCCTCGGACGGCTCGGGGAACGGCTGGAACTACGAGGACGGCACCTTCGCCGCCGACGAGATCGCGCATCGCCGCTGCGCCACCACCGCCCCCGGTGGCGGGGTCGAGGGCGGCGCCCTGACCCGTTCCACCGACGGGGAATGCGAGAACGGCAAGCCCCGCGCGCATGACATCTGGAAAAAGCCGCTGCCCGAGGCGCGCGACCGCTTCCAGACCACCGTGCAGCGCTGGTTTGCCGACCCGATCCTGTCGTCGGTCGCGGCCGGCACCGACCGGACCCGCGACCGCACGCTGCGGACGGTCTTTACCCACGACCATTTCGGGCCATCCTCGATCCAGCAGCACGGCTTCTATTCGGCGCTGGTGGTCGAGCCCGAGGCGCGGCCCCTGGCCGATGTCAGCAACCCCGACGTGCCGCAACCGCCGGGCGATGGCTTCGGACGGCTGACCCATGGCCTTCAAAGCGTCTGCGACCCCTCGGGGCCGGCGGGATGCTACAGGCCCCTTGCCGCCGAGGCGCTGTCCACCGTGGCCTTCGGCACCGCCTCGATGGTGGGGGCAAGCCGGACCGTCCAGCTCTGGCATCAGGACGGTGAACAGGACTACAGGGCGCTGACCCCGGATTTCCGCGAATATGCCCTGGCGATCGCGGATTTCGCCCTGCTCTACGATCCCCGCGACCGCATCTCGGAAACCGAGCTTCGCCGCAGGATCAGGACGTCCTCGACCGGCAGCCTCGGCGGCATGGCCACGCTGGCCTGCGAGCTGCACTGGCGCAATTCGCCGAGGTCGCTGGCATCGGTCTGCGGCGCCGATCTTTCGCGCGACGCCCGCGGCCACTGGATGTCCCCCGGCGAAGACGTGCCGCCCGCCTGGGAAGCGCAGGGCCGCATCGGCGACACTCCCGCCCATCGCACCGGTCTGGGCAATGACCTGCTCACGCAGGCGGACCTCAAGCGCCTGACCGATCATCTTGTGGCCTATCGCAGGAACGCCGCCGGGATGCCCGCCGCCCCTGCCTCTGCCCGCGCGCTGGCAAGCCCCGTCGCCCCGCCCCAGCGGCCCGAGTCCATCTCGGTCGATCATCACGACCCCTATCTCGTCAACTACCGGGGCGAGCCGATCCCGCTGCGTATCGGCGACAAGGACGCGGCAGGGGGAAGCCGGGCCGGCCGGCCCGAAACGAGGCCCCCGGCACTGACCTATGACGAGAACGGGAACAGGGCTGCACGCGAGCCGCCCGGCTTCGGGCCGTTTCTTCCCCCTCCCGGCGCAAGGCCTGCGCCCTCGGGGCCGCAACCCTGGCCCAGCCATGCGGCGAGCGTCCATTCCCGCGACTGCCGGCCCTTCCGCATGGACCGCCCCGGCCGCGAAGGCGCGGGTCCCAGCCAGGTCGAGGCCGCGCTGGACCCCGGCGCCCGGCTCCGGGACCGCTTCCCGCTCTGCTCGGTCGACCGCCAGCTTGCGGGATACCGGGGCGACATGGGCCTTGCGCTGAGTTCCCATGTCCATGGCGACCCCGCCACGCCTCTGCTTGAAAGCTATGAAGGCGAATCGATCCAGGTCCGGCTGATCCAGGGCGCGCAGGAGGTGCAGCATGTCTTCCGCGTGCTGGGCCAGCCCTTCCGCCGCAATGCCGACCAGCCCTTTCCCCGCGCCGCATTGGCGCTGGACCCGCAGCCGGGTCCGACGCGCCACCGTCTTTGCGCCGAGGCGATGTCGGACGGCCGCCCCGAGGACTATCGCAGGTGGCTGGAACGGGGCCTCAAGGAATTCGACCCCCCGCAGAGCCCGGCGGACAGAGAGTTCTGGGAACGGCACGAATGGCTGCTGGCGCATTGCGACAACCCCGAGGGCTTCACCTTCGTGCAGGAGGTCGGCATTTCCGAGCATTTCGAGATGCGCGGCACGCTGCGTTCGGACGTGGGCAGCGGCCCCTTCGAGTTGGCGCCCGCGGGACCTTTCGCCTCGTCCTCTGCAGCGGCTGCGTCCCGCTCGTCGGACGTCACGGACCGCGACGGCCACCGGGTGCCCGAGGGGGTGGCGGATTCGCTTTACGACTTCGGCTCGATCGATGCGACTTGGAACGGGGCCTGGGGCCTCGTGCGGACCTATCGCGACGCAGCTACTCTGGACCCCGCGACCGGCAGGCAGATCGGCAGCCGGCTGAGGCCGATCGGGGAGGGAGGGGCCAGGGGGCAAGCCTTCAGAAGCTCCACTGAATCCGCCGATGCCCCCGAACCCGTCCCCCCCGCCTCAAGCGGCCTGTCCTGCCCGGCAAAGCCCGTTTCCGGCATCATCACACACCGCAGCGAATCCGTGATCGTCGCGCTGCAGACCCGCGACATCTGGCCCGAGGGAACCGATTACGGGATGGGCCGCCATGACCCGGACGGGCTGATGCTGGCGCTGCTGCGCCCCGAGGCGCTGGGCGGGAACGTCGGCTTCCATGACGAGAACTGGGGGAGCGGCCTTTCCCGCGACACGGTGCTGAAGGCGGTCAAGACGGCCTACCACCGGGGGCCCGAGCCTTTCGTCATGCGCGTGAACGCGGGCGATTGCGTGACGCTGCGCTTCGTCAACCTGCTGCGGGACGAGGGTCGGCGCGGGGGCCTGCGCGACCTGCTGGGGGATGCGCGGATGCCCCCGATCGTGCCGCTCAACACCGACCCGGCCGTCCGGGCGGACGGACCCGAGGGCAGGCCGCGCCGGATGATCCTGGACAGGCCCGGACCCGGCCTGCCGGACGGCGGGCTGCGCCCCTCGGCCCGCATGGGGCTGCGGATCGGCCTGCCGGCGCTGGACCTGCTGCGCGACCTGCCGCTGGGCGTGGGCTTTTCCGCCGGCGCCCTGCCGCCCGCCTCGGACAAGCGCGTCAGCATCGGCCCGATCCTGCAGTTCTTTGCCGGGCGCTATCGCGTGGACCCCGAACTCAAGCTTCCGGACGTCCTGGACGAGCAGCTCCGTCTTTCGCTGCTGCAGGCCGCCGGGGGGCAGGATGGAAACGGCAGTGACCTTTACCCCGCGTGGAAACAGCTTGCCGGGCGATTGAAGCCGAACGTCATTGTTGGGGTCCACGAGGTCCAGCCCGGCGAGGACTTCCTGTTCGAGGTGATGGGGCGGCGGTTCGGGATCGCGCTGTCCGACCCGGACTCCGGCCAGTCTGCGCAGCTTCCGGGATCGGATGCCACCGTGATCGGAAGCCTCTGCGCAGCCCTTCCCTGCGTCACGGATCACGACGCTCTGCTTGGTGATCTGGTTGGTGATCTGGAACGGGCCGCCGGCCTTGAGGCCCGGCAGGCCGTCACCGACCGTATCCACTGGATTCCCTATGCCTTCGGCCCGGTGCCCGTCACCTCGACGGCGGACGTGATCTCGCACGTCCCGCACGGGATGATGGGGGTGATCGACGTGGTGCCGGTGGACTGGGACCTTTCCGCCGCCGACCCCGCCCGGACGACCCTGCCCCCGTTCGTGGACGGGTTCCCCCGCCGCAGCATCGGTCATGTCCCGGCGGGCGCCGGGCTGCCCACGCGGCGGATCGAGATCCTGCCCGCGTCCCGGCCGGGTCCGATGCCGGTGGACCTGCCTGCCACGCGCCTGCGTGAATTCGTGCTGTTCTGGCAGGACGGGCTCAATCTTCACGCCTCGGACAGCCGCACGAAATGGCTGTGGGACGACGGCATCCCGGTCAGGAACGTCCGCCCGGTGGCCGATTGCCTTGTCTGCGACGACAGCTATGACCTGGGCGAGGCCGGGGTGAACTACGCCGCCCCCGGCTTCGACCGGATGCTGCGGCGAAGGCTGGGGATCGACGCGGAGGCCCAGGACGACCTGAACCCCGTGAAATTCCCCCGCGACTTCTTCGACCCCGCGTCTAGCCCGAAGCCGATCGTCCTTGAAGCCTGCGGGGGCGAGGAGGTGGTGATCCGGGTGGTCCATCCGGGCGGCCGCGCCCGCCAGCGGGCCTTCGTGATGAACGGCTTTGCCTATGACGACCTGTTCCCCGGCTTCGGCTTCCCGAACGCCGCCCTGCTGGCGCCGGGCAAGTCGGTCTCGGCCTGGCTCACCCCCAGCCTGCGGGCAGGGGACGTGGCGCTGTGGTTCGACGGGCCGCTGACGCGCCGGGCGCAGGGGGTCTGGGGCCTCATCGTCGCGCGCAAGCCGGGCGAGACGCTCGGCTCGACGGGCGAGTCATGCTGAGCGGGCGCTGGATCGCGCCGCTTCTGCTGGCCGCAGGCGCCGTGGCCGCGCAGGAAGCCCCGCCCGAGCCGCTGCGCCCGGCGCTGACCGCCAGCATCGAGGTCCTTGACGACGGCGGCCGGGCGCTTGACCCCGTGCCGCCGGGCGAGCCGTTCCAGCTTGCGGTTTCCGTCCGCAACCACGCCGGACCCGAGCCGCCGGCCGGGCTGCGCCTTGCCGGCTGGCTGCGGCGGGTTTCGGCGCGGAACCTGCCCTGCCACCAGGCGGCGCGGGCCTTCTTTTCGACCGGAAGCCTGCCCACCGACGCGGTGTCGCTGAACGGGCCGGTGCTGGGGGTCCTGTCGGAGGAAGGGTCCTTCACGGTGGTCGATCCTGCGATCAGCCTGGCCAGCGCCAACCTGATCGGCGCCGCGACCCTGCCGGAACAGCCCGCCGCCCTGGCTGCGGCGCCGCTGTGGGGGGGCTTTCTGGTCAGCCTGCCCGCGGCGGGCGAGGTGCGGGCGCTTACCGCCTTCGGCGCGCGGTCGCGGGTCGTGGCCGGGGGGCTTGACCGCCCGACCACGCTGATCGCCGATGGCGCGGGGGGCGTCTGGGTTCTTGAGGAAGGCGCCGCGCGGATCAGCCGCTTCGACGGCGGGGGACACAAGACCGCGACGCTGGCCGCGGTGGCCCTGTCGGGGGACGCGGCCACGATCCTTTTCCGCGACGGGGCGGGCGGGCTGCAGGTGCTGGACGCCGCGACCGCCACGCCGCTGGCCGTCCTGCCCCCCGCGCCGGATGCCACCGCCGAGGCGCTGCTGCCCGGTCCCGATGGCCCCGTGGCGGTCCTGCGTCTGACCAAGAACCGGCTGGCCGTCCATTACCTCGACGCGCCCGACAGCGCGCGCGAGATCGCGCTGGCCAGTCCCGTCGCGCGCCTGGCCGTCGATCCGGCGGGGCGGCTGGCATTCGCCTGGGATCCCGCGGGCGGGCCGGTCTCGGTCATCGACCTGGCGCGGGGGCATCTAGCCCGGACGGTGGGGGCGCATGGTTCGGCCATCTCGGAAGTCGTGGTCCTGGACCGGATGGCGGTCCTGCTGCGCGCCGACCAGTCCGAGGCGGCCACCCTTGCGCTGGATTCCATTCGCCCCGGAACCGAACCGCAGCTCGGCGCGGTGCCCCTGGGGGCGGCCGCGTCCCGGCCCGTGACCGAACCGGGGTTTCTTCTGGCGGTGCCGGGCGGCAGCGAGGCGCTGGCCATCCACGCCCAGAGCTTCACCGGCTTTGTGGTGGGGCCGACCTCGGCGATCGGCGCCGCGCCGCCCATGGCCTCGGTCCGGCTGCGCGGGGGCGTGCCGCGGACGGCCGCCATCCTGGCGCGCGGCTTTTCCGAAACCGGCCCCGGCCGGTATCGCGCGGGCGCGGTCATCCCCGGCCCCGGCCGCTACGAGCTTGTGCTCAGCACCGGCGTGGGCGGGCTGACGCTGTGCCACGAGATCCCGACCCTGCCCCTGCCCGGGGCGCAGGCGCCCGCCGCACGGATCGCGGCCGAGGTCGACCCCGTGCCTGCCGCCGACGGATCGCGGCAGGTCACCTTGCGGATCGTCGGGCCGGACGGCTTGGCCCTGCCCGGCGTCGCCGGCGTCCTCAGCGTGGCCGCGCTGGAAACGGGATGGCTGCAGCGGGCCGATTGGCCCGAACGGGACGAAAGGGGTTCCGGGATGACCTTGCGCCTGCCGGCCCGAGGCACCTTTGTCGTGACCCTCTCGGGGGCGGACAGCGCCGGCGTTCCCCCGCTTGTGATGGAGCTTGGCCCATGATCTTCCGCGCGAACGCCCTGCTGCTGGTCCTTGCCGCGATCCTTCCCGGTCCCGCCCGGGCGCATGAGGGCCATGCCCACCCGCCCGTGCCCGCGCAGGCCGTCTTTCCGGCCGAGCGGCTGTCGCCCCCGGACCTGCCGGTGACGGACCGCTTCGGGACGACCAAAGGCTTCGTCAGCCGCTATGCAGAGGCGCCGATGCTGGTGGTCAGCTTCACCTATGCAAGCTGCGGGACGGTCTGCCCCCTGTCGAACGCGGTGCTGGCCGAGGTCCAGGACGAACTGACGGCCGCGGGGGCGCGGATCGTTTCCCTGTCGATCGACCCCGCCCGCGACACGCCCGCGCTGATGTCCGTCTCGGCCGAACAGTTCGGCGCAGGGCCGTCCTGGGAATGGGTCGCGGGATCGGTGCCCGACACGCGCCTGCTGATGACGGCCTTCGGCGTGCCCGTCGGCCCGCCCGAGGCCCATGTCCCCACGATCCTCGTGGGCAGCCTGTCCTCGGGCGAGTTCACCCGCGTGGTCGGCATCCCCGATCCGGCAAGCCTTCTCGCCATCGCCGGGGCGCCCGCGCGATGAGATTTGTCCTTGGCGGCCTGCTCGCGCTTGCGTCAGGCATCGCCGCTGCCGAGGACGCGGGCCATGCGCTGTATCAGCGGGGCGAAGGGGCGACGGCGGTGCTGGCGGGGGGCGCCGCGCGGATGCCCGCCCGCGCCTTTCCCTGCGCCAACTGCCACGGTGCCGACACTCTCGGCGGCCGCGAGGGCGGGGTCGTGGTCCCCCCTGTCGGGTGGAGCCGCCTGTCCGTCCCCACGCCCCGGCGCCCGGCCTATGACGGCCCGGCGCTGACCCGCGCGCTGGCCGAGGGGCTGGACCCGGCCAGACGTCCCCTCGGGGCCGCGATGCCGCGCTTCGAGGTCGCCCCCGAGGCACTGGCCGCCCTGGCCTCGGCCTTGGCCGCCATCGAGGCCGAGCAGCAGGCGGGCATCCACGGCGCTGAGCTTCTCCTGCGCCCACCCTCGGATGCCGCCGCACGGGCCGGGTTCGAGGCCGCGCTGGCCCGCCTGAATGACGAGGGCGGCGCCCATGGCCGCCTGCTGCGGGCCGCCCGCCCGAACGAGCCCGCGGCGCTGGACCTGTCCGATCTTTCGGCCGTGGCGAACGCCCTGGCAGCAGCCGAGGCCCGCGCCCTTCTGTCCGCCGCCGCCGAGGATGGCCTGACCGCGCTGGCCGTCGCCGGGCCCCCCCCTGATCGGGGATTGCAGGCGCAAGCCGCGGCGGCGGGGGTCGCGCTGGGCCCGTCCTCCGCGGCGGTGCTGGTCCTGGGCGCGCTGTCCGACGACCGCGCCGCCGCGCTGGAGGCCACCGCCATCTACGCCCGGCGTGATGCGCTCAGCCCGGCGCTGATCGCCGCAGCCGCCCGACCCGGCCTGCACCTGATCCTGACCGATCCCTTCCCCGAGGCCGCCGCCTGGGCGCGCATGACCGGGCAGGGGCGCAGCGCCGCCCTTGGCCATGCCGCCGCGCGGATGGCCCATGAAGCCGCGGTCCGGGCCGGGCGTCGGTGTTCGGTCGCGCGGCTGGCTGCGGCTCTGGCCGAGGTGACCGGCCGCGATGTCGCCATCCGTCGCCAGAAGGCGCCCGGCGTGGCCTCTTTCCCGCAGGAAGAACCCGCAGGACCCTAGCCCTGCCCGCAGGCTTTGGATGTCCGCGCATCGCGAGACCTGATCTTGCAGGACGCCACCGTCCCGGCGGGGAACGCGGATGCTTGACAGGTTCGGCGATGATTGCGCTTGATGGCGGAAAGTGGGGTGGAACGTGATCAGGCTGCTTGCCGCAAGTGGGTTCTGGGCCATCATGGCGGGCATGGCCTTGGGCCAGGACGACAGCGTTTCCGCCGAGTTGCCGAACCCGGGAAAGACCAGCGCGCTGCGGGAGATCATCGTCCTGATGGAGGATGAGGCCGCCGACCTGCAAAGCCAGATCGAGGCCATGCGGAGCGAGCTTGCATCTGGCAGGCAGGCTTCGGATGCCGCGCTTCCCGAAGACGGGGCGCCCACCCCGCCGATGACGGAACAGACCGAGGAACTCGAAGCGGCGAAAGCCCGAGCGCAGGCGGCAGAGGAAAAGGCCGCTGCCGCCCAGCGCCTGCTGGCCGAACGCGACGCGGAACTGCAGGCTGCCCGGCAGACCACCTCTGAGGCGGCGGATGCGGAGGCCCTGCAGGTCGCCGAGGATCAGGTCCGGGAACTGACCGCGCAGTTGCAGGCTGCCCGAAGCGACGCGCTTTCGGCGGAAGAACGGTTGTCGGCGGCAGAAGCGGCCTTGCAAGGGCGCGAGGCCGAACTGGCAAGCGCCGAGGAACGCGCGGCGCAGGCAGCGGCCAGCGCCGATGCGCAGGCCGGGATGGAACGGGATCTGGCCGACCTGCGCGCGCGCCTTGCCGAAGCGGAGGCCGCCCGCCAACAGGCGGAAACGGCCCGCGCCGATCTGGCATCCCGCTTGAACGCGCTGCAACAGGAGCTTGCGGCGCGGCAGCAGGCCGAGGGCCTCGAAAGCGAATCCTCGGAGGCTTTGGCCGGGGCGGAAGCGCGCCTTGCCGAACTGCAGCAACAGACGGCCGAGACCGAGGCGCGTCTGGCGGAACTCGGCCAGCAGCGTGCCGCCGTGGAACAGCAGGTCGCCGATGCCGGGGAAGCCCTTGGCACCGCGCAACGGCAGCTCGCCGATTTCGCCGCTCAGCGCGATGCGGAGGAAAGCGGGATTGCCACCCTCGACGCCCGCCGGACCGAGGCGGAGGCCGCCCTTTCCCAAGTGCAGCAGCAGGCCGCTGATTTCGCTGCGCAGCGCGTAGCGGCGGAGAACGAAGTTGCCGCGCTGGATGCCCGCCGGGCCGAGGCGGAAGCCGCGCTTTCCCAAGTGCAGCAGCAGGTTTCCGATCTGGCCACACAGCGCGAGACGGCGGAAAGCGAGATCGCCACTCTGGATACCCGCCGGATCGCGGCAGAGGCTGCCCTTTCCCAGATGCAGCAGCAAATCACTGATCTCACCACGCAACGCGAGGCGGCAGAGGCAGAGATCGCCGCGCTGGGCACCCGCCGGGCCGAGGCAGAGGCTGCGCTGGCCCGGACGCAAGGGAGCGAGGCGGAGCTGCGGCAGGGGCTGGAGGAGGCGACGACGCGGCAGACGGCCGCGACCGCCGCCGCGATGGAAGCCGAGCGCCGCCGGGACGAGGCCGATCAGGCCTTCGCCGCGGCCGAGGACCGCCGCGCCAGTGCCGAGGCGGCCTTGGCCGAAGTGACCGCCCGGCTTGAACAGGCATCCGCCACGCGCGAGGCCATGGAACAGGAGGTCGCCCGGCTCTCTGCCGAAGTGCAGGAAACAGCGCCCGCGCTTGCCGAGGATACTGCGGCCCCCGGTGAGATGGCGGCGGCGCCCGCCGAGGACACGGCCCTGTCCGTTCCCGCGGCGGACTCGCAGCCGGCGCGCTGGACGGCAGAGGAGGTCGAGGCCGCCTTGTCGCGCGCCCCGGCGCTCGGCTCGGGTCCCGAGCGCGCTGAGTTGCAGCGGCGTCTGACCGGCGGGGAATGCGCGGCAGAGGCCCTGAGGGGCGCCTATGGGCAGATCAACCGGCAGACCCTGCTGGCGCTGGTGGCCGAGCTTGGCGCCTGCAACTGACACCACCGGCCCGCAAAGCCGAAAGGGGAGGAAAGACGAGATGAGCAAGACCCGATGGCTCGGCATGGCCCTTGGCGCGGTGCTGGCCCTGGCCACAGGCCCCGCCGCCGCCCAGCAGGAATTCCGCAAGGCGGTGATGACCGGCGGGGCGTCGGGCACCTATATCCAGATCGGCCGCGACCTCGCCGGGCTGATGGCGCAATGCGGCCAGACGCTGAACGTGATCGAATCCGCAGGCTCGCTGGAAAACTTCATGGCTGTCCGAAAGCGCAGCAATACCCAGTTCGGCATCGTGCAGAACGACGTGCTGGAATATCTGAAGACCTATTCCGCCAATGATCCCGACGTGGCCCGCGCGATCTACAATGTCCGCATCGCCTTCCCGCTTTACGACGAGGAGGTGCATCTGCTGGCGACATCGGACATCGACAGTCTTGCCGACCTGGCGGGCAAGCGGGTGGCGATCGGGGTCGAGAACAGCGGCACCTTTCTGACCGCCTCGCTGGTGCTGGACCTGACCGGCACCCAGCCGGCCGAACGGCGCCTGATCTCGCCCGCCGATGCGCTGCCCGCGCTCAAGGCCGGAGAGATCGACGCCTTCTTCTATGTCGCCGGCGCCCCCACTGCCCTGTTCGCCGAGGGCGAAATCGACGGAGAACGGTTCCAACTGGTGCCGATCGCGGACCAGACGCTCGGCAGCGTTTACGACACGGCGACCATTCCCGCGAACACCTATCCGTTCCAGCCCGAGGCGGTGGAAGGAATCGCCGTCAAGGCGCTGCTGATGACCTTTGAATATGATCCCCGGGGCAACGGCTACCAGCAGCAAAGCTGCAAGGCGGTGTCCGACCTGTCCCACCTGATGCTGACCCGGCTGCCGCAGCTGCAGGAAAGCGGCCATCCCAAGTGGCGGAACGTCGACCTGCAGGACATCCCCCCCGGCTGGGACATCGGCAACTGCGTCAATCAGGGGCTGCAGCAGGGCTACCAGCTTCAATGCGCCGCCCCGCTTGCCAGCGCAAGCGCAGCGCCCGCAGAAGAGCCCGAGCAACCCGCGGAAAGCGACGCGAACCGGGCCTACCGCGAATATATCTGCGCCACGCTGGGGTGCTGATCCGGGGTTCGTGCCGATCCCGAAGGCCGGCTATTCTTCCGCGGGGATCATGCGGACCAGGGCGGAAGGGACGCTTTCCGAACCATCCGCCCCGAGTGCGGTGACGCGCCATGCGCTGACCGGAAAAGGCAGGATCAGCCCCGGGACCGTTGTTTCCTGAACGGGCAGAGGCTGATCCACCGGGCCGAAGATCTCGACCCGGAAGCGGACGGGCGCGGCGCCTTCGGGCAGGCGCCAGATCATCTCGCTGCCGCCGTTGCCTGGCCGGGCCTGAAAGACGGGGACCGGCGGTGCCGGGATGCCCGGCGCATCGGCGGTCGCCAGGGCCTGTAATCGTTGTTGCGCCCTTGGCAGATCGGCGGCCGCGGCATACCACAGCCGCGCCATGTCCGGGTTCGGTGCGACTCCGCTGCCGGTTTCATGAAGCTGTCCGAGGTAATAGGCCGCGCGGGCGCTTCCGCGAAGGGCCGCGCGGGCATAGGAGATGGCCGCCCGGCCGGGATCGCGGCTTTCGAGGTCCAGCGCCTGTGTCATCAGGGCCGGAATGGCCAGTTCCGGTGTGATGGCGACCGGATGGGGAACCGAAAAGGCCGGCTGCAGGGCAAAGGGTGCGGGCTGCCCCGCTGCGGCTGCCGCCTGTTCCATGGCGGCACCGGCCGCGGGCGGGGCCGGGCGCATGGCAGCCGGCGCGGGCGCTTGCCCCCATTGAAGCCAGACCAATGCCGCGCCGCTGGCGATAACCGCCGCTGCCCCCAGCCACGAGCCTTGACGCCTGCCGGGTTCGCGGAAGGGGGAAAACAGGGCCGGATCGACCGCAGGATAAAGGGCAGGGGCCGGCGCAGGATCGTGACGGGGCAGGCGCGCAGGGCATCGGGTCGTCGCGGCGGTGGCTCTCGCAACGCACCGCCTTCGGAGAGCGCCTGCCGGGTCTTTGGCAAGTCGGGCCGCGTGGCCGATGCCGGAAAAGGATCAGGCATCAGGGCCGGCGGCGCGGCATGGTCCGTAGTGCCCGCGCTGTCCGATGCCGGGGGGTGCGGCGCTATGGTTGCAAGCTGGCCCTCGGGGGTGCCGGCAAGGGGAACATCGGGGGCTTGGCGCGATCCCGTCGCCGCCTGCTCGGCCAGACGGCTCAGCACGCCGGTGGTGCTTGCCTCGTCCAGCACTGCGCCCGCCCATGCGCCGTCGATCCGGGACAACCCTGCCGATGCGGCGGTTCTCAGGCAATGATCGGCCATGACGTTGATCAGCCGGGGCAGGCCCAGCCCGAAGAAATGCAGCACCTGCATCGCGCCGGCGTTGAAGATCGGCGCGGTCGCGCCCGATTGCGCCAGCCGGTGCGCGACATAGCCGGCGGTGTCGCCCTCGCCCAAGGGGGTCAGGACCGCATGGACGCCCCGCGCGAAGCGCAGCCTCGGCGCGACTAGTCGGCCCCGCAATTCCGGGCGGCCGGCGAGCAGCAGCGTCAGGCCGCCCTCCGCCGCCAGCGATGCGAGGGCTGCGATGCCCTCGACCTCCAGCGTCTGCGCGTCGTCCACCATCAGCAGGGTGGAATGGCCCTTTGCCCGGTTCGCCTCGGCAAAGCGGCGGACCTGATCCGAAAGGTTGGGACCGTCGCTTTGTTCAGGCAGGCCGAAGGCATCGCGCACCTGACCGAAAAGGCTGCCGGGCCGGGGCTGCAGAGCCGAGACAAGCCCGGTGATCCATCCCTTGCCGTGGCGCCGATCAGCCAGCAGCTTCAGCAGCGCCGTCTTGCCCGTCCCGGCAACGCCCGTCAGCGACAGAACGGGTGCGCCTGCGACGACCCCCTCCCCGATCCAGTCGAGCACGGGTTGGTGAGGCTGCGACGCGTGGAACAGGGACGGGTCAGGCGCGTTGTCGAAAGGCGCCCGGCGGAGACCGAAATGATCGAGACAGGCCAAGGACATGACGCGCAGGATGTTGCCCGCTTGGCCGCAGGCGCGCAAGGGAGGCGGCCTTGCATGCCGGATTGCCAACTGCAGTAGGGCAGGCCCCCCCGGCCACCCCGGACCCGACGACGCTGGTGGTGGCCGGTGAGCCGCAGCCCTTGTCCTGCCCGACGCCCCTTTGCTGCCCGTGCTTGCAGCATCTCGGCTTGGCTGCCGGCACTGAACCTGCAGCGGGTCCGATCAGGCGGAAGCGCTTCTGGCTGGTGAAGCCCGCCGCGCATGATGCCGGTCCGCAGGCAGGCAGGCAGGCCGCCAGCCGGACGCCATACCTCCGCCCTGTTGCCGGCCGAGGCGGAAGTTCACCCCTCGGAAAGGGCAGCCGGTTCGCCCTCGTCGATGTCGGCACCGGCCTCCATCCCGGCACCGAGCATCCGTTCGGCCTCTGCCAGACGGGCCGCGTCACCGGGGCCGAAGCGGGCTGCGACATCAGGGGCATAGCGCAGCAGGTCCGACCGCAGCCGCAAGAGCGACAGGTCCTTGGTCTTGGCTTCAAGCATCACGTCGAATTCCAGCCCTGCCGCGTCGCGCATGAAGGTCGCGAACTCGAAGGGATTGGTGAAATCCGCGTGCCCGGTCCACACCGGCGGCAGCAGCACCGTCTTGACGCGGGACGTGGCCTTGACCACCCCCTTCGTCAGCGCGCCTTTGGGCGGGCCGGCAGTTCTGGCCGCCTCGCGTTCCTTGTCCGTGACCTTGCGCTTGATCTCGCGCATCTCGGTCCGGGGCGAGGAGAAATGGATCTTCGGCCGCACGCCTTCGGGCCACGAGCCGATGAACCGTTCCAGCGCGGTCCGCAGCGCCAGCCCCTCGGGGTTCAGGCACCAGTGATGCTGGTAGTCGAAGATCAGCGGCACGCCGCAGCGGTCGTGAATCCATAGCACGTCAGAGGCAGAAAAGCGGATGTCGTCGTTTTCCAGCACGAGGCGGCGGCGGACATGGTCGGGGCATTGGTTATAGCCCTCGATCCAGCGGGCGCGGCTTTCCTCGCGGTTGTCGTAAACGCCGCCGACATGGGTCACCAGCACTGCTTCCGGTCCCATGCCCATCCGGTCCAGCATCTCGGCCTGCGAGGACAGGTCCCAGATGCTTTTCGCCGTCAGCGCCGGGTCGGGGCTGTTCAGCAGCACGAACTGCGAGGGGTGAAAGGACAGCCGGATGTCCAGCTCGCGCGCCTTGCGCCCCAGCGCCGCAAGTTCTGCATCGCTTTCGGCCACCATGCCGTGGAACTGCGGCATGTCCGGGTGGGTCGCATAGGGCGCGAGGTCCGAGGACAGGCGGTACATCCCGATGCCCGTGCGGGCCAGGTAGTCGAGGATCGCGTCCACGTATTCCAGCGAGGTCTTGAGGTGCGGGTTCTGCTGCCAGCGCCGGGTATCGTTGCTTTTCAGGCCGGGCTGTCCCATCACCTTGACGGGAAAGCCCATCCGCAGGGGTCGTTCATGCATCGGGCACCTGTTCCTCGGGAAAGCCGATCCGGGCGGCGAAGTCGTTCCAGTCGGCCGGGCGCAGGGCGCCGCCGGTGGCCTGGACATGGCCGCTGCCGTATTCCGTGCCCGCGCCGGGCGGCCGGTGGTCGGCCAGAAAGCGGATGAGGTCCGTCCCGGTCGCGGTGCGCGCGGCGAAATGGACCCAGCCCGGCCGGTAGCCGGTGTTCGCGGCCAGCACGATCTTGTTCTTCAGCCGCCCGCGCCAGGCCTGCGCGACCAGCGGATGGACCTGGCAGGGCGAGGCAAAGCGGATCAGCGCGATGTCGCCGCGGACCTTCGGCGCTGTCCGCCTGGCGCGGTCGAGTTCCGCCGCGACTTCGGCGCGGGCTTCGCGCAGAAGGGCGGTTTCGGGGTGGTCGCCCTTCACAAGTTCCTTGGGTCCGTCGCATTTCAGCAGAAGCTCAAGCGCCGGGCCTGCGTCGGCCGCTGCGGTCCGGCGCGGGGCGTTGACCAGCGCCACCGCTTCCCGCAGCGCCGTCTTGCCGTATCGCGCCTGCGCCTCGGCAAGCTCGGGGAAATCGCCCGTTGCCATGTCGCCGATCAGCCCCAGGGCGGCCAGCCACGAAAGTCCCTCCGCCTGGCCCAGCCCTTCGGCGCACCAGAAGGCCAGCAGCGCCGAGGTCGGCTCGGGCACCCAGCCGTTCCCCGAGATCACGACCGCCCCGCCGGGCGTGCCCGAGGGGACGTGGTGATCGACCAGCACCGTGGGCACCCCCGGCAGGATGTCGCCCTCGCGGATGCCGAGATCGGTGGCGATCAATCCGCCGGGCTGGCGGGCCTGCAGTTCCCGGCCCATGGCGAGCGACCAGGGGTTTTCGCCCTTGCCTGTGATGCGGATCTCTGCGGGCCGGCCGGCGCGGTCCAGCGCGCGGGCTAGGATCGCCGTCGCCGCCAGCCCGTCCGCGTCGAAATGGCCGAGGATCAGCGCCGGCCGGTCCGGGTCGAAGCCGTCGAGCGCCGCCCGGAAGGCCGGGCCGACGTCTGAAGGATTCTGGGGGCGGCAGCGGGGCATGACCCTCAACGGCGCAGGCCGCGGCTGGTTTCATGGCGCAAAGGCGCGCGATCCCGGTTGCGGCCTGCCGCCCGCCGCAGGGCCGGGTCATCTTTTCCGCCGGATTCCGTGTTCGATGCTGAGAAGGTGGCGTTCCATCGCCGCGGCGGCGCCGGTGCTGTCATTGGCGGCGATGCGGTCTGCCAGGGCCGCATGCTGACGGCCGAGGTCGCGGATGCGGGCGGCGTCCAGCCGGTCGCCCCGCCAGGCGGCCCAGTCGGATTGCTCGCGGATGCTGCGGATCTGGTCGTAGACGCGCAGGAACAGCGGGTTGCGCGCCAGTTCGGCAATGCGGAAGTGGAAGATCGCGTCGGCGATCTCGTAGCCCTCGGGCGTCCGCGCGGTCAGCGTGTTGGCCATCAGGTCGCGCAGGGCGCGGGCGTCCTCGGGGGTGGCGCGCTCGGCGGCAAGGGCGGCCAGCGCGGGCTCCACCTCCATCCGCACCTCCATCACGTCGGCGGGGGTGACGCTGCGGACCAGCGCCCCGAGGCCGCCGGGCACCGGGGGCGGCAGGGTGAAGGTGCCCTGCCCGTGGCGGCGGAACAGCAACCCGTCGCCTTCCAGCACCGCCAGCGCCCGCCGCAGCCGGGTGCGGCCGACGCCGAAGCGAGCGGCCAGTTCGCGTTCGGGCGGCAGGCGGCCGCCCTCGTCGGCGATGCGGGGCAGTTCGGCCCGCAGTCTGTCCTCGAGCGAGAGGGTTTCTGCCTCAGGCGCCGGCAAGGTCGATCCACATCCTGATCGAGGTCAGCAGCAGGAAGATCCCGAAGGCCATCCGCAGCTTGCGCCGGTCGATGCTGTGGGCCAGCCGCACGCCATAGCCCGCCATCCAGGTGGACAGCGGGATGATGACGGCGGCCAGATACAGGTTCACGTAGCCCAAGGACAGCGGCGGCAGCCCGTCCTGCCCCAGCCCGGTCAGCGCGTAGATGATGGCGCCGGGCAGGCCGATGACGAAGCCGATGGCGGCCGAGGTGCCGACCGCGCGGCGGATGTCATAGCCCAAGAAATTCAGCAGTGGCACGCAGACGGTCCCGCCCCCGATCCCCATCATGGCCGAGACCGCGCCCGCGAAGACGCCGAAGCCCGCCCAGGCGGCAGCGGGGAAGCTGCGCGGCTCGACGTCCTGCGAGGGCTTGCGCAGGATCATGTCACCGGCCACGAACAGCGCGATGGTGGCGAAGACCGCGACCAGCACCCAGCCCGAGACATAGCCGCCGACGACCGAGCCCAGCACCACGCCCAGGACGATCCACGGCACCCAGCGCCGCAGCAGCGCGGTGTCGATGGCCCCGCGCCTGTGATGCCCGATCCCCGAGGAGAGCGAGGTGAAGACGATGGTGGAGAGCGACGTGCCCACCGCCACCTGCATCGTCAGCGCCGGGTCCATCCCGGTCAGCGACAGCGCGAAATACAGCGCCGGGACGATCACAATTCCGCCCCCCACGCCCAGGAGCCCGGCGATGATGCCGCCAAAGGCCCCTGCGGCGAGGGCGATCAGGGTCAACTGGACCAGCGCCTCGGTCGTCATGCCCAGCATCGCGTCCTCCGCCGGGCCGTTCCGGTTGCCTGCGTCATGTCAGCGCCCCACCGCATAGGCCTGCATCAGCCGCGGCGTCGCGGCGGCGCGCAGGAGGCCGTCCGGCTCGCGCAGGGCCGCGGTCAGCCGGCCCACGGCCCAGGGTTCCGTGACCTCGATGATGTGGCCCCGCCCGCGCAGGTCCGCGATCACCGCCTCGCCGAAGGCCGGCTCCATCAGCATCCGCGCGGGTTCGGCCTTCCTCGGGTAGAACGAGCCCTGGAAATGCAGCGAATGGAACAGCGGCCGGTCCATGTTGGCCTGCAGGTTGCCGCCGTGATGGACGAAGCGCAAAAACCAGATCAACTGCCACTGGTCCTGCTGGTCGCCCCCCGGCGTGCCGAAGGCCAGCCAGCGGTCGCCGTTCCGCGCCATGGACGGCGTCAAGGTCGTCCTTGGCCGCGAGCCGGGGCGCAGGCCCGAGGGCACGCCTTCCTCAAGCCAGAACATCTGCGCACGGCTGTTCAGCGGGAAGCCAAGGCCGGGGATGACCGGAGAGCTTTGCAGCCACCCGCCCGAGGGCGTGGCCGAGACCATGTTGCCCCAGCGGTCGATCACGTCCAGGTGCACGGTGTCGCCGCGCTTCTCGGTCAGATGCGCCATGGTCGGCTCGACGCTGACGGCGCGGCCCACGCCGAAGTCGCGGAAGGCGCGGGCGATGGCGGCCTCGGCCAGATGCTCGTGGCCCGGCACCCGTCCGGGGCGCTGCTCGGTCGAGGCCTGTGCGCCGATCAGCTTGCGGCGTTCGGCGGCGTAATCCTCGGACAGCAGCACGTCCATCGGGATGTCCGAGAAGTCGGGGTCGCCGTAATAGGCCTCGCGGTCGGCATAGGCGAGCTTCATCGCCTCGGTGACGGTATGCACGAACTCGGCGCCGACCGGGTCCATCGCGGCGATGTCGATGCCGCGCAGGATCGCCAAGGCCTGCAGCAGCACCGGCCCCTGACCCCATGGCCCGGTCTTGTAGACGGTCCAGCCGTGGTAATCGAGCGACAGCGGTTCCTCGGTTCGCGCCCGCCAGCCCGACAGGTCCTCGCGCGCCAGCAGGGCGCGGTGACGCTGGCCGGTCACGTCAGCGACCTCGGCGGTGTCCACGAAACCGGCGATGGCCTCGGCCACGAAGCCGTCCGACCAGATGGCGCGGGCGGCCTCGATCTGGCCCAGGCGGTCGTCGGATGCGGCCTCAGCCTCGTCCACGATGCGCTGCCAGGTGGCGGCAAGGTCAGGGTTGCGGAAGATGCCGCCCGGTTCGGGCGCCTCGCCGCCGGGCATGAAGACGGCGGCGGAACTGGGCCATTCGTCACGCAAAAAGGCGTCGATGCCCTTGATGGTGTTGGCGACGCGCGGCAGCACCGGATGGCCCTCGCCGGCGTAGAATATCGCGGGCTCCATCACCTCGCGCAGGGTCAGGCTGCCGCCCTCGGCCAGCAACTTCATCCAGCCGTCGAAGGCGCCCGGCACGACGGTCGCCAGCAGCCCCGACCCGGGGATCAGCGTCAGGCCAAGTTCGCGCATCGCCGCGATGGTCGCGGCTTTGGGCGCGGGCCCCTGGGCGCAGATCACCTGCGGCTCACCGTCAGCCTTGCGCCAGATCACCGGCAGGTCGCCCGCCGGGCCGTTCAGATGCGGCTCGACCACCTGCAGCACCAGCCCCGTCGCCACCGCCGCGTCGATGGCGTTGCCGCCGCGTTCCAAGACGCCCATGCCCGCGGCCGAGGCGATCCAGTGGGTCGAGGCCACGGTGCCGAAGGTGCCCCGGATCTCGGGCCGGGTGGTGAAGTCGCTCATTGTCAGTCCCTTTGGTTCTTTGTCATTCGCGGGGGTCGAGCGCGTCGCGCAACCCGTCGCCCAGAAGGTTGAAGCCCAGCACGACCAGGAAGATCGCGAGGCCCGGCCACAGCGCCAGCCACGGCGCCTGCGCCATGAAGTTCTTGGCCGTGTTCAGCATCGACCCCCACGACGGCGCGGGCGGCTGCTGGCCGAGGCCAAGGAAGGACAGCGAGGCTTCCGCGATGATCGCGGCGGCGACCGTCAGCGTGGCCTGAACGAGGATGGGGGGCATGGCATTGGGCAGGATATAGCGGGTCAGGATGCGGCGCGTGGACAGCCCGATGGCATGGGCGCCCTTGACGTAATCCTCGGCCCGGATGTTGATGACCTGCCCCCGCGTCAGGCGCACGAAGATCGGCATGGCTGAAATCCCGATGGAGATCATCGCATTGGTAAGGCTCGGCCCCAGGAAGGCGGCCAGCGCGATGGCGAGGATCAGGAAGGGCACCGCCAGCAGCGCCTCGGTGCAGCGCGAGATGATGGCGTCGGTCCAGCCGCCGAAATAGCCCGCCAGCACGCCCAACGGCACGCCCAGAAGGATCGCGATGCCGACCGAGACGATGCCCGCCAGCACCGAGGCCCGCGCCCCCCAGATCATGCGCGACAGGACGTCGCGGCCGATCTCGTCGGTGCCCAGCGGATGGGCGGCGCTGGGCGCCTGCCGCACGGCGGCCCAGTCCGTCGCGGCCGGGTCGGGGATCGGCAGCACCGGCGCCAGCAGCGCGATCAGCAGGAACGCCCCCACGATGACCGCGCCCAGGATCGCGCTGCGATGGGTGCGGAACTTGCGCCAGCTGCGCCGGGCGGGGGTGTCGATGACCGGCGCGACGGTGCGTGCGGCGATGGCCTTGGCCGCCATCACGCGGCCCTCAGGCGGGGGTTCAGAAGGATATACAGCATGTCGGCCACAAGGTTCATCAGGATGAAGCCCACCGCCGTCACCATCACCACGCCCTGCACGACGGCGTAGTCACGGGTGAAGACGGCATCGACCACCAGCTTGCCGAAGCCGGGGATGGTGAAGATCTGTTCCGTCAGCACCGCGCCCGCGATCAGTTCGCCGAACAGCAGCGCGGTCAGGGTGACGATGGGCGTCAGCGCGTTGCGGAAGGCGTGGCGCATGACCACGCGGCGTTCCGGCACGCCCTTGGCGCGGGCGGTGCGGACATAGTCCTGTTTCAGCACGCCCAGCATCGCCGACCGGGTGTGCCGCATCAGCGCGCCCGCAAGCCCGGTGCCAAGCACGAAGGCAGGCATGATCATGGTGCGCATGGACTGCAGGAAATCCTCGGTCGGCGGCACATAGCCCGAGGCGGGCAGAAGCTGCCAGCGGACCGAGACCAGCATGATCAGCAGGATGCCCAGCCAGAAGTTCGGCACCGACATGCCCGACAGCGCCACCATGTTCGCGGCATAGTCGGTCAGCGTGCCCTTGCGGACGGCCGAGACTATGCCCGCAGGGATGCCGATGACCAGCGCGATCAGCATCGCCATCACGCCAAGCTGCAGTGTCACCGGCAGCTTCTGCAGGATCAGTTCCGTCACCGGCTGGCCGGTCCTGAGCGACATTCCCAAGTCGCCCTGCAGCGCCGCCGTCAGCCAGTTGAAATATTGCACCGGCAGCGGGTCGTTCAGGCCCAACTGCTCGCGAATGGCGGCCAGCGCGATGGGGTCGCGTTCTTCGCCCGCCATCGCCAGCACCGGGTCGCCCGGCAGCAGTTTCTGCAGCGCGAAGACGAAGACCGAGATCAGCAGGATCGTCGGGATGGCGGTCAGCACGCGCCGCAGGAAAAGGTTGAGCATGGGCCGAAGGCTCCGGCAATCAGGGGGGTGGACGCGGCCCGAAGGCCGCGCCCCGGATCACGGGTGCGGTCAGTCCGCGTCGGACACGTTCTGCAGGCGGATCATGCCGTCGGGATAGGGCCGGAAGCCCTCGACGCCCGAATCCACGCCATAAAGCCACGCCTGGTAGTAGAGGTAGCTCACCGGCAGGTCCTGCTGCAGGATCGCCTGCGCCGCGTCATAGCGTTCCTTGCGCTGCGCCGGGTCGGTGATGGTGCGGGCCTCGTTCAGCAGCCGGTCCACTTCCGCGTTGGAATAATGCCCGTCGTTGAAGCCCGCGCCGGTGGTGACGAACTGGTGCAGGTTGCCGTCCGGGTCGATCCGGCCCGACCAGCCCTTGGCATGGGACTGGAAGTTGCCTTCGGCCCCGTCCGAGACCAGCGTGGCGTATTCCTTGGCGACGATGCTGATGTTGAAGCCCGCTTCGGCCGCCATCGCCTGGATCATCTGGGCGATCTGCTGGTTCTCGGGGCGGTTCGCGACCTGCAGCTCGACCGTCAGGGGCGTGGTCACGCCGGCCTCGGCCAGCAGCGCCCTGGCCCGTTCCACGTCACGCTCGGGCGCGGCGAAGGCCTCGTTGTAATAAGGGCTGTCCGGCGGGAAAGGCTGGCCCGCGGGCGGGAAGGCGCCCTGGAAGACCACCTGGCTGATTGCGTTGCGGTCGATCGACAGGTTCAGCGCCTGCCGGATGCGGGCGTCCTGCCCCAGCGGGTTCTGGGCCTGCGGGCCGTTGGCGATGTTGAAGTAGATGCCCTGGTAGCCCAGCCCCGTGACCTGTTCCACCCGCAGGTTGCCGTTGCCCTGCACGGCCGGGATGTCGGTCGCGGCCAACTGGTTGATCATGTCGAGGTCCCCGGACTGCAGGTTCGCCAGTCGCACGGTCGAATCCGGGATCGGCAGGTAGACCACGCTGTCCAGTCTGACCGCATCGGCATCCCAGTAGTCGGCGAAGCGTTCCAGCGTGATGCGGTCCTGCGCCACGCGGCTGACGAACCTGAATGGCCCGGCGCAGGCAGGGGCGCTGGCGAAGTCCTTGCCATCCGCGAAGGCTGCGGGCGACATCATCATCCCCGCGCGGTCGGCAAGCTGCGCCATCACGGTCGCGTCCGGCGCCGAAAGGTTCAGCCGCACCTCTGTGGGCGAGATCACCTCGACCGACTCGACGGATGCGAGTTCCGACTTGCGGACGCTGTCCTCAAGGGTCTTCGACCGCTCGATATTGGCCTTGACGGCCTCGGCGTTGAAATCGGTGCCGTCGTGGAACCTGACGCCTTCGCGCAGGGTGAAGGTGATCGACCGCCCGTCCTCGGCCTGCGTCCAGGCGGTGGCAAGCTGCGGGACAAGCTCCAGCTTCTCGTTCACGTCCACCAGCTTGTCGCACATGGCGGTGAAGACGATCCGCCCCACGAACAGGCGCGAGCGGTCGGGGTCCAGCGCGTCGGGGTCGTTCTCAAGCCCGATCCGCAGTTCGGCCGCCCCGGCGGCGACCGTAGTGGACAGCAGAAGCGCCGCGATCAGCGAAACTCTGGTGGTCATGTTCTTACTCCCCTGTTGTCGTTGCAGTCTCGGCCCGCGCCACGGCACGGCGGTAAAGGGCGATGCGTTCGGCGGCAGGGCCGTCCTCGTCACGCGGGGCGGGCGGCGCGAAGGGGTTTTCCGCCGCGATCTCGCGCCAGAAATGGCAGGCGACGGGATGGCCGTCGCCCGTGTCGTCCAGCAGCTCCGGCACATCGAGGCGGCAGCGGTCCTGCACATAGGGGCAGCGAGTGTGAAAGCGGCAGCCGGGCGGGGGCGCGGCGGGCGAAGGGATCTCGCCGCCGATCGCCTCTGCGGGGCGGGACAGGCCCGGCACGGGTTCGGGGATCGCCGCCAGCAGCGCGCGGGTATAGGGATGGCGCGGCTGCGAGAACATCGCATCGGTGTCCCCCACCTCGACCAGCGTGCCGAGATACATCACCGCCACCCGGTTCGACATGTGCCGGATCACCGCCAGGTCATGGGCGATGACGATCAGCGTCAGTCCCAGGGCCTCGCGCAGGTCGGCCAGCAGATTCACCACCTGCGCCTGCACGGACACGTCCAGCGCGCTGACCGGCTCGTCCCCGATCACCAGCGTGGGCCGCGAGGCAAGCGCGCGGGCGATCCCGATCCGCTGGCGCTGGCCGCCGGAAAACTCGTGCGGATAGCGGCCCATGTGCTCGGGGCGCAGGCCGACCTGTTTCAGCAGTTCCGCCACCCGCTCGCGCCGCTGGGCCGCGGTCATCTGCGGGAAATGGGTTTCCAGCGGCTCGCCGATCAGGGTGCCGACGCTGGCGCGCGGGTTCAGGGACGAGAAGGGGTCCTGGAAGATGAACTGCACATCGCGGCGCAGGTCCTTCAGCGCCTTGCCCGACAGTCCCGCAATCTCGCGCCCCTCAAAGGTGACGCTGCCCGCCGTCGGTTCCAGCAGCCGTGCCAGCAGGCGCGCGAGGGTGGACTTGCCGGACCCGGATTCGCCGACGATGGCGAAGGTCTCGCCCCGGTGGATGTCCAGCGAGACGCCGTCCACCGCGCGGACCGGCGGCGGCTTGCGGAACAGCGACCCGGTGCCTTGGAAATGCCGCGTCAGGCCGCGGGCCGAAAGGATCACGTCGCTCATGCGGCGGCCCCGAAGCTTTGTTCCAGCGGCGCGAAGTGGCAGGCCGCGCGGTGGTCAGCCGTGATCTCGCGCAGTGGCGGCTGTTCGGCGCATTTCGGCTGCGCAAAGGGGCATCGGGTGGAAAAGCGGCAGCCTTGCGGCATCTCGGCGGGCGAGGGCACCGTGCCCGGCACAGTGGCCAGCCGCCTGCGCGGCCCGGTCAGCGAGGGGATCGAGCCGAGAAGCCCGATGGTATAGGGATGCTGGGGATCGTTGAAGACCTGCTCGACCGTGCCGGTTTCCGCGATCCGCCCCGCATACATGACGGCGACCCGGTGGGCGACCTGCGCCACGACGCCCAGGTCATGGGTGATGAACACCACCGCCATCCCCCGGTCCCGCTGCAGCCGCGAGATCAGGTCCAGGATCTGCGCCTGGATGGTCACGTCCAGCGCGGTCGTCGGTTCGTCCGCGATCAGCAGCGCCGGTTCATTCACCAGCGCCATGGCGATCATCACTCGTTGGCGCATCCCGCCGGACAGTTCGTGCGGATACTGGCGCATGCGGCGTTCGGGGGCCGAGATGCCCACCTTGCGCATGATGTCCAGCGCCCGCGTTTCGGCTTGGGCCTCGGATACGTCGCGGTGGCACAGCACGGCTTCCGCGATCTGGTCGCCGATGCGGAAGACCGGATTCAGCGAGGTCATCGGTTCCTGGAAGATCATCGCCATCCGGTCGCCGCGCATGCCGGCCAGGCTTTTCGGTTGCGACAGGTCCAGCGCATGGCCGTCGAACTCGGCCCGGCCCTCGATCTTCAGGCCCCTGGCCGAAAGCAGGCCCATGATGGCCAGCGAGGTCACGCTTTTCCCGCTGCCGGATTCGCCGACGATGGCCAGCGTCTCGCCCGGCGCGACGGCAAGATCGACGCCGGCGATGACCTCGGTTCCGGTGCCGAAATCCACGCGAAGGTCCTGCACCTTCAGCAGGGGCGCGCGGTTCACCTGTTTCGCTTCAAGGGATGGGGGCAAACCAATATCCGAACCATGTTGAAAGTGGTTCAGTTATTCAGCCCGCCCATGAGCCTGTCAACCGTGCAGGTCGGTCATTTCATTCCGCAGTGCAGCATGACAGCCGCCCTGCCCATGCGGGCAGCAGCGTGATCAGGCCGCAGACGGCAAGGGAACCTCAGCGAGGGGACGTGGTTCGGCCCGGCTGGTCCTGCGCCACCCGCCACGGCAGGGCGCCGGGCGGCAGCCTGCGGCCCAGGCGGTCGGCGGCCATCACCAGCATCGCCACGGCGGCCAGCGCAAGGACCGACAGCGCCGCCGCCGCGGTCGAGTTGCCTTCGTATTGCAGCGAAAAGATCTGCACGCCGATGGTCTCGTTGCCCGCCGACCACAGCAGCGCCGACAGCGTCAGTTCGTTGATGGCCGTCATGAAGATGACCAGCGCCCCGGCCGCCATCGCGGGCAGCGCCGCCGGGACCGCGATGCCCAGCATCCGGCGCAGGGGCGGGACGCCATGGATGCGCGCGGCTTCGTCCAGCGCGGGGTCCGAGGCGGAAAGCGCGGCCTCGACCGGGCGCAGCGCCAGGGGCAGGAAGCGGCCGAGATAGGCGATCAGCAATATCGCGCCGGTGCTGTAGATCGAAACGCCCAGCAGCGGCAGCGGGCGCAGATAGGCAAGGATCATCGCCAGCGCCAGCACCGTGCCCGGCACCACATGGGCGGGTTCCGCAAGCCAGCTCAGCACCCGCGCCAGCGGGTTGCGGGCGGTCAGCGACAGCCAGGCAATCGGCAGCGCGACCACGGCCGAGACGAGGCCCGCGGCCCCTGCGAGCATGAAGGAATTGGCAAAGGCCCGCCGGATCGCGGGATTGGCAAGAACCGCCTCGAAGTTCCGCAGGGTGGCGGTGCCAAGGCCGAAGGGCACGCCCAGCGCCGGCACCAGCGCCGTGGTCGCCAGCGCGACGATCGGCAGGACCGACAGCGCCACCAGCACCGCCCAGACCGCCGCCGTCAGCGGCCAGTGCCAGCGGCCCCGTTCGAAGCCGGTGAAGCTGCGCCCGGCGGGAACCGGCACTGCCGTCCAGCGCAGCACCAGTTGCCGCAGGATCAGCGCCGCCGCCGCCAGCGCCACCAGCACCAGCGCCATGGCCGCGACCGAGCCGATCACGCCGGGGCCGAAGCCGTTCAGCCGCTGGTAGATCAGCGTCGTCAGCACCGGGAACCGCCCCGGTATCCCCAGCAGCGCCGGCACGCCGAAATTGCCCACGGCGGCGGCAAAGGCCAGCACCGACCCGGCGGCGACCGAAGGCAGCGTCAAGGGCAGCACGATCCGGCGCAGGATGCGGGCGGGTCCCGCGCCGCCGATCCGCGCGGCCTCGATCAGATCCAGCGGCAGGCCCGCGAGCCTTGCGCGGACGGCGATGAAGACCAGCGGCATATGCTCGATCCCCATCAGCCAGGCCACGCCCGCGCCGGAATAAAGCGGATTGCGCGATCCGGGCGCCGGCGCCAGCCCCAGCGCGCCCAGGACGGCCGAGCCGCTGCCCATCAGCTCGATCCAGGCCAGCGCCATGATCTGCGACGGGATCAGCAGCGGCGACAGCGCAAGGAAGCCGAGCAGCGCCTGCCCCGGCAGGCGCAGCAGCCCCGTCGCCAGCGCCAGCGCCGTGCCCAGGGCCGCCGAGATCACCACCGATCCGCCCGACGAGGCCAGCGTGTTCCCCAGCGCCCGCCCGAAGGCGCGGCCCGACAGGGTTTCGCGCAGCAGCCCGAGGGGTTCGCCGGTTTCACCCGGACCCAGGGCCAGTGCGAACAGCCGGATCAGCGGCCACAGCCCGGTGACAAGGACGAAGCAGGCGACAAGGGCCACGATCCACAGACCGCGGGCCCGGCGCCTGTGCAGGCTGCGGATGTCAGCCGCCGAAAAGCTCAGCGAACTGTTCCTTGTTGGCCTGGTCGTCGGCCATCAGCGCCGCCGCATCCAGCGGAAGGATGTTCAGCGTGGCAGGGTCGGGATAACCCTCGGGCGGGGCGACGCCTGCGATGATCGGGAAATAGCCCTGCGTGACCGACTGTTCCTGCGCGGCACGCGACAATTGCCAGTCCACGAAAGCCCTGGCGGCCTCGACATTGTCACTGTCCTTCAGGATCGCGACCGGCTGGGTGATCGAGCTGACGCCCTGATCCGGCCAGACGAAATCGACCGGCGAGCCGTCCTTCTTCGCATTCATCGCCATGTATTCGATGATGATGCCGTAGGACTTCTCGCCCCGCGCGACGGCCTCGATCACGGTGCCGTTGCCCTGTCCGGCGACCGCGCCCGCGTCGGCCAGCGCCTCGTAATAGCCCCAGCCGAACTCGGGCTGCTGGACCATGGTGCCGACATGGATCGTCGCGGCGCCGGAATAAAGCGGGCTGGGCATGATCAGCGAGCCCGCCACGTCCGGCGCCCTGAGGTCGTCCCAGCCCTGCGGCGGCGCCTGCACCATGCCGGTGTTGTAGACGATGCCGGTGGTGATCAGCTTGGTGCCGAAGAAGGTCCGGTCGGGGTCGATGACCGATTCCGGGATGCCCTCGATCGGCGCCTCGGGATGGGCCAGCAGGCGGTCGTCCTGCTTCAGTTGCGTCATCGCCACGGCGTCGGCGATCAGCAGCACGTCGGCGGGGGTGGATCCGGCGGTGAACTCGGCCTGCAGCTTGGACATGAGTTCCGTCGTGCCGGTGCGGAAGATCTCGACCTCGACGTCGGGATAGTCCTTGTTGAAGGCCTCGACGACCATCGCCATCTGGTCCTGCGGCTGCGAGGTATAGACGGTGATCGTGCCCGAGGGCGCGGCAAGGGCCGGCGCCCCAAGCGCGATCAGCCCGAGGGCGGCGAAATGCATCTTTGTCATGGACAGGTCCTGTGGCCGGTTTGCGGCGCCTCTTTAGGCGCGGGGTTTGAAGAATTCGTGACAGATCCATTGCGGCGGCGTCCAGAGCCGGATTTCGCCGTTGCCCATCCGCCGGTGCGGGGCCGTCGTCAGGGCCGCATGGATTTCGCGGTCGGTGCCGGAATGGGCGACGATCAGCACTGGCTGGCCCGGGTCGATGGCGGCAAGGGCCGCGCGGATGCGGTCGCGGAAACCGGCGGGCGATTCGCCGCCCGGCGGGGTCTGGTCGCGCCGCAGGATGGCGCGAGGCCGGCCCTCCCATTCGCCCCAGTTCCGTTCGGCAAGGCCTTCGGCCACAACCACGGGGGCGCGGGTGGTCGCGGCCATGGCCTCGGCGGTCTGGCAGGCGCGCAGCAGGGGCGAGGTGATGATGCGGGCAATCCCGCATCCCGCCAGCGCCACAGCCGCCTGCCGCGCCTGTTCATGGCCGCGCGGCGTCAGGGGCAGGTCGGTGCTGCCGCAGATCACGTCGGCGGCATTGGCCCCGGTTTCGCCGTGGCGCATGAACAGGAACTCGCCGGGGCGGATCACCATGCGATGCGCCCGTTGCCGGTCCAGCGGATGCCGGGAAAGGCGGCCGCGACCGCATGGCGGCTTTCGGGCAGCGCGAAAGCCGCAAGCGCCTGGGCGGGACGGACCTGCGCCAGCGCGGCGGAAAGCGTCGCGCGGTCGGGATGCACGTTCCAGCCCATCCGTCGGGCGCAGCCATCCGCCACCCAGCCCTCGGCGGGCGAGCCCTGCGCCAGATGCCCCGTGAAGATCACCGGCACCCCCGCTGCGATCGCGCGCGGCCCCAGTATTCGCGCCGCGCCGCTGCCGCAGTTCGGTCCCGCCGCGATCATGATGCCGTCCAGCGGACCCTGCGGATCAAGGGGAAGGCCGTGGTGCAGCAATCGTTCGAGCGCCTTTGCGCCCGAGGGGCCGAGCCAATCCCCAAACCCTTGCAGCGTCTGAGCCGTTCGGCACGTCTGGTCGCAAAATCGGACCGTCAGGCCCGCCTCAAGGCAGGCAAGCGCCAGTTCCGGCCCCCGCCCGTCGGCTGGGGCGGGCAGCAGGCAGGGGCCGCGTCCGATGACGTCCAGCAGCGCCGGGAGCTGCGCATCCAGCGTCTCGGCCCGCAGGCCATAGGAACAGTCAAGCACCGCCACTGTCGCGAGTGGCATCGGATCAGCCGGGAACAGCCGCGACGGGGCGGCGAAATCGCCGGAATACAGCATCCCCTCTGTTCCGCCGATCCGTATCCAGACCGCGCCAGGCGCATGGCCCGCGCGCCCGCTTTCCACCCGCACCCCGGCCACCATGCCGTCGCGGGGAAGGTCGCGGGCATCTTGCAGGTGCGGGTCCGGTGCCAGCGCCCGCACCGGCGCGGTGGCATGGATTGGCGGGCAGCCCAGCCGCTCGGCCATCCCCAACGCGCCGGTGTGATCGCCATGTCCGTGCGAGATCAGAACTGCATCGACCGGACCCACGCCGTCCAGATCGGGGCACCGGCCCGCGTCAGGTCCCCGGCCCAAATCCAGCAGCAACCGGCGCCCGCCGATGTCCAGCAGGAAGCAGGCCGGTCCCTTCGCGTCGAAGCCGCCCAGGGCACGAAGCTCGGACATCAGGCAGGTTCGGTGGCCGGGACGGGGGCGGGCAGGGACATGGCGTGCTCGCCCGAGTGGCGCGGCAGGACCCAGCCGCCGTGAATGGCAAGGCCGATCCGCTCGCCGGTCTCTGCCCGCCGGTCCAGCCGCAGGGACAGGTGTTCGGCCTCGGGCAGGTCGTCCAGCAGCACATCTGCCACGAAGAAGCCGTCCTCGAAGCGGGTGGCGGCGATCCGCGCCGGCAGGCCGCCCGGCGCCACCGCAAGGTCGCGGGCGTGCAGGCAGAGCCACGCCGGCCCTGGCGGCGCCTGCCCCGGCAGGGTGATCCGGTGCGGGCCGATCGCGACCTCGCACCGGCTGGCGGCGCTGGCGGTCACCGTCACCGGCAGGGTGCGGCCGTAGCCGATGAAGCGCGCGACCATCTCGCTGCGGGGACGGTCGTAAAGCTCCTGCGGGCTGCCCAGTTGTTCCAGCCGGCCGGCCTGCATCACGCCCACGAGGCTTGCGACGGCCATGGCCTCGTTCTGGTCATGGGTGACGAAGACCATGGTGCAGCCGGTCGCGGCATGGATGCGGCGGAACTCGGCCAGCATGGACTGGCGCAGGTGCGCGTCAAGGTTCGCCAGCGATTCGTCCAGCAGCAGGATGCGCGGCCGCGCGGCAAGGCTGCGAGCCAGCGCCACCCGCTGGCGCTGCCCGCCTGACAACTCGTGCGGCTTTCGCCCGTCCAGGCCCTGCAGGCCGGTGGTGGCCAGCGCCTCGCGGATGCGGGCGTCCCGTTCGGGCCGGGGCAGGCGGTTGAGGCCGAAGCCGATGTTGCCGGCGACGGTCATGTGCGGCCACAGCGCATAGGACTGGAAGACCATGCCCAGCCCCCGCGCCTCGGGTTCGACAAAGCGCCCCGGCCCGGCGGTCAGCTCCCCGCCCAGCCAGAGGCTGCCGGCATCGGGGCGTTCCAGCCCCGCGATCAGCCGCAGAAGCGTGGATTTCCCGCAACCCGAGGGCCCGAGCAGGGCGGTGAAGCTGCCTTCGGGCAGGCACGCCGACAGGCCGTCCACGGCGCGGGTGCCGCCGAAGCGGCGGGAAAGGTCCTGAAAGCGGATTTCGGTCATTCGGCCCTGATAGGCATTGATCGTGACGGTTTTCTGTCAACGGTCAGGGCCGAGGGCAAGGTTCCCCTCCGCGCCACGCTTCAGGCCCTTGCGCGGAAGCGGCAGGGGATCTCGATCCGGGGGGCGCCTTCCGGCGGGGACTCGATCAGGTCGAAGACCCTGGACAGCATGGCGCCCACGTCCTGCTGCATCATGCCCACGTTCTGCGGCAGGAAGGCCGCGAAAGGGTCCCAGTCGAAGCAGCCGAAGCGCAGCAGCGGCATGGCCGGCTGCCCGTGCAGCCAGCGGACCACGCCTTCCAGCGCGATGGTCGAGTTGACGAAAACGCCGCTGCCGTCGGGGATCCGCAGTTCGTTCATCGCGGCAAGGGTCTTGTCGGCGGAATAGCCGCGCATCAGGCAGTGTCCGGCGGGCACCCGCAGGTTTGCCTCGTCATGGGCGGCCATGAAGCCGCGCAGGCGTTCGCGCGTGTTGTTGTCCTGCGCCCGACCGCCGACGAAATAAAGCGGCGCCTGCGCCCCGGAATCCGCCCGCAGCCGCGCCAGGATTGCCCGGGTCAGGTCCAGCGCCCCGGTGAAGTTGTCGGACACCACCGAGGGCGCGCGCGTTCCCGGCAAGTCAAGGTTGATCGCCCGCAGGCCCGTGGGGCCGCAAAGCTCGGCGATCCGGTCGGGTTCGGTCGCACCGGTCACCACCAGCCATTCGGCCTGATAGGACATCATGGCGCGGGCGGCCTCGATCTCAAGCTCAGGCTCGCGCCGGGTGCAGGTGATGACGGGAAAAAGGCCGCGTTCCCGCGCCATCGTCTCGAACTGTTCGGCGATCGCGCCGAAATAGCGGTTGTCGTATTTCGGGATGATCATGCCGATGATGCGCGAGCGGTCCCGGCGCAGCAGACTGGCCTGCAGGTTGACGGCATAGCCCTGTTCGGCGGCGATGCGGCTGATCCGCTCGGCCAGACGGGCGCTGATGCGGCGCTTCTTCCAGGTCCCGTTCAGGACCGAGCTGACGGCGCTGGCGCTGGTCCCCGCGATCCGCGCGATGTCGTAGATCGTGGGCCGCCTGGCGGTGGTCTCATTGTCGTCGGCCATGTCCCCGCCAGATGAGGTGAGGCAGTGAACCTGCCCTTAGAGGAATCTTGACAGGATAGCAGGGTGACGCAATTTAGCTACATCGATTGAGCAGGGATGCTGTATCGGTGGCGCACGAACATCGGCCTGCATCACGGACAGGCGGCGCCTGACATGTGGAGGAGACGGATCATGATGTCGAAACTTTCGCTTGCAGCCGCCCCGGTTGTCGCGGCGGCGCTTTTGGGCGGTGCGGCGATGGCGCAGGAAGCCGCGACGGTCGCCTTTCTGATGCCCGATCAGGCATCCACCCGCTACGAGGAACACGACTTTCCCGGCTTTCAGGCCGCGATGAAGGAACTCTGCCCCGACTGCACGGTGATCTACCAGAACGCCAACGCGGACGTGTCGCTGCAGCAGCAGCAGTTCAACTCGGTCGTCACCCAGGGCGCGAAGATCGTCGTTCTCGATCCGGTGGACTCGGCGGCCGCGGCAGGCCTTGTACAGATGGCGCAATCGCAGGGCGTGAAGATCATCGCCTATGACCGCCCGATCCCGGACGTGCCGGCCGACTACTACGTCTCCTTCGACAACAAGGGCATCGGCCAGGCCATCGCGCAGTCGCTGGTCGATCACATGAAGGCCCAGGGCGTGCCGGAGGGCGCGGGCGTGCTGCAGATCAACGGCTCGCCCACCGATGCGGCGGCGGGGCTGATCCGCGACGGGATCGACGCGGCGCTGGATGCCTCGGGCTATCAGACGCTGGCGGAATACGACACGCCCGACTGGGCGCCGCCCAGGGCACAGGAATTCACCGCAGGTCAGATCAACCGCTTTGGCGCCGACATCAAGGGGATCGTCGCCGCCAACGACGGCACCGCAGGTGGCGCCATCGCCGCGCTGAAGGCCGCGGGCGTCGATCCGCTGCCGCCCGTGACCGGCAACGACGCCACCATCGCGGCGCTGCAACTGATCATCGCGGGCGACCAGTACAACACCATCTCGAAGCCTTCGGAAATCGTGGCCGAGGCCGCCGCCAATATCGTCGCGACCTTCCTGAAGGGAGAGACGCCCGAGGCGAAGACCACGCTCTACGACACCCCGTCCGAGTTGTTCGTCCCGGCGGTGGTCACGCGCGAGAACATCAAGGCCGAGATCTTCGACAAGGGCATCCAGACCCCCGAGGAAGTCTGCACCGCCGAATATGCCGATCCCTGCCGCGAACTGGGCATCCTGCAGTAAGATGACAAAGGCGCGCGCCCCGGCGGCGCGCGTCCTTCAAGGGAAGGAACCGCAGATGGCCGAAAGCCCCCGATCCGCCGAACCGATCCTGAAGCTGCGCGGCGTGTCCAAGCAGTTCGGCGCCGTGCAGGCGCTGGCCGACATCGAACTGGACATTCACGCGGGCGAGGTCGTGGCCCTGGTCGGCGACAACGGCGCGGGCAAGTCCACGCTGGTCAAGGTGCTGGCGGGCGTCCACCAGCCGACTGCCGGCACGGTCGAGTTCATGGGAAAGCCCGTGACGCTGGACAGCCCCGGAAAGGCGCTGGAAATGGGCATCGCCACCGTCTTTCAGGACCTGTCCTTGTGCGAGAACCTGGATGTCGTCTCCAACCTGTTCCTCGGCCACGAGATTTCCCCATGGCGGCTGGACGAGGTGCAGATGGAGGTCCGCGCCTGGACCCTGCTGCGCGAGCTTGCCGCCCGCATCCCTTCGGTCCGCGAGCCTGTGGCCTCGCTGTCGGGCGGCCAGCGCCAGACCGTCGCCATTGCGCGCTCGCTTCTGCTGGACCCCAAGGTCATCATGCTGGACGAGCCGACCGCTGCACTGGGCGTGGCGCAGACCGCCGAGGTGCTGAACCTGATCGAGCGGGTCCGCGACCGCGGCCTCGGCGTCATCCTGATTTCCCACAACATGGAGGACGTGCGCGCCGTCGCCGACCGCATCGTCGTCCTGCGGCTGGGCCGCAACAACGGCATCTTCACGGCCGAGTCCTCGAATGCCGAGCTGGTCTCGGCCATCACGGGGGCCACCGAGAACGCCGTCTCGCGCCGGCAGGCGCGTAAGCTCGAAGAAACGGGGGCCTGACATGACCGAGCCACAAGCCGCGCTGGACCGATCCGACAGCCGTGTCCGCCATGACGAAGGGATCAGCGGCGCCGTCCGGGGCTTTATCGACCGGGTGCGGTCGGGCGACCTGGGGATGCTGCCGGTCATCCTCGGCCTGATCCTGATCGGCACCGTCTTCTGGTCGCTGAACCCGGTGTTTCTGGCGCCCAACAACCTCGCGAACCTCTTGTTCGACGCGGCGGCAGTGGGCTGCATCTCGCTGGGGGTCGTCTGCGTGCTGATGCTGGGCGAGATCGACCTGTCCGTGGGGTCGATGAGCGGACTGGCATCCGCCATCCTCGGCGTCATCTGGGTCAAGATGGGGCTGCCGGTGGCGCTGGCGATCCTTGTGGCGCTGGCCTCGGGCGCCTTCATGGGCTTCGTCTATGCGACGCTGTTGAACCGCTTCGGGATGCCCAGCTTCGTGTCGACCCTCTCGGGGCTGCTGGCGATGCTGGGCCTGCAGCTTTACCTGCTGGGCTCGACCGGCTCGATCAACCTTCCTTACGCCTCGCCGCTGGTGCGCTTCGGCCAGATCCACGTCATGCCCGCATGGTTCAGCTATCTGCTGGCGGTGGTGCCGGGGGCGGTGATCCTGTGGCTGGGCCTCGACCGGATGCGGCGCCGGCGGGCGGTCAACCTGTCCAACCCCGGCGGCCTGTCAGTCCTGCTGGCGCAGGCGGGCATCCTGACGGTGATCCTGCTGGGGGCCGTTTATTACCTGAACCAGGGCCGGGGCATCCCGTGGATGTTCGGGCTGTTCGTGCTGCTGGTCGTCATCATGAACTATGCCCTGACGCGCACGAAATGGGGCCGCGCCATGTTCGCGGTCGGCGGCAACCGCGAGGCCGCGCGGCGGTCGGGCATTAACGTGAACCGCATCCGAATCTCGGCCTTCATGCTGTGTTCCACTCTGGCGGCGCTGGGGGGCATCCTCGCGGCCTCGCGGCTTGCGTCGTCCAGCCAGCAGGCGGGGACGGGGGACGTGAATCTCAACGCCATCGCGGCGGCGGTGATCGGGGGGACGTCTCTGTTCGGAGGGCGCGGCTCGGCCTGGTCGGCGCTGCTGGGGATCATCGTGATCCAGTCGATCTCGAACGGGCTGACGCTGCTGAACCTCAGTTCGTCACTGCGCTATATGATCACCGGCGCGGTCCTGGCCATTGCGGTGATCGTCGATTCGCTGGCGCGGCAGTCGCGCGCGAGCCACGGCCGCGCTTGAGAAGGACATACCATGGCTGAGCAACTGTCAGGCAAGGTCGCGGCCGTTACCGGCGCCGCGTCCGGGATCGGACTGGAATGCGCCCGCACCATGCTGGCCGAAGGCGCCGAGGTCGTGCTGATCGACCGCGCCGCCGATCGGCTCGAGGCGCTGTGCCGTGAACTCGGACCCAAGGCGCATCCGCTGGTCGTGGACTTGCTGGATGGCCCGCAGGTGGACAGGATCGCCACAGGGATCGAGGAACTGGCCGGCCCCGTGGACATCTTCCACGCCAATGCCGGCGCCTATATCGGCGGCCCCGCAGCCGAGGGCGACCCGGACGCCTGGGACCGGATGCTGAACCTCAACATCAACGCGGCCTTCCGCAGCGTCCGCGCGGTCCTGCCCGGCATGATCGAGCGAAAGACCGGCGACGTGATCTTCACCTCGTCCGTCGCCGGCGTCGTGCCGGTGGTGTGGGAGCCGATCTACACCGCATCGAAATTCGCGGTGCAGGCCTTCCTGCACGCGACCCGTCGGCAAGTGGCGCCGCACGGCGTCCGCATGGGCGCGGTGCTGCCTGGGCCCGTCGTCACGGCGCTGCTGGACGACTGGCCCAAGGCCAAGATGGAGGAGGCGCTGGCCAACGGTTCACTGATGCAGCCGAAGGAGGTGGCCGACGCGGTGCTGTTCATGCTGACGCGGCCGCGGGGCGTGGTGATCCGCGACCTCGTGATCCTGCCCAACAGCGTCGATCTGTGACGAGGGACGCCATGACAAGCGACGGACCGTTCTTCCTTGGCGTCGATGTCGGCACCGGCAGCGCCCGCGCCGGGCTGTTCGACGCCACAGGCCAGATGGTCGCCAGCGCGAAACGTGACATCAGGATGTGGCGAGATGGCGCCGACATCGCCGAGCAGTCGAGCGAGGACATCTGGGCCGCCGTCTGCGCCGCGACCCGCGAGGTGGTGGCGGGGATCGACCCGGCGCAGGTCGCGGGCATCGGCTTCGACGCGACCTGCTCGCTGGTCGTCTTGGGCGAGGGCGGGCGTCCGCTGACCGTCAGCGCCTCGGGCGACGCGGCGCGCAACATCATCGTCTGGATGGACCACCGCGCCGTGGGTCAGTCCGAGCGGATCAACGCCCTGGGCCATCCGGTCCTGCGCTATGTCGGCGACGTGATCTCGCCCGAGATGGAGACGCCGAAGCTGCTGTGGCTGCGCGAGAACCTGCCCGAGAGCTACGCACAGGCATGGCAGTTCTTCGACCTTGCCGATTACCTTGGCTGGCGGGCGACGGGTGACCTTGCGCGGTCAAGCTGCACCGTCACCTGCAAATGGACCTATCTTGCCCATGAGGACCGCTGGGACCCGGACTATTTCCGCAGCATCGGGCTGGAGGATCTGGCGGACGACAACTTCGCCCGCATCGGCCAGAGGATCGTCGCGCCCGGCACCCCGCTGGGATCGGGGCTGACCGAGGCAGCGGCGGCCGATCTGGGCCTGCGGGCGGGGATTCCAGTCGGCGCGGGGCTGATCGACGCCCATGCAGGCGGAATCGGGACCGTGGGGATGCAGGGCCGCCCGGAAAGCAACCTCGCCTATGTCTTCGGCACGTCGTCCTGCACCATGACGACGACGCGCGAGCCAGTCTTCGTCCCGGGCGTCTGGGGACCTTACTATCAGGCGATGGTCCCGGGGATGTGGCTGAACGAGGGCGGCCAGTCCGCCGCCGGCGCCGCGATCGAGCAGCTTCTCGCCTTCCACCCGGCCGCGCCTCAGGCCGCCGCCGAGGCCAATGCCGCAGGCCAGCCGCTGCCGGTCTGGCTGGCCGAACAGGCTGCCCGCAAGGCAGGCGACCTTTCCGCCGCGGTGACGCTGGCCGAGGGGCTGCATGTCGTGCCCGAGTTCCTCGGCAACCGCGCCCCCTTCGCCGACCCCCATGCCCGCGCGATCATCGCCGGGCTGGGGATGGAGCGGGACTTGGACAGCATGATTGCGCTTTACGTCGCAGGCCTCTGCGGCATCGCCTATGGGCTGCGCCAGATCATCGAAACGCAGGACAAGGCCGGGGCCTCGGTGGACCGCATCGTCATCTCGGGGGGAGCGGGTCAGTTGGACCTCGTGCGCCAGTTGCTCGCGGACGGCTCGGGCAAGCCGGTTCTGTCCAGCATGGCGCCCGAGCCGGTGCTGCTGGGCTCGGCCATCATCGGCGCGGTGGCCGCCGGTCATTTCGCGACGGTGCCCGAGGCGATGGCGGCCATGTCACGGCCTGCGGAAGAATACCGCCCCGATGCGGAAGCCGCGACCCTGCACGATGCCCGCTACCGCAGCTTCCGCGCGCTGCAATCGGCGCTGCGCGACAGCCGCGCTGGCAGGGCATAAGGCCGGTATCCAGCATTCATGTCCGCCTTGCGGCCATCAGGCTGCACTGCGGTCGTGGTCTGGGAATCTGTCGCCTTGATGGGCGCGGACGTGGCAGTGTCATTCAGATGATCTGAACCCTGCCACAGTTTGGGTGCGGCAGGCAGCAGGCATTCACGATCAGCCCGAAGCCGCCAACCGGGCGGATCATGCCGCCTGACGCGGGCCACGCGCAGATGGGAAGGATCGCCCGCCGGGGTCAGCCGTTCTCCTGCTCCTGATCCTCGGGGTGTCCGCCGCGCTTGTTGTGGCGTTCCTGGTTCTCGCCCCGCACCGCCGGATCGCCGTCATCGCTCGCCAGAGGCGTCGGGTCGCGGGGCAGGTCGGTCTCGGTGATGCGGTCGCGCACCTCCTTCGAGGCGTTCAGGTAAGGCCGCGGATCGAAGTCCTTGTCCGCATTGCTGGTGTCCACGCGCCCTTCGATGATCTGGCGCTGCTGCTGGTGGGTCTTGTCGCCTTGCTGGGTCTTGTCGGCGCTCATCGCGGTCTCCTTTCGGTTGACGGCTATTTGTTCTCGCGTCCCCGCTGGTCTGGGTCGATGCCGCCCTCGGGGGTGGTGTCGTTCATCACGTCGCCCTCAAAGGTGTTCTCGCCCTCAAGATCGCGGTCCGCGCCGGTGGCGCCCTTGGAACTGCCGATGCCCGGATCGCGCTTGAGGTCGGCGTCAGAGGGCTCGGTGGTCTTGGGATGCTTGTTGCTGCTCATCTGCTGGTCTCCCTTATCGGGCGGTGCCACGGTCCGTAGGCTGCTCGCGCCCCTCGGGACGCTCGTCGGCCAGCTTTTCGCTGTCGATGTCATCGGGGTCCTGCGCGCCCACATGCTCGTGCCCCTGCTCGTTCTTGACGTGGCGGGAATCGAGCCCGCGCTGCTCGGAATGACGCGAGGTGTCGCGGTTCGACAGCACCTCGGTCGGCAGCGGGGTATCCGGTTCGACCGGGTTCAAGCCGCCCGAGCCGTCGCCCTTGCCCTGGTCCTGTTGGCCTGCCCCGAATTTCTTGCTGCTTGCGTTTGCCATCGGCTTTTCCTTTCCGTCGGGCCGCATCGTCGCGGCGGTCCGTGTCTCAACGGATGGGGGCGGGCGATGTTCCCGGAAAACCCTGCAAGGCCCGCAGTGGCAACCTTCGGTATTGCAACCTAGGCGCGGTCTTCGCAGGATGGCCGGGCAAGAAAGCGGGCCTTCCGGCCCGGACTTTGACCCAGCGCAACGTCCTGCCGGGCTGAAAAGCCCAGACGTTTGCCCAAGCCAAGCCCTTGGCCGGAGCCTGCAATGCCCTTTCCTGCTGTCCTTCTGGTCCTGATTCGCGCCGTGATCCTTGCAATGGCCGGGCTGGGCTTCGCCTCGGCCGCCCAGGCGCTGACGCTGGACGAGGCGCTGGCGAAGACCCCGGCGGCCGACCTGTTCGCGGGGGCGGAGAGCTACGGCCCGCCCCAGGGCGAACCCGCCATCGTGCCGGTGATGCGCGGGGCCGAGACGCTGGGCTACGCTTATCTCGCGTCCGATTTCACCCCCTCGACCGGCTATTCGGGCAAGCCGATCCACATTCTCGTCGGCATCGACCCCGAGGGCGTGGTCCGCGGCCTCAGCATGATCGAGCATCACGAGCCGATCGTCCTGATCGGCATCCCCGAGGCGCGGGTGCTGGAAGCCATCAATGGGCTGATCGGCGCCGATCTGGGTCGCGTCGCCGCCGGAGAGGCGCGTCCGCCGCAGGTGGACATCGTCTCGGGCGCGACCGTCACCGTGCTGGTGATGGGCGACAGCGTGGTGCGGTCCGCGGTGCGGCTGATCCGTTCCGGGCGGCTGGGCGGCGTGGCCCCGGCGGAACTTGCCCCCGAGGTGCAGCGCGAGCTTGATCCCGCCGCAACCGCTGCGGCGGACTGGGAAACGCTGGTGGGCGACGGCAGCGTGCGTTCGCTGGTGATGACCGTGGGCGAGGTCAGCGCGGCCTTCGCAGAGGCCAGCGAGCCGCTGGCCGCCGGGCGGCCCGAGACGCAGAATCCCGAAGATACATTCATCCAGCTTTACGTGGCGCCGGTGTCGGTGCCCTCGATCGGGGTCAGCCTGCTGGGCCAGCAGGGATACGACCGGCTGGCCCAGCGGCTTGAGCCGGGACAGGCAGCGCTTCTGGTGGCGGGCGACGGGGCCTATTCGTGGAAGGGCTCGGGCTATGTCCGGGGCGGCGTCTTCGACCGGGTCGAGCTGCTGCAGGACGGCCAGGGCCTGCGCTTTCAGGACCGCAACCACACGCGCCTGCCTACGCTGGCGGCGCAGGGGGCGCCCCGCCTGCGCGAGATCGCGCTGTTCGTCGTCCCAGAGGGCGCCGAGTTCGACGTGACCGAGCCTTTCGAGCTGCAACTGCTGGTTCATCGCGCGACGGAAGGACGCGACACCGCCACGCTGTCCTTCAATCTCGGCTACAACCTGCCGGAAAGCTACATGCTGCCCGCGCCCGAACCGGTGCCTGCCGCCACGACCGCCGTCGCGGCCACCACGGTCGGCGAGCCGATGCCCGAGGATGACGGCCCGGCGCTGTGGAAGACGATCTGGGACATGAACCGGCTGAACGTGGCCATCGCCTCCGTGGCGCTGGGCGTGCTGACGCTGATCTTCTTCTTCCAGGACCTGCTGGTGCGCCGCCCGGTGCTGTTCACCTGGGTCCGCCGCGCCTACCTGCTGTTCACGCTGGTCTGGCTGGGCTGGCTGGTCAACGCGCAACTGTCCGTCGTGAACGTGCTGACCTTCTTCAACTCGCTGCTGTCGGGCGGCTTCTCGTGGGAATATTTCCTGACCGCGCCCTTGGTCTTCATCCTGTGGATCGCGGTGGCGGCGGGGCTGCTGTTCTGGGGCCGGGGGCCTTTCTGCGGCTGGCTGTGTCCCTTCGGCGCGCTGCAGGAACTGTCGAACACCGTCGCCCGCAAGCTGCGCGTGCCGCAGTTCACCGTGCCATGGGCGCTGCACGAACGCATGTGGCCGCTGAAATACATGATCTTCCTCGGACTGTTCGGCCTGTCGCTGTATTCCTTGGCGCGCGCCGAGGTCTATTCCGAGGTCGAACCGTTCAAGACCGCGATCATCCTGAATTTCATGCGGGAATGGTGGTTCATCGCGTTCGCGCTGGCCTGCCTGTTGCCGGGGCTGTTCATCGAACGCTTTTATTGCCGCTACATGTGCCCCCTTGGCGCGGCGCTGGCGATCCCCGGCCGGATGCGGATGTTGGAATGGCTCAAGCGCTGGCCGGAATGCGGATCGCCCTGCCACCGCTGCGCCAAGGAATGCCCGGTGCAGGCGATCCACCCCGAAGGCAACATCAACGTCAACGAATGCATCTACTGCATGCATTGCCAGGTGCTTTACCACGACGACACACGCTGCCCGCACATGATGACCGTCAAGGCGCGGCGCGAAAAGATCGCCCGCAGCGGCGGCCCGAAGATGCCCGACCTCGGGGGCGCCCAGCCCGCGCTGAAGCCCGCAACCGGCGCCATCGGCGGCACCCCCGTCGCGACAGTCACCACCCCCGGTCCTGCCGGCAAGGAGCCTCCGGCCTTCCGGGCGCAGAAACGCTTGGCCGAGCAGGCTGCGGCATCCACCACGTCAAACCCTCAAGGAGCTTGAGATGACCGAAGAAACCAGAACGGGTCTGAACCGCCGCCAGCTGCTGGGCAGCACCATGGCCTTGGCTGCAGGCGCCGGCACCGTAGCCCCCCGCGCCATGCTGGGCGCAGGCGCGGCGCTGGTCGCGGGCGGCGTCGCCACTCAGGCGGCCGCGCAGGGCGCGACCGGCAACCAGCCCTATCATGTCGGGCCGGGCGAGCTTGACGAATACTACGTCTTCCTGTCCGGCGGCCATTCGGGCGAGATCCGCGTCGTCGGCGCCCCCTCGATGCGCGAACTGATCCGCATCCCGGTCTTCAACCGCGAAAGCGCGACGGGCTGGGGCCAGACCAACGAATCGCTGAAGGTCCTGACCGAAGGCATGACGCCCCAGACGCGCGAGTTCCTCGCCGACAAGGGCGGCATCTTCATGAACGGCGACGCCCACCATCCGCACCCGTCCTTCACCGACGGGACCTATGACGGGCGCTATGTCTTCATCAACGACAAGGCCAACACCCGCGTCGCCCGCATCCGTCTGGATGTGATGAAGACCGACAAGATCATCGAGATCCCGAACCAGCACACCGTCCACGGGCTGCGCGTGCAGAAATACCCGCGCACCGGCTATGTCTTCGCCAATGGCGAGGATGGCGTTCCGCTGCCGAACGACGGCACCGCGCTGGACGATCCGTCGCAGTATCACTCGATCTTCTCGGCCATTGACGGCGACACGATGGAAGTCGCCTGGCAGATCATCGTGGACGGCAACCTCGACAACGTGGACGCCGACTACCAGGGCAAATATGCCTTCGCGACCTGCTACAACTCGGAAAAGGGCGTCACCCTGCCCGAGATGATGGAAACCGATCAGGACTGGCTGACCGTATTCAATCTCGGCGCGATCGAGGCCGCGGTGGCGGCGGGCGAGGGCCAGGTGCTGAACGGCGTGCGCGTGCTGGACGGGCGGGGCGAGAACAACAAGCTGACCCGCTACATCCCCGTGGCGAACGGCCCGCACGGCATCAACACCGCGCCGGACGGCATCCACATCGTGGCGAACGGCAAGCTCGCGCCGACCGTCACGGTGTTCGACGTGCGCCGCTTTGACGACCTGTTCGCCGGCACTATCCAGCCGCGCGACACTGTGGTGGCGGAACCGGAACTGGGCCTCGGCCCGCTGCACACCGCCTATGACGGGCGCGGCAACGCCTATACGACACTGTTCATCGACAGCCAGATCTGCAAGTGGAACATCGAGGACGCGATCCGGGCGTATAACGGCGAGCAGGTGGACCCCATCCGGCAGAAGCTGGACGTCCACTACCAGCCGGGCCACAACCACACCTCGATGGGCCAGACCAAGGAAGCAGATGGCAAGTGGCTGATCTCGCTGAACAAGTTCTCGAAGGACCGCTTCCTGAACGTGGGTCCGCTGAAGCCGGAATGCGACCAGCTGATCGACATCTCGGGCGACGAGATGGTGATCGTTCACGACAACCCGACCTTCGCCGAACCCCATGACGCGACGATCGTCCATGCGTCGAAGATCAACCCCGTCCACCTGTGGGACCGTGCCGACCCGTTCTTCGCCGACGCGGTGAAGCAGGCCGAGGCCGACGGCATCGACCTGACCTCGGACAGCGAGGTGATCCGCGACGCCGCCGACCCGACCAAGGTGCGCGTCTACATGACCTCGACCGCGCCGACCTTCGGGCTGGACAGCTTCACCGTCCAGCAGGGCGACGAGGTGACGGTCTTCGTCACCAACGTCGATGACGTCGAGGACCTGACCCACGGCTTCTCGATCATCAACTACGGCATCAACATGGAAGTTGCGCCCCAGGCCACGGCTTCGGTGACGTTCAAGGCCGACCGGCCCGGCGTCTACTGGTATTACTGCTCGTGGTTCTGCCATGCGATGCACATGGAGATGAAGGGCCGCATGCTGGTGGAGCCGCGGGCGGCATGACCATCCTGCGTTCCCTCCTGGCGCTTGGCGTCGCGGCCCTTTCGGCCGCGCCGCTTTCCGCCGCCATCTGGAAACCTGCGTCGGATGCCGAACTGGCCGCCGCGCTTGCGGGCGCCGAGGCAGGGGACGAGATCATCCTGAAGGCGGGCCGGTGGACCGGCCCCCTTCTCATCGACAAGCCGCTGGCGCTGCGGGGCGAACCGGGCGCAGTGGTGGACGGGCAGGGTCAGGGCCATGCGATCGAGGTCACGGCCGAGGACGTCACCGTCAGCGGCCTGACCATCACCCGGTCGGGCGACGACATGAACGAGATGGACTCGGGCGTGTTCCTGGCCCGCTCCTCGCGCCGCGCGCTGGTCGAGGGCAACCGGCTGGAAGACAACCTGCACGGCGTCCGCATCCACGGCTCGCGCGATTCCATCGTGCGCGGCAACACCATCGTGGGGCGCAGCGGACGGCAGCAGGAACTGGGGAACGGCGTGACCGTCTGGAACGCGCCGGGCGCGGTGGTCGAGCGCAACCACATCACCCGTGGCCGCGACGGCATCTTCTCGAACGCCTCGAAGCAGAACGTCTTCCGCGACAATTACTTCGAGGGCGTGCGCTTTGCCGTCCACTACATGTTCACCAACAACAGCGAGATCAGCGGCAACGTTTCGGTCAACAACGGCATGGGCTACGCCATCATGTTCTCGGACCGGCTGAAGGTCCTGAACAACAGTTCCGAAAACGACCGCGACTACGGCTTCCTGTTCAACACCGCCAACCGTTCGCAACTGACCGGCAACACGGTCAAGGGCTTTCCCGCCGACCCCACGCGCTGGCGCGACCTGGGCCTGACCCGCGACGCGGACGTGCCCGAGCCCGAGGATCTTCAGGGCAGCGAGTTCATCGCGCCCACGAAATGCGTCTTCATCTACAACGCCAACCAGAACGTCTTCACCGGCAACCGCTTCGAGGGCTGCGGCACCGGCATCCACTTCACCGCCGGGGCCGAGGGCAACCGGATGTCCCGCAACGACTTCGTGGATAACCGGGTGCAGGTGAAATACGTGGGCAGCCGGAACCTCGAATGGTCCGAGGGCGGGATCGGCAACTACTGGTCCGACAATTCGGGCTTCGACCTGAACGGGGACGGGCTGGCGGATTCAGTCTATCGGCCGAACGACATGGTGGACAAGGTGATGTGGACGGCCCCACAGGCACGGATGCTGATGACCAGCCCCGCCGTGCAGATCATCCGCTTTGCCCAGAGCCGCTTTCCCGCCGTGCTGCCGGGCGGTGTCACCGACAGCAACCCCCTGATGTTCCCGAATTCCGAAAGGCCGCTGCCATGAGCGATGCGACGGTGATCCTCGACGGCGTCCGCAAGTCCTATGGCGGGCGCGAGGTGGTCCATGACCTGACCTACCGGCTGTCGCCGGGCGAGGTCGTGGCGCTCGTCGGCCATAACGGCGCGGGCAAGACCACGCAGATCAAGATGATGCTGGGACTGGTGCGCCCCGATGGCGGGCTGCTGCAGGTGCTGGGCGCCGATCCCGCGCATGGCCGTCATGCCCGCAGCGCGCTGGGCTACCTGCCCGAAAGCGTCCAGTTCCACCCCAGCTTCACCGCGCGCGAGACGCTGGGCTTCTACGCCCGCCTCAAGGGCCTGCCCGCGCGCGGCCATGACGCGCTGTTCGCCCGCGTGGGTCTGGCCGATGCTGCCAACCGCCCGGTGCGCGGCTATTCCAAGGGGATGCGGCAGCGGCTGGGATTGGCGCAGGCGATCCTCGGCCACCCGCGGCTGCTGCTGCTGGACGAGCCGACCTCGGGCCTCGACCCCGCGCTGCGGCGCGAGCTTTACGGGATCGTGGCCGACCTCGCCCGCGAAGGGACGACGGTGCTTCTATCCTCGCACGCGCTGACGGAACTGGAAGATCAGGCCGCCCGCGTTCTGGTGATGAACCGGGGCCATCTGATCGCCGACGGCACCATGGAGGAACTGCGCCGGCTGGCCGGGCTGCCTTCTCTCCTGCGCTTCCGGGCCGAGGGGGCGCCTGCAGGCGCGGCCCGCATCGGCGACCAGTGGCAGGTCGAACTGTCCGAGGCCGAGAAACCCGCCGCCCTGCGCGCCGCGCTGGACGCGGGCGCCCGCGACATCACGCTGGAAGACCCCAGCCTTGACGACATCTACGCGCATTTCCTGCGCCGGGAGGCCGCATGACCACCGAGACCACATCCATCGCCATGCCCACCGCGACCCGCCCCGCCATGCCCTCGTCCCCCGTCCTGACCATCGCCCGCCGCGAATTGGCTGAGGGGATGCGGAACCGCTGGGTCGTTTCCACCACCGTCCTGCTGGCGGCGCTGGCGTCGGCCATCGCGGCGCTGGGATCGGCGCCCACGGGATCGACCTCGACCGGGGCGCTGGATGTCGTGGTGGTGGGGCTGGCGAGCCTGACCATCTTCCTCGTGCCCCTGATCGCGCTGCTGATCTCGCACAACGCCATCACGCGCGAGGCCGAGGGCGGCACGCTGCTGCTGCTGCTCAGCCATCCGCTGTCGCGCTGGCAGGTGATCGCGGGCAAGTTCCTGGGCCAGCTCGGCATCATGGGTTTCGCCACCATCATCGGCTTCAGCTTCGCCGCCGCTTTCGTCGTCTGGCAGCACGGGTCCGAGGGCTGGCAGGCTTTCGCCAGCATGACGGGGGCCTCGATCCTGCTGGGGGCGGTGTTCCTGTCGCTGGGGCTGCTGGCCTCGGCCTCGGTGCAGGAAAGTTCCACCGCCGCCGGGATCTCCATCGGCTTGTGGCTTCTGTTCGTGGCGATCTACGACATGGCGCTGCTGGCGATCCTTGTCGCGCAGGGCGGCCATGCCATCCCCGGCTGGATCATGGATCTGGCGTTGGTGATGAACCCGACCGACGCCTACCGGCTGCTGACGCTGGGCGAGGGCTCGTCCGCGATGCTGTCGGGCATGGGCGGGGTCTTCGACAACTCTGCCCTGACACCGGGCGTCCTGATCGGCGCGCTGGTGCTGTGGTGCGCGGCCCCGCTGGCCCTCGCCATGGCCGTCTTTTCGCGAAGGAACCTGTGATGAAACCGATCCTGCTTGCCGCGCTTCTGGCCTTGTCGCTGGCCGGCTGCCGCGAGGAGACAGTGGCCTCGGCCCCGCCGGCCACGCTGACGGCCGAGGCCATCGGCCGCTATTGCGGGATGAACCTGATCGAGCATGACGGACCCAAGGGGCAGGTGGTGCTGACTGAGGGGCATGACCCCTTCTGGTTCTCGTCGGCCCGCGACACGCTGGCCTTCACCATGATGCCCGACGAACCCAAGGATTATGCCGCCGTCTATGTCTCGGACATGGCCCGCGCGGACAACTGGGACGATCCGGGCGCGGACAACTGGGTCGAGGCGCGGCAAGCCTTCTATGTCCATGGCTCGAACGCGCGGGGCGGCATGGGCGGGTCCGAGATCGTGCCCTTTTCCACCCGCGAGGCCGCCGACGCCTTCGCCGCCGAAAAGGGCGGCACGGTTCTGGCTTTCGCCGACCTGACGCCGGAACAGGTGCTGGGCGGCGGCGACGAGATGGCGGTGGACCCCGAGGATCACGAACATGCCATGCATTGACCGCCGCCGCTTCATCACCATCGCCGCTGCGATGGGGGCGGTGCTGGCTGCGGGGCCGGGCCATGCCGCGCCGCAGCCGGTCACTTGGCGCGGTCAGGCGATGGGGGCGGAAGCCACGCTGATCCTGAACCATCCCGATCCCGAACAGGCGGGGGCGATCCTGCGACGGGTCGAATCCGAATTGCGGCGGCTGGAGGGGATCTTCACGCTCTACCGTGCGGATTCGGAACTGTCGCGGCTGAACCGCACGGGCGCCCTGGCCGCGCCCAGCCCCGAACTGGTCGAGGCGCTGCTGCTGGCGCGGCAGGTCCATGCCGCGACGCAGGGCCGATTTGACCCGACCGTGCAACCGCTGTGGCGGGCCTATGCCACCGGCGCGGATGCGACCGAGGTGGCGACTGCGCGTGCCCTGATCAGCTTCGACCGCGTTCATGTCAGCGAAGACCGCATCGCCATGCCGCGCGGGACCGAACTGACGCTGAACGGGATCGCACAGGGCTTCATCTCGGACCGCATCGCCGCGATGCTGCGGGCCGAAGGCGCGCGGCACACGCTGGTCAACATGGGCGAGATCAGCGCCATCGGCGGGCGCAGCGCCCATGATCCGTGGCGCGTGGGCCTGTCGGGCGGCGGCGAGGTCGAGCTTGCCGACCGCGCCCTCGCCGTGACCGAGGCCGCGGGCTACAGCTTCGACGCTGAAGGCCGTCTGCCGCATCTGATCGACCCCGGCACGGGCGCCCCCCGCGCCGAATGGCGCCGCATCGCGGTCATCGCGCCGCAGGCGGGGCTGGCCGATGCGCTGTCCACCGGGCTGTCGCTTGCCCCCGCGCCCGCGATCCGCGGCGCGCTGGCCGGGCTGCCGGGCATTCAGGTCCGCGCGCTGGACGCGCAGGGCCGCGAAAGCCGCTTCGGCGGATAGCGGATCATGCCGGGCAGAACCCGCGGGGCGCATCAGGGAGGATGCAGATGAACCGGATCGTCACCCTCGACGTCCGCCCCCTGCTCGCCTCGGGGCAAGAGCCATTCGCCGCAGTCATGCAGGCGGCCGAGGCACTGGGACCGGGCCAGACCCTGCGCCTGATCGCGCCCTTCCGCCCGGTCCCGCTGATGAGCGTGCTGCGGAACTGCGGCTTCACGCTGGCGGAAACGGCCTTGGACGGCGCGTTGTGGCAGGTGGATTTCCAGCCTGCGCCGGGGACGCTGACGGCGGGAAGCTCGCTTGACGCGGCGGACTGGCCCGCCCCCACGCGGCTTCTGGACTTGACGGGGATGGAGCCGCCCGAACCGATGCGGCGCCTGCTGGCCGAGGTCGAGGCCGCCCCGCCCGAAGAAGTGATCTTCGCGCTTCTCGATCGTGAACCCTTGTCGCTGCTGCCGCAACTGAAGGCGCAGGGCCATCAATGGGTCGGCAACCATGCCGCCGATGCCAGCGGCTACCGGCTGCTGGTGCGGCGGGCGGGCAGCGGCTGACGGTTCACTTTCCACGGTAGGGCAGGATAGAAGGGCGGGCCAGTTCCCGTCCCGAAAGGTTGCGGCCCTCATGCCCGACGACCACCCGACCGTCCGCGCCGCCTTTCAGGGCCTCAGCCCCGCCGAGATCGGGACGATCCTGACCGGCACCACCACCGCCCGGCTTGCGGCGGGCGAGCCGCTGTTCCTGCAGGGTGATCCCGCCGACCGGTTCTTCCTGCTGAAGGAGGGCTGGCTCAAGGTCACGCAGGTCACGGCCGACGGGCAGAAGCTGATCGTCCGCATCGTCCATCCGGGCGAGTTCTTCGGCTTTGCCCCCGCGCTGCAGCGCGACCTTTATCCCGGCACCTGCGAGGCGATCGTGGACAGCGAGGCGCTGGTCTGGCCTCGCCGCCGCTGGCAGGCGGTGCTGGGTGCGGCGCCATCCGTCACGCTGTCGATCGTGCAGGCAATCGGCCGCAAGCTGGACGAAGCCCATGACCGGCTGCGCGAGTTGAGCACCGAGGAAGCCGCCCGCCGCGTGGCCCGGCTGGTGCTGCGGCTGCGGGCCAAGGCGGGGGAGGACGCGCTGGAGACCGACGAGGGGATCGAGTTGCCCTATCCCCTGACCCGGCAGGACATCGCCGACATGAGCGGCAACACGCTTCACACCGTGTCCCGCATCATGGCGGCTTGGGAATCGCAAGGGGTGCTGGGGCGCGGGCGGCGCAAGGTCGTCATCGCCGACGCGCGTGCGCTGCAGGACATCGCGGGCGACGAGGACTAGTTTGCTGCAGCGCAACATGCGGTGCCGCGGGAAGCCCTATTGTTTCGGTCAACGGGTGATTCCCCGTCTGAAGGAGACAAGACGAATGAAACGTTCCATTTCCGTCGCGCTGGCGCTTGCGTTCCTTGCCGCTCCGGCCATGGCCGCCGACCACCGCGTCGAGATGCTGAACAAGGGCGACGAAGGCCCGATGGTGTTCCAGCCCGCTTTCGTGCAGGCCGAAGTGGGCGACACCATCACCTTCGTACCCACGGACAAAAGCCACGATGTCGCCTCGATCAAGGGGATGCTTCCCGAGGGAGTCGAGGAGTTCAAGTCCAAGGTGAACGAGGAATATGTCCTGACCGTGACCGAGCCGGGCCTTTACGGGCTGCGATGCTCGCCCCACACGCCGATGGGGATGGTCGCGCTGGTGCAGGTCGGCGCCGACGCCTCGAACTACGACGTGCTGGCCGAGGGCAAGCTGCCCAAGCGCGCGCGCGCGCGGCTGGACGCGGAACTGGCCAAGGTCACGCGCTGAGCCATCCTCGTCGCGCGGATGCAGGCGGCCCCCTTGGGGCCGCTTTTGCCTGTCCGGGCCTCTCTCGGCTGTCCTGTTCCGCAGCGGTGTTGAGCGCGGAGACTGATGCCCCTATGGGTCACGCCAGGGTCGCCCGGATCGCGCGACACGACACCATGCGCGTCCCCGTTGCTTCGGCCCATCGGCGGCAAATCAGGAATAATCGTCCTTTTTCCTGCCTCCGCCGCTGCAAGAGCGGGATTGATTTTACCAAGAAGTCGATGCATCGCGGAAAATCCTTGTGCCTCAGGGCCACGACAGAAACCGTTTCGTGCAAGCCCGGACGGCGGCGCGGATGCCGGTCCTTTTCCGCTGTCGCGGTAGTCCGGCCATTGAAGCTGCCGGCCACTCCCGATACCTGACCGCGCATGGCCAGCAGCGCAGATCCTTCCCCCGCCATCGCCTTCCGGGATGTCATCAAGACATGGCCCCAGAAGGGCGGCGACGTGGCCGCGCTGGACCGGGTCAGCCTGGACGTGCAGGCGGGCGGCATCACCGGCGTCATCGGTCGTTCCGGCGCGGGCAAGTCCACGCTGCTGCGGCTGGTCAACGGACTGGAACGCGCCTCATCGGGCCGGGTCGAGGTGCTGGGCCGCGACGTGACCGCCGCCCGCGGGCGCGAGTTGCGCAGCTTGCGCCGCGACGTCGGCATGATCTTCCAGCATTTCAACCTGCTGGCCAACCGCACCGTGCGCGGCAACGTGGCCCTGCCGCTGGAGATCGCGGGCGTGCCTCGCGCCGAGGCCGCTGCCCGTGTCGCCCGCCTGATCGAGCTTGTGGGCCTGACCCCCTTCGCCGACCGTTATCCGGCACAGCTTTCCGGCGGGCAGAAGCAGCGCGTCGGCATCGCCCGGGCGCTGGCGACCGAGCCGAAGGTGCTTCTGTCGGACGAGGCGACCAGCGCGCTCGACCCCGAGACGACGCAGGCGGTGCTGGCGCTGCTGCGCGACATCAACCGCGAACTTGGCCTGACGATCCTGCTCATCACCCACGAGATGGCCGTGGTCCGCGACATCTGCCACCATGTCGCGGTGATGGAGGGGGGCCGCATCGTAGAGACGGGCGAGACCTACGACATCTTCGCCAACCCGCACGACCCTGTGACCCGCAGCTTCCTGTCGGGTGTGACCGGGGCCTCGCTGCCCGGCTTCATCGCCCGCCGCATCACGCCCGAGGGCACCGGCCCCGCGATCCTGCGGATCACCTTCGCCGGCGACAGTGCCACCCATCCGGTGCTGTCGCGGCTGGGTTCGGAACTGGGAATCGACGCCAGCATCCTCGGCGGCGCCATCGAGGAGATCGACGGCCGCCCCTTCGGCAACCTGACCGTGCAGGTGCCCGCCGAGGCGCTGCCCCGCGCGCAAGCCTACCTGCAGGCCCATGACCTGCGGACGGAGGTGCTGGGCCATGTCGGCTAACATGATCCCCATCCTGTGGGAGGCCACCTGGCAGACGATCTACATGGTCGTCGTCTCGGGCCTGATCGGCACGGCTCTGGGCCTGCCCTTGGGCGTGTTCCTCGCGACCTCGAAGCGCGGCGAGCTTCTGTCGGCCCCCGTCACCAACAGCGCGCTGGGGCTGGTGGTGAACGCGCTGCGGTCGATCCCCTTCATCATCCTCGTGGTGGCGATCATCCCCTTCACCCGGATGATCGCGGGCACATCCATCGGCACCACGGCGGCCATCGTGCCGCTGACGCTGGCCGCCGCCCCCTTCATCGCCCGCATCGTGGAAACCGCGATCCGCGAGGTCGATGGCGGGCTGATCGAGGCCGCCCGTGCCATGGGCGCCACGCCCGGCCAGATCATCGCCAAGGTGCTGCTGCCCGAGGCGCTGCCGGGGATCGTTCTGGGCCTTACGCTCGCTATCGTCAGCCTGATCGGCTATTCCGCAATGGTCGGCGCGGTCGGCGGCGAGGGCTTGGGCGACCTCGGCATCCGCTATGGCTATCAGCGCTTCATGCCGGACGTGATGCTGGCCGTCGTCATCATCCTGATCGTGCTGGTGCAGGGGGTGCAGTCCTTCGGCGAATGGATCGCCCGCCGGCTCGACCACCGCGCCGCCAAGGACCGTGGACTTTAACTGAAAGGAACAACCATGCTGCGACTGATCGCTGCCGCCCTGGCGCTGAGCGCCGGAATGGCCGCCGCCGAGGACATCAAGGTCGGCGTGACACCCGGCGAGCATGCCGAGATCATGGAACAGATCGTGCCTCTGGCCGCCGCCAAGGGCCTGAACATCGACGTGATCGAGTTCTCGGACTATGTCGTCCCGAACGTCGCGCTGGCCGATGGCGACCTCCATGCCAACAGCTTCCAGCACGTCCCCTTCCTTGAAAACCAGATCAAGGATCGCGGCTTCGACCTGGTGGTCGTCGCCAAGACCATCACTACCCCGATGGGCGTCTATTCCAACAAGTTGGAATCGCTGGACGAACTGCCTGATGGCGCCAATGTCGCCATCCCGAACGACCCGACCAACGGCGGCCGCGCGCTGCTGGTGCTGGCCGATGAGGGCGTGATCACGGTGAACCCTGACGCGGGCCTCGTGCCCTCGGTTCTGGACATCAGCGAGAACCCGAAGAACCTGCGCTTCCGCGAGCTTGACGCGGCGCAACTGCCCCGCGCGCTGGATGATGCCGACGCGGCCGTCATCAACACGAACTTCGCACTCGCCGCCGGGATCAGCCCGCGCGAAGATTCCATTGCCATGGAAAAGGCGGACAGCCCCTATGCGAACGTGATCGCCGTGCGGAAGGGCGATGAGGAGCAGCCTTGGGTCAAGACGCTGGTCGAGGTCTATCACTCGCCCGAAGTCAGGGAATATATCGAGACGAAGTACGAAGGCGCGGTCATCCCCGCCTGGTGATCTTCGCCTGATGATCGCCCTTCCAGCAAACTCCAGATCGGCCCGCCCCTGAAAGGCGGGCCGTTTCCGTCAAGCCTCAGTTTTCCGCGCTGCCCTTGATGTCGAACAGCGCCTTGTATTGTCGGGGCTGCGAGCGGTGATACTGCTCTGGCGCCTGCACCGCCGCGCCCAGATGCGCCGCCGCGTGCCAGGGCCAGCGGGGATCGTAGAGGATCGTCCGCGCCAGCCCGATCATGTCGGCGTCGCCCGTCCCGACGATGGCCTCGGCCTGGTCATAGTCAGTGATCAGCCCCACCGCGACCACCGGCATCGTCACCGCCTGCTTCACGGCGCGGGCCAGCGGCACCTGGTAGTTCGGCCCGACCGGGATCTTCTGGCGCGGGTCCAGCCCGCCGCTGGACACATGGATCGCATCGCAGCCCCGCGCCTCCAGCGCCTGCGCCAAGGCGATGGTTTGCTCGATGTCCCAGCCGCCCTCGACCCAGTCGGTCCCGGACACCCGCACCGACACCGGGCGATCTGCCGGGAAGGCTGCGCGCACGGCATCGAAGACCTCCAGCGTCAGGCGCATCCGGTTTTCGAGGCTGCCGCCATAGGGATCCTCGCGCCGGTTCGACAGCGGCGACAGGAACTGGTGCAGCAGGTAGCCGTGGGCCGCATGGATCTGCACCGCGTCGATCCCCAGCCGGCCGGCGCGGCGGGCGGCCTCGGCAAAGCCGTCGCGGACCCGCTTCAGCCCGTCCTCATCCAGTGCGACCGGAGGGTTTTCCCCCGCCGCGAAGGGATCGGCGCTGGCCGAGACGGTCTGCCAGCCATTCCGGTGATCCGGCGCGATCTGCGCCCCGCCCTTCCACGGCAGGTCGGTCGACGCCTTGCGGCCCGCATGGGCCAACTGGATCGCGATGGGCATGTCCGACCAGCGGCGGATGCTGTCCAGCGTACGGCCCATTGCCGCCTCGGTCTCGTCCGACCACAGGCCGACATCGGCATAGCTGATGCGGCCCTCGGGGACCACGGCGGTCGCCTCGATGGTCAGCAGGGCGGCGCCGGACAGCGCGAGGCTGCCGTAGTGGATCAGGTGCCAGTCGGTCATGCAGCCGTCCTCGGCCGAATACTGGCACATCGGCGCGATGACGATGCGGTTGGACAGGCTCAGCTTGCCGACATCCAGCCGGGTGAACAGGCGCGATGACATGGACGGCTCCTTTCGTGGCAGGGGAGTGCAACGATGCGGGACCGTGATCGTTCCAGGCGCGAAAGGAAAGCCCGCCCATCGGGCCGGCCCGTCGCGGGCGGCGAGGTCAGTCCTTCATCTCCTCCTGCCGCATGGGCATGGAATCGACGATCCCGAACAGCGTCTCGGCAGGAGCCGGGGCATCGAAGCGCTGCTTCAGCGTGCCGTCGCGGCCAAGCAGGCGCAGCTCGAAGCCCGTGTCACCACCGAAATCGGTCAGCACCGGCATGTCACGTTCGCCCATGCCATGCGCGGCCGCGTTGAGCATGGCGATCTGCTCGGCCACGCGCGGGTCTTCCTGGTCACGGGCGAGGATCACGACCGGACGCGATTTCCAGCGCAACTCGTCCATGTCCACGTCGGCCATGGGGATCGTCACCACACGTTCGGTCATCGCGGTTCCTTTCCTGCTGCGGGGGCCTGCCCCAACGATCCTCGGCAGGGAAAGTTCGCCCGCCACCCTGAAGTTAACAAGAATGTCACGGCCGCGTCATCCGACGGCCACATGGCGGGGCCAGAAGGCGCGCCGAAGTGGCACCGATCGCCGCCCGCCCTGCACTGCACATGAGAGAGACCCATGCTTATCACCCGTCGCCACACCCTGGGCCTGTTCGGCGCCGCCGCCGGTTCCCTGATCCTGCCGCGTCACGCCATGGCCCAGGCGCCGCGCCGTTCCATCACCGTCGCGGTGCATAAGATCACCAACAACAACACGCTGGACATCTGGAACGAGCAGTCGAACGTGGGCGAGCGGGTGTTCTTCCCCAACCTCTGGGAAGGGCTGATCCTGCGCGACTGGATGGGCAACCAGGGCCCGGTCGCGGGCCTTGCGACCGAATGGACGCGTCTGGACGACCGGACCATCGACCTGAAGCTGCGTCAGGGCGTTCGCTTCCACAACGGCGACGAACTGACCGCCGAGGACGTGGTCTTTTCCTTTTAGGACGAGCGGCTGTTCGCCGGGGCCGAGCCTGCCGGCGGCCAGACGCTTTACGCCGAAAACTTCAAGCTGCAGAACGCCAAGGAACTGCCGGCCAACATCCCCGGCATTGCCCGCCGGCTGTGGCCCGCGCTGCGCGGCGTCGAGGCCGTGGACAAATACACCGTCCGCTTCCACAACGCGACGCCCGACATCACGCTGGAAGGCCGCCTTTACGCCTTCGGATCGCAGATCGCCAGCAAGCGCGCCTGGGACGAGGCCGCATCTTACGCCGAATGGGCCAACAGCCCCGTCACCACCGGCCCCTACCGGGTCGAGGAGTTCCGCCCCGACGTCTCGCTGACGCTGGTGGCCTTTGACGACTACTGGGGCGGCTGCCCGCCGCTTGAACGCATCCGCTTCGTCGAGGTCCCCGAGGTCGCCAGCCGCGTGAACGGCTTGCTCTCGGGCGAATACGACTTCGCCTGCGACCTGCCGCCCGACCAGATCGCGACGGTCGCTGCCGCGCCGGGGCTGGAAGTGCAGTCCTCGACCATCTGGAACCACCGCGTCACCGTCTTCAACAAGCAGAACGAGTTTCTCGCCGATCCGCTGGTCCGCCGCGCCATGACCCATGCGATCGACCGGCAGGCCGTCGTCGAGGCGTTGTGGGGCGGGCAGACCGTCGTCCCGGCGGGCCTGCAGTTCGAAAGCTTCAGGACCTCGGGGATGTTCGTCGAAGGCTGGGCCGTGCCGGAATACAACCCCGACCTCGCCCGCGACCTGCTGAAGCAGGCGGGCTACAAGGGCGATGCGATCCCCTATCGGCTGCTCAACAACTACTACACCAACCAGACGCCCACCGCGCAGGTGCTGGTCGAGATGTGGAAGCAGGTCGGCCTGAACGTCGAGATCGAGATGAAGGAAAACTGGGCGCAGATCCATGACCCCCAAGGGGTGCGCGGCGTCTTCGACTGGTCGGCCTCGAACAACATCAACGATCCGGTCACGCCGCTGGTCGTCCAGTTCGGCCCGAACGGCGAGGCGCAGCAGAAGCGCAACTTCTGGAACGACGAGGTGAACCAGCTTTCCGTGGTGATGGAAACCTCGATGGACCCCGCCGCGCGGCTGAAGGCCCATGCCCGGATGCTGGAGATCTGCGAGCGCGAGGACCCGGCCTATACCGTCCTGCACCAGAACGCCGTCTTCACCGGCATGAAGTCGGAACTGAACTGGAAAGCCGCTCCGGCCTTCGCGATGGATTTCCGCGCGAACAACTGGAACGTCTGACCACTTTTGCGGGGCGGGCTGATGGCTCGCCCCGCGCTTTGATGTATGCGGGGCGGATCGTGGAAACGAACAAGGTGGCGCGGCTGTTCGAGGCGCCGAAGCACCCCTATACGCGCGGCCTGTTCGACGCGATCCCGGAACTGGACGCGGGCCGCGCCCGGCTGGTCCCCATCGAGGGCACCGTCCCCGACCCTAGGAACCTGCCGCAGGGCTGCGCCTTCGCGCCCCGCTGCGCGCGGGCAACAGATTTCTGCGCGGCCTATGTGCCTGAATTGAAGCCGCAGGCGGAAGGCGGCGAGGTCGCCTGCTTCCATCCCAAGGTAACGATCGCCGCCCGGCAACCGCAAGCGGTGGTCGCATGAGCGTCCTTCTGGAAGCCCGCGGCCTCGTCCAGCAATACACCACCGGCAAGTCGCTGTTCGGCAAGCCCACGACCCTGCGCGCCGTGGACGGCATCGACCTTTCCGTGGCCGAGGGCGAGATCCTCGGTGTCGTGGGCGAGTCCGGCTCCGGCAAGTCCACGCTCGGCCGGATGCTGCTGGGGCTGGAAACCCCCTTTGCGGGCGAGGTCCTTTATCACGGCCAGCCCATGCCCGCGCCCCGGACCGAACATTGGCGCCGCTTGCGCGCCCAGATGCAACTGATCTTCCAAGACCCGCTGGCCGCGCTCGACCGCCGCATGACCATCGCCGCCCAGATCGCCGAGCCGCTGCAAATCCACGGCATCGCAAAAGGCGTCGAACTGGCCGAGCGCGCCCTGGCGCTGATGGCCCGCGTCGGTCTGCGCCGCGACCAGGCGGACCGCTATCCGCACGAACTCTCCGGCGGCCAGCGCCAGCGCGTCGTGATCGCCCGGGCGCTTGCGACGAACCCGGGCTTCCTTGTCTGCGACGAGCCGGTGTCGGCGCTGGACGTGTCCATTCAGGCGCAGGTGGTGAACCTGCTGCGCGACCTGCAGGAACAGGACGGGCTGACGATGGTCTTCATCAGCCACGACCTGAAGGTGGTCCGCAACATCTGCGACCGGGTGGCGGTGATGTATCTGGGCCGGGTGGTCGAGGAAGCGCCCTCGGACCGCATCTTCGCCGTCCCGCGCCACCCCTATACGCAGGCGCTGGTCTCCTCGATCCCGCAGGCGGGGCAGGGGCTGGAAACTCGGATCATCCTGCATGGCGAGCCGCCGAACCCCGCCGCCCGTCCCCAAGGCTGCGCCTTCCACCCCCGCTGCCAGTTTGCCGACGCGGGCTGCGTCGCGCAGGTGCCGCAACTTGAAAACCACGGCGGCCGGCTTGCCGCCTGCCTGAAGCTGTCCCGCCCTGCGCGGCAGGCGGCGTGAGGAACCCATGCTTCGCTTCATCCTCGCCAAGACCGCCCGCGCGGCCCTGACCATCCTGCTGGTCATGAGCTTCGCCTTTGTCGTCCTGCGCCTGTCGGGCGACCCCGCACAGGTGCTGCTGGGACCGGACGCGCCGCAGGACGCGGTGGAGGCCTTCCGCGCCCGCTGGGGGCTGAACGATCCGCTGTGGCAGCAATATCTGGCCTATCTGCAGCAGATCCTGAGCTTCGACTTCGGCATCTCGATGCGCGACCACTCGCCCGCCATCGATCTCGTGCTGGAACGCATCCCGGCCACCCTGTCGATCACTGTCCCGGCGCTGATCCTGAAGATCTGCATCGGCATCCCCGCGGGCGTCTATGCGGCGCTGCACCGGGACTCCATCGCCGACCGGGGGGTGATCATGCTGTCGATCTTCGGCTTCACCATCCCCTCCTTCGTGCTGGCGTTGGTGCTGGTGCTGGTCTTCGCGGTCACGCTCGACTGGCTGCCCTCGGGCGGGCAGGACACATGGCGCCACGCGATCCTGCCCATCGCCACGCTGTCGATCGGCGGCATCGGCATCCTCGCCCGTTTCTCGCGCTCCGCGATGATCGAGGTGCTGGGCCAGCCCTATATCCGCACCGCCATGGCCAAGGGCCTGCCCTGGCGCGAGGTCGTCTGGAGGCACGCGCTGCCCAATGCCGCGATCCCCATCGTGACGCTGATCGGCTTCATGGTGGGCGCGCTGATCGCGGGGGCGGTCGTGGTGGAAAGCATCTTCTCGTGGCCCGGCGTCGGGCGGCTGATCGTGGTGTCGGTCTCGAACCGCGACCTTGCCGTGGTGCAATGCCTGCTGCTGGTCATCGCGGCCTCGATGGTGGTCGCCAACCTGTGTGTCGATTTCGCCTATGGCCTGCTCGACCCCCGCCTGCGCCAGAAGCGCAGCCATTAAGGAGGGATAACGATGGCCGATGCCGCAATCGCCACCCCCGCACCGGGCCTTCTGACACGCACTCGGCTGAGGATGCCGTGGCTGGTCATGCTCGCCACCGGCTGGACCCTTCTGATAGTGCTGACCGCCATCTTCGCCGACGGACTGCGGCCCTACGAGATCACCCGGATGGACCTGTCGGCGCGGCTTGCGCCGATGGGAACGCCGGGCCAATGGCTCGGCACCGACGAGCTTGGCCGGGACCTGCTGTTGCGGCTGATCCAGTCGGTCCGCGTCTCGCTGGTCATCGCCTTCGGGGCCACGATCCTGTCCGCCGTCTTCGGCACCACGCTGGGTTTCCTCGCTGCCCAGTTCCGGGGCTGGGTCGAGCATCTGGTCATGGCGCTGGCCGACTTTCAGGCGGCGCTGCCCTTCATGATCATGTCGCTGGCGGTGCTGGCCTTCTTCGGCTCGTCCATGATCCTGCTGGTCTGCCTGATGGGCTTCTATGGCTGGGAGCGATACGCCCGCATCGCCCGCGGACTTGCGATTTCAGCCTCGGCGCAGGGCTATGCGGCGGCGGTGGTGCAGCTTGGGGCGAAACCCTCGCGCGTCTATCTGCGGCACATCCTGCCCAATGTCGCCTCGACCCTGATCGTGTCGATGACGCTGACCTTCCCGGAAATCATCCTGATGGAATCCGGCCTCAGCTTCCTCGGCCTCGGTGTGCAGCCGCCGGAAAGCTCGCTGGGGAACATGGTCGGCTTCGGGCGCGAATACCTGACGCGGGCGCCGTGGATCATGCTCGCGCCGTCGGCGGTGATCGTGATGACGACGCTGTCGATCTCGCTTCTGGGCGACTGGCTGCGCGACCGGCTGGACCCGACGATTCGTTGACCCTTTCAAGGAAAGCATTGATATGTCGCAGATCATGGCCCATCGCGGGGCCCGCAACCTCTGGGCCGAGAACTCGGCCACCGGCTTCCGTGAAACCGCACGTCACGGCTTCGACGGCATCGAATTCGACCTGCACCTGACCGAGGCGGGCGAGATCGTGGTCATCCACGACCCGACGCTGGACCGGACCACCAACGGCACCGGCCGGACCCGCGACCTGACGCCGGAGAGCCGCAAGGCCCTGCGCCTGCGCGGGCCGGATGGTGTGCTGATCGACGAGGGCGTGCCCAGTCTGGAAGAAGTGCTGGAGATCCTCGCGCCCCATACCGGGACAGACCTTTATGTCGAACTGAAGTCCGACCAGAACGGCACTCCCTATCCCGGGCTGGTGGAACGGACGGTGGAAACCCTGCGACGCTTCGGACTGGCCGAGCGGTCCATCCTGCACGGCTTCGACATCAAGGTCGTGCGGCACATCCGCGCCACAGCCCCCGACCTGCGCCGCCTCATCTCGGTCAACCGCACTTGGGCCGACCGGCAGGGCGGCATCGCGGCTTTCCTGAAACAGGTCGATGATCTGGTTGATGTCGTCGGCATCCACCACGAGTTGTTCGAGGCCGAGTTCGACCTCATCTCCCGCCTGCGTCCGCTGAAGTCCTGCTCGGTCTGGACGATCAACGAGCCTGCCCTGATCCGCCGCTGGATCGCCCGTGCGCCGGGTTTCCTCGTATCCGACAACCCGGTGCTGCTGCGCGAACTGATGCAGGAAGGCGTCCCGGCATGAGGGAATACGCCGCAAGGGAATACGGCGCGATCCTCTTCGACTGCGATGGCGTGCTGCTGGACAGCGAGCCTTTGGGCTGCGAAGCGTTGGCTCGGGCCGTCACTGCCGCAGGCCTTCCCATGACCCGCGACGAAGCAACCCGCATCTTCTCCGGGAATGCGGCGCAGGCGAGCATCGCCTGGATGAGGCAGGCGGGCCTCGACGCGGCCAAGGTGTTCGCTAAATCAGACCGCATCCTGTTCGAGATGTTCGACCGCGGCATCCCCCATGTCGAAGGGATCGAGGCGGTGCTGTCCGGCTTCGACCTGCCGATGGCGGTCTGCTCGAACTCGTCGGTCATGCGGCTCGACCGTTCTATCGTCCGCACCCCGCTAGCGAGCCGCTTCGGCCCCCATGTCTATTCGGCCGAGCACGTCCCCGCGCCCAAGCCCGCGCCTGACCTGGCGCTTTACGCCTGCGAACGCCTGGGCGTCGCGCCAAGCCAAGCGATCTTCATCGACGACAACCCGCATGGCATCCTTTGCGCCGCCGCAGCAGGCTGCCTCGCCGTGGGCTTCATCGGCCCATCGGACCACCGCCAGAACCACGCGCAGACCCTGCGCGATGCCGGCGCCGACCATGTCGTCCACGGCATGGCCGAGTTCCACGGCCTGCTGTCCCGGCTTCTCCTTCCCCTCGCTGCCTGAACTGGACGAACAATGACCGACCTTCCCCTGCTGGACGCTGCCCTTCTCCTTTCCGCGCTCGAAACCATGCAAGACTTCATCCTGTCCGAGAACCGTGATCTCGAGCTGCAGGATTTCTTCGACGCCGACTTGCTGAACGGCGACTGGAAGTCTGTCGCCGACCGCGCCAAGTCGCTGCTGGCAGGCTATACCGGCCGTCTTGGCATCCACGGCCCGTTCTGGGGCCTCAGCATCGCCAGCCTCGATCCCGACATGCGGGCGCTGAACGCGCGCAAGTTCATGCAGGGTCTGGAGGTCTGCGAGTATCTGGGGGCCACGCAGATGGTGATCCATTCGCCCTATTCGACCTGGGATTTCAACAACCTTGACAACTTCCCCAGCCGCTCGGCCTATGACCGCGTGCTGGAATGCTGCCACCTGACCATGGACCCGGTGGTCCGCCGCGCCGAGGAGATCGGCGTCACCATGGTCGTCGAGAACATCCAGGACAAGGACCCTGACATCCGCCGCATCCTCGCGGACAGCTTCAACTCGCCGGCGATGGCGGTGTCCATCGATACCGGCCACGCGCATTACGCTTACGGCTCGACCGGGGCGCCGCCCGTCGATTACTACGTCCGCCGCGCCGGCAACCGGCTGGAGCATATCCACCTGCAGGACGCCGACGGCTATGCCGACCGCCACTGGACCATCGGCGAGGGCACGATCTGCTGGCCCGCCGTCTTCCGAGCGCTGGGCGAATTCACCTCGAAGCCGCGCCTGATCCTTGAGTTGCGCGACAAGGCGGGCATCCTGCCCTCGGTCGAATACCTGAAGCGGCTGGGGCTGGCGCGCTGATCCGGCGCAGGCGCGGGGGTCCGGCGGGTGGGGGAAGGCGACAGTTGGGGTGCAACCCACCCTACGCACTGGCGCGGTAATCCGGCGCGGATGTGGTTTTGGGCGGGTGGGGTTATACCCCACCACCTGGCGACCTTACCCTCTCACGCAGGCCCGTGCTTCCAGCGCCTTGAAGCCTGCATGGATCAGCAGGGCGAGCGTGCCGACGACCAGGCCCCCCTGCAGGACAAAGGCGGTGTTGGACGACAGCAGCCCCGCGATGATGACCTCGCCCAGCGTCCGCGCTGCGACGGTCGAGCCGATGGTGGCGGTCGAAAGCGAGATTACCGCCGACAGCCGCACGCCCGCGAGGATCACCGGCAGCGCCAGCGGCAGTTCCACCTGCCACAGGCGCTGGGCGCGGGTCATGCCCATGCCGCGCGCGGCCTCGATCACCTGCGGCGGCAGGGCGGTCAAGCCCGCCAGCGTGTTCTCGAAGATCGGCAGGAGGCCGTAGAGGAACAGCGCCAGCAGCGTCGGCCCCGCCCCGAAGCCCATCGCCGGAACGGCCAGCGCCAGCACCGCGACGGGTGGAAAGGTCTGCCCGACCGAGGTGACGGTGCGGGCGAGCGGCAGGAAATCCCGCCAGCCCTCGCGCGTGACCAGCACACCCAGTCCGACCGCCACGAGTGTCGAGGCGACCACCGCCGCCGCGACCATCGACAGGTGGGACAGCGTGAGCGAGAGAAGGCTCGTCTGCGTGTAGATCGGCGGCGCGTCATTCCGGGTCAGCGGGCGCAGCAGAGGGGCAAAACTTTCCGGCGCCAGCAGGAAGGCCAGCAGCAGCGCTGCGGCTGCAGCCAGGGCGATCCGCCCGATCATCGCGGCGCCTCGCCCGCGGCCGCCCGGCGCAGGGCATCGAGCGTCACCACGCCGCCGCCCTCCACCGGCAGCGCCTCGCGCCCCGACCAGAGGCACAGCGCTAGCGCGTCCCGCAGCGAGGCATCGGGGGAAACGGGCGGTCCGGCAGCCTCGCCCGGCCCGGCGATGTCGGCCACGCAGGACAGCGACAGCAGCCGGAAGGGCCGCGCCTCGGTCCCGATCAGTTCCCGCACGAAGGGCGTGGCGGGGACGGTCAGGATCTCGCGCGGGGTGGCGTATTGCAGCAGCCGGCCCCCGTCCATCACGGCGATGCGGTCGCCCAGGGTGATCGCTTCCTCCATGTCGTGGGTGACGACGATCAGGGTGGTGCCAAGCTCGCGCTGGATGCGGCGCAGGTCGTCCTGCGCCCTGGCCCGGATCACGGGGTCGAGCGCCCCGAAAGGCTCGTCCATCAGCAGCAGTTCGGGCCGGGCGGCGAGCGCGCGGGCCACACCGACCCGCTGCTGCTGGCCGCCGGAAAGCTGCTGCGGCATCCGGTCGCGGAACTCGGCAGGGGGAAGCTGGAACAGGTCCAGAAGCTCGTCCACCCTTGCGGCGATGCGCCTGCGGTCCCAGCCGAGCAGCCGGGGCACGGTGGCGATGTTCTCTGCAACCGTCCGGTGGGGGAACAGCCCGTGGCCCTGGATCGCATAGCCGATGCGGCGGCGCAGTTGATGCGGGGGCAGGGTGGCGGTGTCGGTCCCGTCGATCAGGACGCAGCCCGTCGTGGGTTCCACCAGCCGGTTGATCATCCGCAGAAGCGTCGTCTTGCCCGACCCAGAGGTGCCGACCAGCGCCGCGATCTCTCCCCGCTCGACGGTCAGGCTGACGTCATCGACGGCGGCGACCGGGCCGTAAAGCTTCGTCAGACGCTCGATCCCGATCATGCGCGGGCCTTTCGCGGGTCAAGCCCCGCGAGGATCAGGTCCAGCGCGATCCCCGACACCAGCGCCAGCGCGATGGTCGGGATGGCGCCCAGCAATACGAGGTCCATGGCGGTCTGGTTCAACCCCTGAAAGACAAAGCTGCCGAAGCCGCCGCCACCGATCAGCCCCGCGATCACCGCAAGGCCGATGTTCTGGACCAGCACGATGCGGACTGCGGCCAGCACCACTGGCAGGGTCAGCGGGATCAGCACCTGCGCCAGTGCCTGTGCGCGGGTCATGCCCAAGCCCACCGCCGCTTCTCGCACCGCCACGGGAACCCCCGCCAGCCCGACGACCATGTTCGAGACGACCGGCAGCAGCGAATACAGAAACAGCGCCACCAGCGCCGGAAAGGCACCGATGCCGGAGATGCCCGCCTGCGCCGCGCCCGGCACAGTGGCGGCGACCCAGCCGAACAACGGGATCATGATCCCGAACAGTGCCAGCGACGGGATCGTCTGGACCACGTTCAGCACCCCCAGCACCGCGTCCCGCCCGCGCGGCGCCTCGTGGATCAGGATGCCCAGCGGCAGCCCCACCGCAAGCGCCGCGCCCAGCGAGCCGAAGGCGAGCGTCAGGTGCCGCCCGGCCTCGCGCCAGAACTGCTCGCGCCGGGCATCGTATTCCCGCATCACCGACAAATCGTCCAGTAGGCCCGAGCCGAGCAACAGCCCCCCCGCCGCGATCGTTCCGGCCAGCAGCAGCCATCGCAGCGGCAGCGACGGCCGCAGCCGCGCCAGCGCATCGGCGATCGCCAGCGCAAAGGCCAAGAGCAGCAGCCAGAAGCCCGCGCCCAGCGAGACGCGGGCAAGCCGGTCGCCTTCGGGTACCAGCGCCTTTGCGGCCAGCCCGGCGGCGGCGATCACCGCCAGCGCCCCCGCCAGCGTCGGCAGCAGCGACAGGCGCGGCGGCGTCCGGGCAATCGTGCCGGCAAGAACCGCCGCCAGCAGGGCCGCGACGATCCAGCCCTGCGGTCCCAGCGCCCCGGGCAGGCCAAGCCCCTCGCCCGCGACGATCCGGTTGGCACGGAACTGGACAAAGGGCAGCGCCAGCCCGGCCAGCCCCAGGCCCGCGAACAGAAGCCCCGGCCGGCTGAGCGCCAGCGGTGGCGCGGCAAGGGCCGCGGACCTCATCGGGGATGCGTCACTCGATCACGCCCGTGCGCTTCAGATAGTCCTCGGCCACGGCAGCGGCGGGTTCGCCGCCGACCTGGATGCGGGCGTTGAGTTTCTGCAGCGTGACAAGGTCGAAGCCCCCGAAGATCGGGTTCAGCACCTCGGCGATCTGCGGATATTCGGCCAGCACCTCGGCCCGGACCACCGGCGCGGGCTGGTAGAAGGGCTGGACGGCCTTGTCGTCCTCCATCACCAGCAGGCCCGCAGGCTCGATCCCGCCGTCGGTGCCATAGACCATGGCCGCGTTCACGCCCGAGGTCTGCTGCGCCGCCGCCGCGATGGTCGCGGCCGTGTCGCCGCCGGACAACTGGACAAGCTGCGCGGGCTGAAGCTGGAATCCATAGGTCGCCTGAAAGGCCGGTAGAGCGGCGGGCGAGGTCACGAACTCGGTCGAGGCGGCGAGCTTCACCTCGCCCCCGCCCGCGACCCAGGCGCCGAAGTCGGACATGGTGGAAAGGCCATTCGCCTCGGCCAGGTCCTTCCGCACGGCAATGGCCCAGGTGTTGTTGGCGGGCGCGGGGTCCAGCCACACAAGGTCCTGCGCCCGGTCCAGTTCCGCCGCGCGGGCGTAGGATTGGGCGGCATCCTTCCAGACGGGGCTGTCGGCCTCGTTGTGGAAGAAGGCGGCATTGCCGGTGTATTCGGGATAGATGTCGATCTGCCCCGAGGTGATCGCATCCCGCACGATCGGCGTGCCGCCCAGTTGCAGGCGGTTCTGCACCGGCAGCCCGGCATCCTGCAGCGCCAGCAGGATGACGTTGCCGAGCAAGCCTCCCTCGGTGTCGATCTTGGACGACACCACGATGTCGCGGGCGCCCGCCTGCGAGGCAAGCCCCGCCAGCAGGACAAGGGCGATGGTCGTTATCCTGTGCATTCTTCATCCCCGGTGGCTGTTGCCTTCATTGGACAGTATGCGGGACTCTGGAACGGGGGAAAGCGTTCCCCGTCACGGATGGACATTTATTGCGTGTCGCGGGTCACGCCGCATCCGAGGAAACAAAGGCAAAGTTTGATGCCTTGCTTTTCACTATCTTGTCCTTTGACCCGGTTGCAGGATAGCATCATGCCTGTTCAACGAGTTCCATTCTTTTCCTGCTGAGATTTTCCAAGCGGCTGGACCAGACCGCTTCCGTTTCCCGTGATTGAACGACAGATGTCAGGCATCGACCTTCACCGCGCCTACCCCGGCCTGATCACCGTGGCCGAGGGTGAATTGCTCGCCTCGCTTTCAAGCGGGGAAACCTTTCTGCGCGCCCGGCAGAAGGCCGGCCAGTCGGGCGTCGGGATCACCCGCCTTTCCTATCTGCGCGAGGGCTTCGTCAGCCGGTTCCGCATCGACATCCAGGGCCGCCGGCAGGTCCTGGGCCTGCAGATCCCCGGCGACTTCATCGACCTTGCGGCCCTGGTGCTGAACCATGTCGACCATGAGATCGAGACGCTGAGCCCCGCCACCATCGCGACCATGCCCCATGCCCGTGTCGCGGCGCTGCGCGGGGCCGCGCCCGATACCTATGACAAGCTGTGGCATATCGCGATGCTGGATGCCTCGGTCCAGCGCTACTGGACCTTCAGGACCGGGCGGCTGGGGGGGCGGGCGCGCATCGCCAACCTGTTCGCGGAAATGCTTGTGCGGCAATATGCCCGCGGGCTGTCCGGCCTTGACGGCTGCCGTCTGCCGATCAGCCAGGCGGATCTCGCGCAGGCCTGCGGCATGACCCCCGTCCATGCCAACCGGATGCTCGGCGAATTGCGGGAAGAGCGGGTCTGCCTGTTCCTCGACGGCCGCGTCGAGGTCCTGAACCTGCACGCCCTTTTCCGCCATGGCGAGTTCCACTGGGACTATCTTTACCTGCCCGAAGCGATCGACGAGGAACTCGCCGTCACCGCCAGCAACGGTCTGCCGGCCCGGCGCAGCCGATCGATCTGGCGGGCACAGCTCTGACCCGTCCCGCACGGGCAGGAACGCGATCACTCATAAATCATGGAACCCTGAAAGACGCGCCGCTCTTCCTCCATGGAAGCCACATCGCCGCTGCGCGGCAGGAATGACACAGCGGCCGCAGGTGCCCGCCGCCACGCCGCCCCAGCTTGAAGGTGCAGCCATGGACAAAGACCAGATCGACCCGGCTACCCAGCAGGACCCGGATACCCCCCATTACGACGGCCCGGCCGGCGGCTGGGGATCGATGGAGGGCATGGCAAAGGTCATCGTCGGCCAGCCGCCATCGCCCGCCGTCCTGAACACGCTGCGGCGCCAGAACAAGCCGGACGGTCACATGTGCACCTCCTGCGCCTGGGCGAAGCCGGCCAAGCCCCATCCGGCCGAGTTCTGCGAGAATGGCGCCAAGGCCACGATCTGGGATCTGGATGTCCGCCGCTGTGACCCCGGGGTCTTTGCGAAGCACACCATCGACGAGTTGTGGAAACTGTCGGACCATGACCTCGAATCCCTCGGCCGCCTGACCCATCCGATGCGCTTCGATCCCGCCAGCCGCAACTATGTGAAAACCACTTGGGACGAGGCATTCCAAGGCATCGGCGCGGCGCTGAAGACGCTCGACCCCAAGTCCACGGTCTTCTACACCTCGGGCAAGGCGAGCCTTGAGACATCCTTCATGTGGCAGCTCTTCGCGCGGATGTACGGCCACAACAACCTGCCCGATTCCTCGAACATGTGCCACGAGACGACCAGCGTCGGGCTGAAGAAGTTCATCGGCTCGCCCGTCGGCACCTGCGTGCTTGAGGATTTCGACCATTGCGACCTGATGTTCTTCTTCGGTCAGAACACCGGCTCGAACAGCCCGCGATTTCTGCACACGATCCAGAAGGCGGTGCAGCGCGGCTGCAAGGTCATCACCTTCAACCCCGTGCGCGAGGCAGGTCTGCTGCGCTTCCGCAATCCCCAGCAGGTCACGCAGATGCTGGGCGGCTCGACCGGGATCTCGGACCTTTACCTGCAGGTGCGGCCGGGCGGCGACATGGCGGCGATGCTGGGCCTGATCAAGCGGGTGTTCGAGCTTGAGGCCGAGGAGGGCGGCATTATCGACCACGCATTCATCGCCGAGCATACGACCGGCTATGAGGCGGTGAAGGCCCATGCCGAGGCGACCGGCTGGGACGAGATCGAGGAACTGTCGGGCCTCACCCGCGCCCATCTGCGCGACGTGGGCACGATCTATGCGCGGTCCAAGCGCGTGGTCACCATGTATGGCATGGGCCTGACCCAGCATGTGCGCGGTGGCGAGACGCTGGGGATGATGGTCAACCTGATGCTGCTGCGCGGCAACCTCGGCCGGCTGGGGGCGGGGATTTCCCCGGTCCGCGGGCATTCCAACGTGCAGGGCCAGCGCACGGTCGGCATCGCGGAAAAGCCGGAGCTGGTGCCCCTGGACGAGATGGCGAAGATGTTCGGCTTCTCGCCCCCGCGCGAGGAAGGGACGACCACCGTTGACGCGGTCGAGGGGATCATCGACGGCTCGGTGCGCGCGCTTCTGCAGCTTGGCGGAAACTTTGCCACCTCGATCCCCGATACCCGGCGGGCAAGGCAGCATTGGGCGGACCTCGACCTGGTCGTGAACGTCGCGACCAAGCTGAACCGCTCGCACCTGCTGCCGGGCGCGCAGACCTGGCTTCTGCCCTGCCTTGTGCGATCCGAGGAGGATGCGCAGGCAAGCGGGCATCAGGTGGTCTCGATCGAGGATTCGCTGTCGCACATCTATGCCTCGCACGGGAAGAATACGCCCGCATCGGACCAGCTTCTCTCGGAACCTGCCATCGTCGCGGGGATCGCCAAGGAAACGCTGACGCCGAATCCCAAGGTGCCGTGGGACGACTGGGTGGGGGATTACTCCCTTGTCCGGGCCGGAATCGAGGCGCTCTGGCCTGAGGAGTTCAGCGGCTACGAGCACCGGATGCGCGAGCCGGGCGGCTTCTACAAGGGCAACGCAGCCCGCGAGCGGAAATGGGAAACGGAAAGCGGCAAGGCCGAGTTCTCGGTGCCGGATTCGAACTCGGGGCTGAACCGGGACTTGGGGCAGGACGAATATACGCTGGTCACGCTGCGGTCGAACGACCAGTTCAACACCACGATCTACGGCTATTCCGACCGGCTGCGGGGGCTTTCGGGCGACCGCATGATCGTGCTGATGAGCCCGGACGAGATTGCCCGCGCCGGTCTGTCCGAGGGCCAGAAGGTCCGGCTGGTCTGCGCCGAGAACGACGGCCACGACCGCGATGTGGCTGATCTGACGCTGACCGCCTATGACCTGCCCGATCGCTGCGTTGCCGCCTATTACCCCGAGGTCAATCCCGTTATCCCGGTGGGCCTGCACGACCGCATGTCGAAGACCCCGGCCTACAAGGGCGTGCCGGTCCGGGTCGAACCGGTGCTGGCCTGAAACCCTGGGGCGCGCGGTGCAAAGCCGCGCGCCCCTCGGCTAGAGCAGCGCCACCAGCAGCAGCAGGATCGCCGCGCCCGCCGCCAGCATCACGACGGTGCCGCGGCCTGTCCTCGATTTCGCCGCCCCGAAATCCACGTCGCGCGGCCCGGCCTGTGCGCCCTGCGCGCGTTCCGTTCGCCGGGCCATGTCAAGCTGGGTTTGGGTGATGGGGGTCCCTGCGGCCTCGTCATCCGTGCCCAAGGGCGAGGCTGCCGGGTCCGGGTAGCTGACCTTGTCGCCGGTCAGCCCTTGGTCGATGTCCTTCTTGAGCAAGCCGGGGTTCGCCCCCCGCTGTTCACCATTGTCGTTCACGAGCGTCCTCCGATCCTGCTGTTGACCATGTGATTCCCCCGGCGCGCGCTGGGCGGATCGCCGAACGGGACCCGCGCCTGCGGGGTCCTGTTCCTGTCAACGATCTCGCCGCCGCAAACGGTCCCTGCGGGATTCCGAAAATGACACGGCCGCCGCGAGGGTGTCGCGGCGGCCGTGTTTTCCTTGGGGCAGGCTCAGCCCGGCGGCCGCAGCCCCAGCGCCCGGCCCAGGCGGGAATAGGCCAGTTCGCCCACCAGCCCGCGCCGGAACAGCATCACGCAGATCATGAAGACAAGCCCGGTGATGATCGTGACCGGGAAGGCTGAGGTCGCCAGCCGGTTCTGCAGCGCGATCACGATGCCCGCGCCCACGACCGGGCCCAGCAGCGTCCCGATGCCGCCGATCAGCGTCATCAGCACCACCTGCCCCGACATGTGCCAGTCCACGTCGGTCAGGGTGGCGAACTGCATCACCAGCGCCTTCAGCCCGCCGGCCAGCCCTGACAGGGCCGCCGACATCACGAAGGCGCCCAGCTTGTACTGCGCCGTCGCATAGCCCAGCGAAATGGCCCGGTTCTCGTTTTCCCGGATGGCCTTGAGGATCATCCCGAAGGGCGAGTTCACGAAGCGCCAGATCACCAGCAGCCCCAGCACGAAGATGGCCAGCACGAAGTAATACATGGTCATCGTGTCGCTCAGGTCGATGAACCCGAACAGATGGCCGCGCGGCACCGCCTGGATGCCGTCCTCGCCATGGGTGAAGGGAACCTGCAGGCAGAAGAAGAAGAACATCTGCGCCAGCGCCAGGGTGATCATGGCAAAGTAGATGCCCTGCCGCCGGATCGCGATGGCGCCGATCACCACCCCCAAGCCGGTGGCGCCGAGAACGCCGATCGCCAGGGCGAATTCGGGGTTCCAGCCCCATTCCTTGGCCGCATGGGCAGTGAAATAGGCCGCGCCCCCGAAGAAGGCGGCATGGCCGAAGGACAGCAGCCCCGTATAGCCCAGCAGCAGGTTGAAGGCCGCGGCGAAGAGCCCGAAGCACAGCATCGTCATCACGAAGACGGGATAGACCATGAAGGGCGCTGCGATCAGCAGAACCCCCGCCGCCAGCAGCAGCGCAAGCTGCGCCCCTCGTCCCATGGTGCGGACCGAGCCCGGCTCGGCCGTCGAGATTTCGGATGTCCTGGCCATCTCAGCCCTCCTTCCCGAACAGACCCGCGGGACGCAGGATCAGCACGATCGCCATGATGACGAAGATCACGATGTTGGAGGCCTCGGGATAGAAGACCTTGGTCAGCCCCTCGGCCACGCCCAGCAGGTAGCCGGTGACGATGGCGCCCATGATGGACCCCATGCCGCCGACCACGACCACCGCGAAGACGACGATGATGATGTTCGTCCCCATCAGCGGCGAAACCTGGTAGATCGGCGCCGCCAGCACGCCCGCGATGGCCGCAAGCCCCGACCCCAGCGCATAGGTCAGGGTCAGCAGCCGCGGCACGTTGATGCCGAAGCTTTGCACCAGCACCGGGTTTTCCGTGGCCGCGCGCAGGGTCGCGCCCAGCCGAGTCTTCTCGATAAGCGCCCAGACGGCAAGGCAGACGATCAGCGAGGCCACGATCACCCAGCCGCGGTAGATCGGCAGCACCATGAAGCCCAGGTTGACCGCCCCTGTCAGCGCCGCCGGGGCCGAATAGGGCTGGCCCGAGGCGCCGAAATACCAACGGAAGGTGCCTTCCAGCGCCAGCGCCAGGCCGAAGGTGAACAAGAGCCCGTAAAGGTGGTCGAGCTGATACAGCCGCGACAGCATCGTGCGTTCCACCAGCGCGCCGAAGGCGCCGACGACCAGCGGCGCCAGGATCAGCGCGAACCAGTAGTTCAGCCCGAACCAGTTCAGCGCCAGCAGCGCCACGAAGGCGCCCAGCATGTATTGCGCGCCATGGGCGAAGTTGATGACCCGCAGCAGGCCGAAGATCACCGCAAGGCCCAGCGACAGCAGCGCATAGAACGAGCCGTTGATGAGGCCCACGAGGATCTGGCCCATGAAGGCTTGGATCGGGATTCCGAAGATCATCGTCATCTCAGACTCCCAGTGTTTCTTGCAGCATGTTCATGCGGGCGGCCAGTTCGCCCACCGGGAATTCATGGGCCATCACGCCGTGGTCCATGACATAGAAGCGGTCCGCGACCTTGGAGGCGAAGCGGAAGTTCTGTTCCACCAGCACCACCGTCATGCCGCGCGCCTTGAGTTCCCGCAGCACCGCGCCGATGGCGTCGATGATGACGGGGGCCAGCCCTTCGGTCGGCTCGTCCAGCAAAAGGCAGCGGGCGCCGGTCCGCAGGATGCGGGCCATGGCAAGCATCTGCTGCTCGCCCCCGGACAGTTTGGTGCCGGGGCTGTTGCGGCGTTCCTTGAGGTTCGGGAACAGCGTGTAGATTTCGTCCAGCGTCATGCCGCCCTGCGCCACCACCGGGGGCAGCATCAGGTTCTCGTCCACCGACAGGGTCGCGAAGATACCGCGTTCCTCGGGGACGAAGCCCAGCCCGGCCCGCGCGGTGCGGTGCAGCGGCATGGTCATCAGGTCCTGCCCGGCGAAACTGATCTGCCCGGTCCGCTTGCGGACGATGCCGATGATGGACCGCAGCGTGGTGGTCTTGCCCATGCCGTTGCGGCCGAGGATGCAGACGGTCTCGCCCTCGTTCACATGCATGTCGACGCCATGCAGGACGTGGCTTTCGCCATACCAAGCGTTCAGCCCGGCCACGTTCAGAAGCGCGCTCATGCTTCGGTCCCCATGTAGGCGGTGCGGACGCGCGGGTCGGCGGCGACGGTGGCGTAGTCGCCCTCGGCCAGGATCTCGCCCCGCTGCAGCACGGTGACGAAATGGCAGATGTCGGCCACGACCGACAGGTTGTGTTCCACCATCAGGACGGCACGGTGGCGGGCGACCTCGCGGATGATCTCGGCCACGGTATGCACGTCCTCGTGCCCCATGCCGGCCATCGGTTCATCCAGCAGCAGCACCTGCGGGTCAAGCGCGAGCGTGGTCGCGATCTCAAGCACCCGCTTGCGGCCATAGGAAAGGTCGGCGGCGCGCACGTCGCGCCAGGGGGTCAGGCCCAGTTCGTCGATCAGCACCTCGGCCCGGCCGTTCAGCACGTCCAGCGCCTTGAGCGGGCGCCAGAACTGCACGTGCAGTTCGGCCGGGCGTTGCAGGGCGACGCGGACGTTTTCCAGCACCGTCAGATGCGGGAAGACGGCCGAAATCTGGAAGGACCGCACCAGCCCCATGCGGGCCACCACGTCGGGCTTCATCTTCGTGATGTCGGTGCCCAGCAGGGTGATCTGGCCGCGCGTGGGTTGCAGGAACTTGGTCAGCAGGTTGAAGACGGTGGTCTTGCCGGCCCCGTTGGGGCCGATCAATGCGTGAATGCGGGCATGGTGGACGTCGAGGTTCACGTTGTTGACGGCCGTGAACCCCGAGAAGTCCTTGCCGAGGCCGCGGGCGGTAAGCACCACCCGCGGTTCGTCATCGTTCAGGACTTCTGTCATCCGGTGACCAGCGGGCAGCCGGATTCGGCCGGGTCCATGTAGGCTTCCGCACCGGGGATGGTAGCCCGGACGTGGTAATAGTCCCACTCGCCCTGGCTTTCTTCCGGCGTCTTCACCTGCATCAGGAAGACGTCGTTCATGAGCCGGCCGTTCGGGGCCACCTTGGCGTTGCGGGCGAAGGCGTCGTTGATCGTCATCCCCTTCAACTGCTCGGAAACCTTGGCGCTGTCGTCGCTGCCCGCAGCCTCGACCGCCTTCAGATAGGACAGTACCGTCGAGTAGGTCGCCGCCTGGACCATCGTCGGCATCCCGCCGGTCCGTTCCTTGTAGCGGTTCCCGAACTCGCGCGATTCATCGTCGCGGTCCCAGTAGAAGGTTTCGGTCAGGTAAAGGCCCTGCGCCGCCTGCAGACCAAGCCCGTGCACGTCCGAGATCATCAGCAGCAGCGCGGCGAGGTTCTGGCCCGCCTGGGTCAGCCCGAACTCGGCCGCCTGCTTGATGGCATTCTGGGTGTCCGTCCCGGCGCTGGCCAGGCCCACGACCTTGGCGCCCGACGCCTGCGTCTGCAGCAGGAAGGCCGAATAGTCGGTCGAGTTCAGCGGATGCCGGACCGAGCCCAGAACCTTGCCGCCCGCAGCCTCGACCGTTCTGGAGGTGTTTTCTTCCAGTGAATAGCCGAAGGCATAGTCGGCCGTCAGGAAGAACCAGGTGTCGCCACCCTGCGCCACGACCGCGCCGCCGGTGCCCACCGCCAGCGCATGGGTGTCATAGGCCCAATGGAAGCTGTAGGGGGTGCAGGCCTTGCCGGTCAGTTCGGTCGTGCCGCCGCCGGTGATCATGGTGACCTTGTTCTTCTCGGCCGCGACCGCCTGGACGGCCAGCGCCACCGACGAGGTCGTCAGGTCCATGATCGCATCGACCTGGTCGGTGTCGAACCACTGGCGCGCGATGGACGAGCCGACATCGGCCTTGTTCTGGTGGTCGGCGCCGACGATCTCGACCGGCGCGCCCAGAACGGTGCCGCCGAAATCCTCGACCGCCATCCGCGCGGCCTCGACCGACCCGACGCCGCCCACGCCCGAATAGGGACCGGACTGGTCGTTCAGGATACCGATCTTCACCTTGCCGTCGGTGAGTTCCTGCGCCGTGGCCGTGCCAGCCACAAGCGCCGCCGTGGCGGCGGTGATGTATAGAAACTTCATGTAGTCCTCCCTGTCATTCTTATCCGGACGCGGGTCCGGGGGTGACGGCGCCTTGCGTGACGCCGGTCACTGTTCCACTGCGGATGATTGCCGCAGTCCTTCGTCTTCGCAAGACTTTTGGATGGCATTTTCTGCATTTGCACAGGTCCTGGAAGCGCGCCTGCGGGGTTCTGCCGCGGCCGTCCTTACTGCACCATCGGGCAGCCCGACTGCGCCGGGTCCAGATAGGCCTGTTCGCCCGGAATCGTCGCCTTGATCTCGTAATAATCCCACTCGCCCGTGCTTTCGGCGGGGGTCTTCACTTCCATCAGGTAGACATCCGAGATCATCCGCCCGTTCGGCCCGACCCGCCCGTTTTCGGCAAAAGCGTCGCTGACTGGCAGTTCGCGCATCTTGGCGGCGACGGCCTCGGTTTCGTCCGTTCCCGCGGCCTCGATGGCCTTGAGGTAATGCAGAACGCCCGAATAGGTGCCGGCCTGGATCATGTTGGGCATCTTGCCGGTGCGTTCCTTGAAGCGGTTGGAAAACTCGCGGCTGGCCTCGGTGCGGTCCCAGTAGAAGCTTTCGGTCAACGTCAGCCCCTGTGCGGTTTCCAGCCCCAGTCCGTGGACCTCGGCCAGTGTGAACAGCAGCCCGGCCATGCGCTGGCCGCCCTGCACGATCCCGAACTCGGCCGCCTGCTTGATGGCGTTCTGGGTATCCATCCCGGCATTCGCCAGCCCCACCACCTTCGCGCCCGAGCTTTGCGCCTGCAGCAGGAAGGAGGAAAAGTCGGTCGCCGCCAGCGGATGCCGGACCGAGCCCACCACGGTGCCGCCCTTTTCGGTGACGATGGCGCCGGTGTTTTCTTCCAGCGAATAGCCAAAGGCATAGTCGGCGGTCAGGAAGAACCAGCTGTCGCCGCCATCCTCGACCAGCGCGCCGCCGGTGCCCACGGCCAGCGCATGGGTGTCATAGGCCCAGTGAAAGCCGTAAGGAGAGCACGCCTTGCCGGTCAGTTCGGCGGTCGCCGCGCCGGTCACGAGGTCGATCTTCTTCTTCTCGGCACTCAGCGCCTGCACGGCCAGCGCCACCGAGGAGGTGGTCAGCTCCATGATCGAATCGACCTGCTCGGTATCATACCACTGTCGGGCGATGTTGGACGCGATGTCGGCCTTGTTCTGGTGGTCGGCGCTGACGACCTCGACCGGGGCGCCCAGAACGGTGCCGCCCATCTCCTCGACCGCCATGCGCGCGGCCTCGACCGAGCCGAGGCCGCCGAAATCCGCATAAACCCCCGACTGGTCGTTCAGGATGCCGATCCTGACCTTGCCATCCGAGACCTCGGCGAAGGCGGGCGCGCCGAGAAGGGTCGCCACCGCGACCGACGTGAAAAACCGTGCCATCAATTTCCTCCCTGTGGGTGTCTTGCGCCGCAATCGCGGCACAGCCCCTTTCCTCCGCCGCGCAGACTGACCAAAGCGCAGGTGCCTGACAAGCGCCGCGATGGGGCATGGCCCGAGATGCCGTAACGTCGCATGATGGCCCGCCATTCCATCCGCGGAACCAGCGCATCCTTGCGGCGCTATACCTTCGGACGCCCCTTGGGGGCATGAGGGTCCGCGGGCGCCGGCCCCGGACCGCGGGACATGAGGAAAGGGCCACCCGATGGTCAGGACGATGCTTTCGGCGGCGCTTGCCGCCACGCTGCTTGCCACGCCCGTGCAGGCGCAGGACGTGGGCGAGATCGTGGGCGGGATCGCGCGCCAGTATCTGCAGCAGGAACAGGACCGTGCCGCATTCGCGCAGGCGCAGAGCGCGAACACGCTGTCGGCTTACCAGTCCTACCTGCGGCAGTTCCCGAGCGGGATGTATGCCCAGCAGGCGCGCGAGCGGGTGCAGCGTCTGGGTGGCGCAGTGGCGCCCCCGAGCAATCAGGCGGGCTCGGGCGTGACAACGGGCACCCAGGCGGGTTCGGGGACGACCACAGGCACCCAGGCCGAGGTGGCCGGGGCTGCGCTGACCGCAGATCAGCGTGTCGCGGTGCAGCGCCGCCTGAATGCGCTGGGCTACAACACCAATGGCCTCGACGGCAATTTCGGTCCCGGCACCCGCCGTGCCATCTCGCTGTGGCAGCGCGACCGCGACTATACCCAGACCGGGACTCTGACCCAGGCGCAGGCCAGCGAGATCCTGCGCGGGCAGGCGCCAGCGGCCTCTGAGGGCACGGGCGGCAGCGCCGCCGCCAGCGGTCCGGCGCAGGACGAGGCGGGTCTGGGCCTCAGCCGCCAGCAACGCGCCGAGGTGCAGGCCGGGCTGACGCGGCGCGGCTTCGACACGCGGGGCGTGGACGGCGTCTTCGGGCGCGGCACCCGCAACGCCATCGCGGCCTGGCAGCGGGCGAACGACCTGTCCGCCACGGGCTACCTGACCGCCGCGCAGGTCGAGCGGCTGACTGCCCGCTGATCCACAAAAAAGGCCGCCCTGCCGGGGCGGCCTTCGTGATTGGGACTGCGCCTCGTCATCCTGCCAGATCGCCGCTGATCAGGTAGTCGGGCAGGTTCTGGAAGGCGACGGGCCGCAGGAAGCGGCGGATCGAGAGTGTGCCGACCGAGGTCGCGCCGAAGTTGGTCGAGGCGGGATAAGGCCCGCCGTGGACCATCGCGTCGGCGACCTCGACCCCGGTGGGGTAGCCGTTCGCCAGCACCCGCCCGGCCTTCTGGGCGAGGATCGGCAGCAAGCGGCGGGCAAGGTCCGCGTCCTCGGGGTCGGTGTGCAGCGTCGCGGTCAACTGGCCGGGGAAGCCGCGGGCGATGCGTTCCATGTCCTCGGGCGAGCTTGCGCGGACAACCAGCCCGAGGGGCCCGAAGACCTCCTCGGCCAGGTCGTTCTCGCCGAGGAAGGCGTCCGCCGTCGTCTCGTAGAGGTTGGGCGAGGCGCTGCGCTCGGCGCTGTCGGTGGTCAGCACCGGCTTGACCGCGTTGGACTTGCCCATGCGGTCCACGCCCTCGCGGTAGGCCTGTGCGATGCCGGGGGTCAGCATGGTTTGAGGTGCTGTCTGCTCAAGCGCGGCGCGGGCCGAGGCGATCAGGCGGTCGGCATCAGGGCTGTCCAGCATCACGGCGATGCCGGGGTTGGTGCAGAACTGGCCCGCGCCCATGGTCAGGGAACCTGCCCAATTCGTCCCGATCTCCTCGCCGCGTGCGGCGGCGGCTGCAGGCAGGACAAACATCGGGTTGACCGAGCCGAGTTCGCCGAAGAAGGGGATCGGCTCGGGACGGGCGGCGCAGAGGTCGAACAGGGCGCGGCCGCCCTGCAGCGAGCCGGTGAAGCCCACGGCCTTGATGCGCGGGTCCGTCACCAGCGCCTCGCCGACCTTGCGGTTGCCGCCCTGGATGAGGGAGAAGACGCCCTTCGGCATCCCGGTCTTCTCGATCGCGGCCAGCACGGCCCCGGCCACGATCTCGCCGGTGCCGGGATGGGCGGAATGGCCCTTGACCACGACCGGGCAGCCCGCCGCCAGCGCCGCCGCCGTGTCGCCGCCCGCGGTCGAGAAGGCCAGCGGGAAGTTCGAGGCGCCGAAGACCGCGACCGGGCCGACGGGCAACTGGATCATCCGCAGTTCGGGCCGGGCCGCGGGCTTGCGGTCGGGCAGGGCCGCGTCATGGCGGCGGTCGAGGTAGTCGCCCTTGCGGATGTGATCCGCGAACAGCCGCAACTGGCCGGTCGTGCGGCCGCGCTCGCCCTGCAGGCGGGCCTCGGGCAGGCCGGATTCCTGTGTGCCGATGGCGGTGATCGCCTCGGCACGGGCCTCGATCTCGTCGGCGATGGCGTCGAGGAAGCGCGCCCGGTCCTCGCGGGTGGTCGCCGCATAGGGTTCGAAGGCTTCGGCGGCCGCCGCGCAGGCGCGGGCGACAAGTTCCGGGGTGCCGACGGCGAACTCATGCGCCGGGCCATGGGCGGGACTGGATGTGAAGGTTTCCGTTCCGCCGACCCATTCGCCCGCGACCAGATGCTTGCCATGAGGAGTGAAGCCTGACATCCGCTGATCCTTTCGCTGGTGCGCCGGCTGTTGCGGCGCCAGACCGCCCGTTGCCGGCAGATAGGCCGGTCATCCCCCGTCGGCGTCCCGGCTGCAAGGGTCAAGGGGAAGTGAAGGCGCGGCTTTGATGGCAAAAGTTGCCAGGCGGCGGCAGACGAGGCAGCCCTGCATCGGCTCTCGACCGGCAGACCGCATCGGGTTCCTCGCTGGCCGGGATGCTTCATTCGCAAGGCTGCATCCGGCGGCCCGTGCTGGTCTAGGTAAACTTGGTCAAGATGGCGGCGAGTCGCCCAAAGATGGGTATTTGGGCCAGAAAGAAGCCCATGAGGGCGCGCGAACCGATCGGTCGGGATTGCAGGGACGACGGTGACAAGGTTTGTTCCGGGAGGCAGGACATTCTGCCTGCGGTGCCGGACGGGCCGGGAGCGAAGTCGGCCGTGACGAGGGGCGGGCTGCCCGATGGGGTGTCGGGGCCAGAAAGACATGTGAAGGGGGCCGCCGAAGCGGATGCTCAAGACTGTTCCGCGGGAATGGTGTTGATGCCGAAGAAGGCCACCGACGCCTTGCCCGCATTCCCCGGCAATGATCCCGCCTAGATGCCGCGCATCAGGCTGGGCACCTCGGCAGGCAGTTCGCGGGCCATGAAGCCCATGGGACCCAGACGCTCGGCCAGCCGCCGCCCGGCCTCGCCATGCAGCCAGACGCCCCAGCAGGCGGCCTCATAGGCAGGCAGTCCGCGGGCGCAGAGCCCGGCGATGATGCCGGTCAGCACGTCGCCCGAGCCGCCCGTGGCCAGCCCCACGCCACCCCCGCCATAGGCCGCGACCTCTCCGTCCGGGCTGGCGATCAGGGTCGTGGCGCCCTTCATCACGATGACCGCCTTCAACCGGGTGGACCATTCCACCGCGATCTCGTCGCGCCGCGCCTCGATCTCGACCGCTTCCAGCCCGGTCAGTTGCGCCATCTCGCCCACATGGGGCGTCAGGATCGCGCCGCCCGCCAGCACCTCGACCTGAGCCAGCCGCGCGGCGGCCGCCCCCACGCAGGCGGCGTCGATCAGCACCGGCCCTGCGTCCGCCGCAGGCAGCAGCGCGTCCATCATTGCCAGCGCGGCCGAGGGCGAAGCCATCGCCGGACCCAGCACCAGGCAGCCGCAGCCGCCGAGCTTGTCCACCAGCATCGAGGCATCCGCGATCTCGCCGTCCTCGTCATGGGGCAGGGCGAAGATGCCCGCTTCGGGCATGGCGATGCCGGTGGGGATGGCCAGCGGCTCGGGCAGGCCCATCTGGACCTTGCCCGCGCCCGCGCGGAAGGCGGCCAGCGCCGTCAGGATCAGCCCGCCCGGCACCCGCAGCGAGCCGCCTACCAGCATCACCCGGCCGCGGCTGTTCTTGTCGGTGTCCTCGGGGTGGACCGGCAGCGGATGGCGGCGCAGCCAGGCCGCGTCGAGGATCGAGGACGCCTCGCTCATCCCCGGTTTCCCACGATGGCGTCGGGTTCGCGGGTGACGGGGGTGTCCTCGGCCTCCATCGGCGCGGTGACGTTGTAGCGCACCAGTTTCAGCCCGCCGTCGGTGCCCTCCGCGCCCGCTTCCCAGCAGTATTCCGTGATCGAGCAGTTGGCGACATCCGCCTGCCGGTCGATTTCGAGGATTTCCTGCTCCGTCATCCCCTCGATGACGTAGCGCAGGCAGAGGACCACGACCTGGTGGGCCACGATCATCACCCGGCAGCCGCCGTGGTGCAGGGCCACCGTGTCCAGCAGCGCCCGCAGGCGGAAGATCACATCGCACCAGCTTTCGCCCCCCGGCGGGCGGTGGTAGAACTTGCCGATCATCGCCCGCAACTCGGCCTGCTGGGGGAACTCGGCGCGGATGCCCTTGCCGGTCAGCCCGTCGAGGATGCCGAATTCCTTTTCCCGCAGGCGCTCGTCCAGATGGATGCGGGTGTCCGCCGGGCAGCCGCCAGCGTCCCGGAAGATGCGGGCGGTTTCCATCGCCCGCAGGTAGGGCGAGGCCAGGACCACGTTTGGCCGCCCGTCTTCCTTCCCCTGCGAGAACCAGTGGCCGAGCGCGCGGGCTTGCTGTTCGCCCAAGGCGGAGAGCGGCACGTCCACGTCGCGCCCGGTCAGGTCGATCCGGGCCATGCCCTGCTGATAGGCGAAGTCCCGGGCGACATTGCCCGCGCTTTCCCCGTGCCGCACGATCCACAGCCGCTCGGGCCATCTTGGCGTCATGATCCGTCTCCCGTCCGTTTGCAGCGACAACACGCGGCGGGGCTGTCCGGTTGCCGCATCGCCCCTTTGGAGGCCGGAGTGTTTCCGTCGATCTCTGGGGCACTCGGGCCGCCGGTCCGGGCCTTGCCCGCCCCGCAATGCCCGCCAATGGCCCGGCCTTTCGGACGGCGGCCCTCTGGCCAGCCGGCGCCCTGCAACCCGGACCTCCTCGCGCCCTTCCCGTGCGCCGGATCGTGATCGAGAGCGGCATGACCGCCATCCTCCGTTCCGCCCTTGCGCCCTGATGCTGATGGCGACGCCCGCCCTGGCCGAGACTCTGACCATGTCCTCGTGGCTGCCGCCCGGCCATCCGGTGCGGGTCAACGCGATCCTGCCCTGGGCGAAGGATGTCGAGGCGGCGACCGGGGGCCGGGACAGGATCGTGGTGCCGGGCAAGCCCCTCGGCACCCCGCAGGCGTATTTCGACCTGGCTGCGACGGCATCGCCCATGGCCAGAACCCGTCGTCCGAGGGCGACCGCTTCGCCGGGGCGATGGTCAGGCCGTTCAGCCGCATGGGCGACGACGCGGTGGCAATCTGGCAGGTCTATACGGGACAACTCGACCCCCATGCGGAACATGCGGTCACGCATCTGCCGGGACTGTGGACGCATGGGCCAGGGCTGATCCACACTGGGAAGGTCAGGATCGGGACGCCCGCGGATTTCGCCGGCCTCAAGCTGAGCGTCTCCGCCGGCAATGCCCGCGACCTGCTGGAGGCTCTGTGCGCGACGCTCCTGTTCATGCCGGCCCCCGTTATCTACGAGAAGCTGTCGCGTGGGGTCATCGACGGCGGCGCCTTCGGCTACGATTCGGTGACCGCATTCAACCTGACCAACCATGTCCGCTACGCCATGCGGGTGCCGGGGCATGGTAATGAACGAGGACCGCTGGGCCGCGATTTCCGAGGAAGACCGCGCCGCCATCGAGGCGCGGTCCGGCGAGGCGCTGGCCCGCCGCAAGGACGAGGCCTGGAGCGCCGCCGACGCCGCCACGATCGATCGGATGACCTTGGCCGGGATCGAGATCCACGATGCCTCGGACCCATCGCCGCCAGGGTGGACGAGATCGCCGGGCGGCTGGAATCCGAATGGATCGCGCGCATCGGCGCTGGGCATGACGCGGGCGCGGCGCTGGCCGACTACCCCGCGCAGACAGCCGCCGCCCAATGAGCCTGACGGGTGAGGCGCCCCGCGCCGCGATCATGCCCGCACCGCCCGCCTCGGTGGGCGGCTGCTGGCCGCGACGGGGGCAGGTCTCGGGCTGATGGTGGTCGTGACCGGCATCGACGTGGTCGGGCGCCACATGTTCAACCGCGCCATCGCCACCGGCATGATCTTCAGCATTATCATCGGGGCCGAGATCTTCGGCGAATTCGTGACGGTGGCCGGAGTGACGCAGGGAGTGTCGGCCCTGATCGCCGGCCGCGGGCCTTGGACGGCGATGCTGTGCATCGTGGTGATCTACCTGCTGCTCGGCTGCGTGCCGGAATACCTGTCGATAATGCTGCTGAGGGTGCCGGTGTCCTTCCCGGTCGTCGCCGGCATGGACTGCGGGACCGAGGCGCTCGGCTCGCAGGAGGCGACCCTGATCTGGTTCGCGGTCGTCGTTGTCGTGACCATGGAAATTGGGCTCATCATCCCCCGGGGGCCGGGATGAACGTCTTTTTTTGGGTTCGGTGGTGCGGGACGTGCCGCTGGCGACGATTTTCCGGGGGATATTTCCTTCTGGGACGCCGACATGCTGCGGCTGGCGCTGATCGTCGAGGTTCCCGGAATCTCGCTGAGGCTGGTGACCCAGGGCTGCATGACGCCCCGCCCCCCTGCTTCACTCGGCCCGGCGCAGCGCCGGCAGGCCCACGCCCGTCGCATCGAAGCCGCCGTCCACGGCCAGCGTCTGCCCGGTGACGAAGCTCGCGTTCTCAGAGCATAAGAAGACGATGCCTTCCGCGATTTCGCGCGCCTCGCCATAGCGGTTCAGCGGGATCGCGTCATAATAGGCAGCGATGATCTCGGGCGCATGGACCGCCATCGCCAGCTTGGTGCGGACCGGACCGGGGGCAATGCAGTTCACGCGGATGCCCATCTCGCCCAGTTCGGCGGCATATTGCTTTGTCAGGTGGATGACGGCGGCCTTCGAGGTGCCATAGGCCACCCGCAGCGTGGACGCCCGCAGCCCCGAGATCGAGGCGATATTGACGATCGCGCCCTTCGTTTCCGCCAGCGCCGGGGTCAGCGCCTGGGTGCAGAGGAACACGCCGTCGAGGTTCGTGGCCATCACCTCGCGCCACTGCGCGAAGCTGACCGTCTCGGCGCGGGCGAACAGCGCCACGCCCGCGTTGTTCACCAGCGCGTCGATGCGGCCGAAGCGCGACAGCGCCTGCTCGCGCATCTGCTCGACCTGTTCGGGGATGGACACGTCGGCCACGATGGGATGAACCCCCTGCAGCGTGCCCGAGGCAGCGGCCAGTTCGTCACGGTCGCGGTCCACCATCGCGACCTGCCAGCCGCCTTCGAGGAAAAGCTCGGTCGTGGCAAGGCCGATGCCGCGGGCGGCGCCGGTGACGAGGGCTACTTTGGTGGTCATGGTCTGTCCTTGAAAGGTTCGATCAGAAGTTCCAGCGTCACGCCCACGGGATTCGCCCCGCGCGCGAGGACGCCGTGAGAGATGGCGCCATCGATATCGACGACATCGATGGGCAGATGGGCGCGGCCGTTTTCCAGCCGCGCGCCCGCAAAGCGCAGCTCGGTTGCAAGGCAATCGACGCGGGTGCCGTTCTGGAACAGGATATGGTCGATGCTGCCGAGGCCGTGGACACGGGCCGCGCTCCAGCCTGCTCCGGCGCAAAGGCCTTCGACGGCGGTGACGACATCCTCGCCCGGCGCAATGCGGGCGATCAGGCCGGGGGCGTCGGGCAGGCCGCCGGAAATCTGGAACAAGGTGAAGTTCGTTTCCGCATCGGGGCGCGAGTCGAACCATGCGTCCCGCGCGCCGATGCCGGTCACTGCCGTTTCCTCGGCCACCACGCTGTCGAAGGGCAGCAGATGCCCCATCGCCTTGCCCTCAGACGTGGTCCACAGCCCGTGACAATGCAGAAACGCCGCGCCGTCGCGCCGGCCGACGCTGGCCGTTGCAGCCTCGATCCACACCCGACCTTCCGGTGCGAAGGTGGTCGAATACCATGCCGCATGAGAGGCATCGCTGGATAGCGCAGGCAGCACGTAGCGCATCGGATCGCAACTCACGCCCTCAAGAAAGACCACGCCCCCCGGGCAACCCGCCCTGGCAAAGAGCCGCGCGACCCCGGCCATCACCGTCTCGCCCGCCTGCAGCACTCCTGCGACGGGCACCAGCCGCGTCTTTGCCGCCTGCAGCCGCTCGGCCGCGCGCGGCCCCGGATGGATCATGCGCGCGTCCTTCGTCTCTTCGGACGGTTCCAAATCTCCCGGACTGGCGAGCGCCCGGGAAACGATCCGGTGGACCGTTTCCGGCGAGTCAGAGGTGGAGCCCGAGGGAGGCAGCGCCCCGGTCGCAGCATCCGACGTCATGCCGATGCTTCCCCGGTCAGCCCTTGCCGCTCCAGTTCCTCGCGGATCATCTTCTTGGTGATCTTGCCGTAAGCCGACTTCGGCAGCGCCTCCCACATCACAAAGCGACGCGGCATCTTGTAGCGGGACAGCTTGCCGTTCAGATGCGCGGCCAGTTCCTCGGGCGTGACCTGTGCGCCCTCGCGCGGGACGCAGACGGCCCAGCCGACCTCGCCCCAGAGGGGGTCGGGCATCCCCAGCACGGCGACCTCGCTGATGGCGGGATGGGTCAGGATCTTCTCCTCGACCTCGCGCGGATAGACGTTCGAGCCGCCCGAGATGAACATGTCCGACTGCCGCCCGGTGATGTAGAAGAAGCCGCGCTCGTCCATGTGGCCCAGATCGCCGGTTCGGAACCAGCCGTTGCGGAAGGATTCCGCGTTGGCCTTGGGGTTATTCCAGTAGCCCGCAAAGACGGCGGGGCCGATCACGCAAAGCTCGCCGGTCTCCCCGGGCGCGAGTTCATTGCCATGGTCGTCCTGCACCTGCACCTCGACTCCCGTGCGGGCAAAGCCGCAGGTGCCGGTCAGGCCGTCGTCGGTTGCGCTGTGCAGATACGTCGGCAGGACGGTGATCGCGCCCGTGACCTCGCCCAGCCCGAAATACTGGACCAGCACGGGGCCTAGCACCTCCAGCGCGCGCTTCTGGTCCTCGCGATACATCGGCGCGCCCTCGTAGATGACATAGCGCAGCGAGGACAGGTCGGCCTGCGCCGTCGCCGGATGCTCGACGATCAGCTTGAGGATCGTCGGCACGGTGAAGATGGTCGAGACGCGCCATTCCGCGATCAGCGCGCAGACGGTGTCCACGTCGAACCTCTCGGACGGCATCAGCACCGTCTTCACCCCGCGCGCGACCTGCGTCAGCTGGTGGACGCCCGCGCCATGCGACAGCGGCGCCACCACCAGCGAGGCATCCTCGGGCGTCAGCCCCGGCATCAGGTCCGCAAGGTGGTTCGTGACGACAAAAGCCATCTGCCCGTGGGTCAGGACGGATGCCTTGGGTCGCCCCGTGGTGCCCGAGGTGAAGAAGAACCAGCAGGGATCGTCGCGGTCCACCACCGCCACCTGCGGGCGCTGGCCCATGTAGTCCTCGGTCAGCGCCTCCAGCGAGGTGCCGAAAGCCGCGCCGCCGATCGTCAGCTTGAAGCCCAGATCGCCGCAGGCCGCCGCGTGGTCGGGAAAGGCGGCGTTGCAGATCAGCCCGGTCGCGCCCGAGGCCTGCACCTGATACGCCACCTCGTCGGGCGTCTGGCGGAAGTTCGCGGGCACCCAGACGCCGCCCGCGCGCCAGACGGCGAACATGGCCTGCATCATCTCGGGGCAGTTCTGCGACTGGCAAAGGACGCGGTCGCCTTTCTTCAGCCCTAGCCGGTCCTGCAACGCGGCGGCCAGCGCGTCGGTGCGGGCCTCGAACTCGGCCCAGGTCCAGCGGCGCTCGCCCATGACCAGCGCGATCTCGTCGGGCAGACGGCGGGCGGACTGGGTGAGGAAGCCCGCGAGGTTCATCACCCGCGTGGACATCGGCAGGGCGGTCGCCGCAGCGGCTCCGGGCAGGGTCGCGTCGTTCATTTCACCCTTTCGAGGATCGAGCAGTAGTTGGCGACCGCCGCACCCCCCATGTTGAAGACTCCGGCGAGCTTGGCGCCCGGCACCTGCATCCCGCCCGCTTCCCCCGTCAGTTGCAGGCAGGCCATGACGTGCTGCGAAACGCCCGTGGCCCCGATGGGATGGCCGCGCGACTTGAGCCCGCCCGAAGGGTTCACCGGCAGCGCGCCGCCCATTCGGGTGGTGCCGTCGAGGACGACCTTCCAGCCCTCGCCGGGCTTGGCGAGGCCCATCGCCTCGTATTCGATCATCTCGGCGATGGTGAAGCAGTCGTGGGTTTCCACGAGGTCGAGGTCCATGATGCCGACCCCCGCCTGATCCAGCGCCTGCGCCCAGGCGCGGTGCGCGCCCTCGAAGGCGATGGGATCGCGGCGCGACAGCGCCAGCACGTCGCCCGCCTGCGCGCGCGCGCGGAAACGGATGGCGCGGGACAGGGTCTCGGCCATCTCGGCATCCGCCAGCACGATGGCCGCCGCGCCGTCCGAGATCAGCGAGCAATCCGTGCGCCGCAGCGGCCCCGCCACCCGGGGGTTCTTGTCCGAAGGCGTGTTGCAGAACTCGACGGAAAAATCCTTCTGCATATGGGCAAAAGGGTTGCGGGTGCCGTTCTCGTGGTTCTTGGCGGCGATCATCGCCAGTTCCTCGGACCGGTCGCCATGGCGCTGGAAATAGGTGTTGGCGATCTGGCCGAAGACGCCCGCGAAGCCGCCTTCGACATCCGCCTCCTCGGGGACGTAGCTGGCCGCCAGCAGGATGTCACCGACCTCGGACACCGGGGTCGCGGTCATCTTCTCGGCCCCGATCACCAGCGCGATCCGCCCCCGCCCCGAGGCGATGAAGTCCGCTGCGGCGTAAAGCGCCGCCGAGCCGGTGGCGCAGGCGTTTTCCGTCCGCATGAAGGGCACGCCCGCCAGTTCCGGCGTGCCCATCGCCACCAGCGCGCCCTGAAAATCCTGTCGCGAGAAGCCGTTGTTCCAGACGCCGACGAAGATGCCGTCCAGCTGGTGGGCCGTCACGCCGGCATGGGCGAGCGCGGGGCCCGCGACCTCGGCCATCAGGGCGGTGGTGTCGGGGGCCTCGGACTTGCCGAAGCGGGTATGGGCCCAGCCCACGATCAGCGGCTCGGTCATGGTCTATCCTCTCGCGGTGCGTAGTGGCGGCGGCGCAGGGTTCGCGCCGGGGGTGAGGGGGCGGGCCAGCCGCGCCTCGATCAGCGCGGTCTCGGTCCGCAGCAGGCGGACGAGTTCCGGTTGCCGCGCCGCGCCCATGCGGGACTCGACGGCGGCGATGGTCAGCGCGGCGGCGGGGCGGCCGTCGGGCCACAGGACCGGGACAGCCACGCCCCAGCTTCCCGGCACGACCCGGCCGGGGTTCAGCGCAAAGCCCCGTTCCCGCGCCAGCGCCACATCGGCGGGCAGATGCCTTGCGGCCTCGCCCATCCGGGCGGCGGTCGCGGGGACGATGCGGTCCAGTGTGGCCACCGCTTCCTCGGGCGGCAGGGCGGCCAGCAGGGCGAGCCCGCCCGCGCCCACGCCCGCCGGATTCCGGTCGCCCGCCAGCAGGGCATGGGTGCGGATCGGATAGGCTCCTTCCTCGCGCATCAGGCAAAGGACCTCGTCGCCCTGCGGCACCAGCAGAAAGGCGCTGTCGCCGCTGTCCCGCGCAAGGCGGGCTACGCAATCGGCGGCCTGTTCGGTCATGTCGTGCCGCCGACCCGCGTGTAGGCCCAGAAGGAACGCGCCCGCACCCAGATGATAGGCCCGCGTGCCCGCGTCCTGTTCTACCAGATCAGCGCCCATCAGCGAGATCAGCAGCCGCCGGGCCGTGGGCTTGGCCACCCCCGCCGCCTGCGCCAGCTCCGACAGGGGCACGCCCTCGGACGGGGCGCGGCCCACGGCGGCCAGCAGCGCAAGCGCCCGGTCCACGGCCTGCGCCCCGCCCGGAAGGGCGGGGGAGGCTGCGGAAAGTGGCGCCTGCGCCACCATGTCAGGCCAGCGGCCTTCCGACCGAGCGTTCCAGGATCGCCCAGGCCTCGTCGCCGAACTTGCCCTTCCATTCGGCGTAGAAGCCGGCCTCGCGCAGCTTCTGCTCGAAGGGCGCGGGATCGACGTCGTTGAAGGTCATGCCCGTGGCTTCCAGGTCATCGCGCAAGGACTGGTTCAGTGCCATCACGTCCTGCCGCTGCGCCATGCCCGCGTCGTTGAGGTTCCTCGACACGATCGCCTGCAGGTCCTCGGGCAGCGCGGACCAGGCGCGGCGGTTGCCCAGCATCCAGAAGCCGTCCCACATGTGGTTGGTCATGGAACAGTAATCCTGCACCTCGTTCAGCTTCGAGGTCGAGATGATCGCCAGCGGGTTTTCCTGCCCGTCCACGATCCCCGTCTGCAGCGCCGAATAGGTTTCAGCGAAGTTGATGGATGCCGGCGCCGCCCCGAAAGCCGTGAACATTGAGGTCCAGAGCGGCGAGACGGGCACCCGGATCTTCATCCCCTCGAAATCGGCGGGCGTCGTGATCGGCCCGCGCGAGGAGGTGGTCTGGCGGAAGCCGTTGTCCCAGATCTTCTCCTGCACGATCAGCCCGCCCGCCTCGATCTGGGCGCGGGCATAGGCGCCAAGCTCGCCGTCCATGGCGGCCCAGACGGCATCGTAGTTCGGGAAGGCAAAGCCGATGCCGCTGATGGCGGCGTTCGGGATCAGGGTGGAGAGGATCAGGGGCGAGAGCAGGAAGAACTCGACCCCGCCCGAGCGCAACTGCCCCAGCACGTCGGTGTCCGCGCCAAGCTGGTTCGAGGGGAAGACCTGGATGTCCACGCGACCGCTTGATTCCTCCAGGATCCTCGCCACGGCCTCGGCCGCGCGGACGTTGGTCGGGTGGGTCATCGGCTGGTTGTTGGCCAGCTTGTAGGTGAACTCGGCAGCCCGAGCGGCACCGGGCCGGACGAAGGGCGCGGCAAGGCCGAGGGCTGCAGCCCCCATCAGCAGGGTGCGGCGGTTGGTTTTCACGGGTTTGTCTCCTCCCAGAGATCAGCTTCAGATGAAGGCGGTGGAAATCGCGGGCACGGCGGCGATGACGCCAAGGCCCACCAGCAGCGCCACGAGATAGGGCCAGATGCGGCCCATCACGGCGTCGGGCGAGACGCCCGCGATCTTGCAGGCGATGTAGAAGCCGATCCCGATGGGCGGGGCCATCAGGCCGATGTTCATCGCGGTCACGATCACCATCGAATAATGGATGTCGTGGATGCCCAAGGTGCGGGCTAAGGGAAACATGATCGGCGCCAGCAGCACGATGGCGGGCAGCCCTTCCAGCACGCAGCCGAGGATCAGGAAGATCACGATGGACGCCAGCATGAAGATCACCGCGCCCCCCGGCAGGCCGGTCATCATGGCGGTGAGGTCGCGGGCAAAGCCCGACTGCGTCAGCGCCCAGGACATGGCCGAGGCGGTGCCGAGGATCAGCAGGATCGCGCCCGACATGGCGACGGTTTCGACCAGCATCGGCACGATCCGTCGGCGCGGGATGCCGCCGTAAAGGACGACGCCGATCAGGAAGGCATAGACCACGGCGATGGCCGAAACCTCGGTCGCGGTGGCGATGCCGCCACCGACGAGGCTGCGGATCAGGAAGGGCAGCACCAGTGCCGGGGCCGCGATCAGCAGGGTGCGGCCGATGATGCCGGGACGGGCGCGGCGGACGCCGGCCATGTCCTCGTCCCGCGCCTTCCAGCGGGCCAGCAGCGCGAGGACCAGCAGCAGCACCATGGCGATGACGAAGCCCGCCTTGAACAGCCCGGCGATCGAGACTCCGGCGGCCGACCCCAGCACGATCAGCACGATGGACGGAGGCACCGTGTCGGCCATCGCGGCACCCGTGGCCAGCAGCGCCGTCATCTCGGCCGGCGAATGGCCGCGGCGGCGCATTTCCGGGAACAGCGCCGGGGCGACGGTCGCCATGTCCGACACCTTGGACCCGGAAATCCCCGAAACAAGGAACATCGAGCCGAGCAGCACATAGCTCATCCCCGCCTTCACATGGCCCAGAAGCGAGGCGAGGAAGTTCACGATGGCCCGCCCCATCCCGGTTTCATCGAGGATGCAGCCCAGCAGCACGAAGATCGGCACCGACAAAAGAATCAGCGAGGACATTCCTTCGTCGATCCGGCCCATCATCACGAAGACCGGCGCATGGCTGGCGAATGTCAGGTAGGCGAGCGTGCCCGTGGCGAAGCAGAAGGCGATGGGCACCCCGATCGCCAGCAGCGCCGCGACGACCAGCCCGAGGAAGATCGGCAGGTTCCAGTTGCCGATGGCGGCAAGGCTCGGCCGGGCGACCCACAGCAGCCCGACGATGGCCCCGACCAGCAGCAGCGAGGATGTGATCGCGCCCCAGTTCCGGGTGCGGACCGTGGCAAGGACCATCAGCAGCGCCATCAGCCCGATGCCCGCAGGCAGGGCCGAGGCCCGCCACGACATCGGCAGCCCCAGCGCGGGCGAGGTGACGAAGGATTCTTCATAGGCATAGCTGACCGCCTCGGGCAGCAGCCGCAGCAGCAGGATGCAGGTGACGACCAGCCCCGCGACCTCGACCCAGGACCGGATGCGCCGGGGGATCATCGGCAGGAAGATGGTCAGCCGCAGATGCTCGTGCCGGTCCACGGCGATGGCCGCGCCCAGCATCGCCATCCAGATGAAGGCCAGCGAGGCGAGTTCGTCCCCCCAGATCAGCGGATGGTGCAGGACATAGCGGAAGACGACATTGGCCAGCACCGTGACCATCATCACCGCCAGAAGGGCGGCGGCGGCAAGCTCGACCGGACGCATCCAGGGTTCGGCCTTCTTCGGCGCGGCCAACGTCTCGATGCCGCCAAGAGCCACCTCGGCGCCGGGCTGTTCGGCCAGCTCCATCCCGTCTCCTCCGTCCTGACCGCGTTCCGAATGGCGGAGTGCCGCCTGTCGTTTCATTCGCGCGCGCCTATGAATACGACCCTTGGGTTTCATCGCAACCGGCAATCTGTCCGATCGTGAAAGGTCCGCCATATGAAACAGGCTTGGCGATCTTTGCGCGCCTTGGCGCTGACGCCACGTCCTCTCCCGCCACCTCCGCCCCTGCGTATAATCGGGGACGGCGGGACAAGGGGCTGAGGATGACCGAGATCAAGAGCGCCACGGCGCTGGTGACAGGGGGCGCATCGGGGATTGGGCTTCTGGTCACGCGGCGGATGTTCGCTGCGGGCGCGGCGCGGGTGGCCTTGTGGGACATCGACGCGGCGGCGCTGGACCGCGCCGTGGCCGGGTTCCACGCCGAAGGGCTCGACGTCACAGGCACCCGCCTGGACCTGTCCCGGCCGGATGAGATTGCAGCGGCAGTGGCCGAGGCCGAGGCGCAGGGCCTTGCCCCTGACATCCTGCTGAACAACGCAGGCATCGTCTTGGGCAAGCCCTTCGCCGTCCATACGGAGGCCGACATCCGCCGCACGATGGAGGTCAACGCCATCGCGCCGATGCTGGTCGCCCGAGCCTTCCTGCCCGGGATGGTCGCGCGAGGGCGGGGACACATCGTCAACATCGCCTCGGCCGCGGGGATGCTGTCGAACCCGAACATGTCAGTCTATTGCGCCAGCAAATGGGCGCTGATCGGCTGGTCGGATTCGCTGCGGCTGGAAATGCAGGCAGGCCGGACCGGGGTCCGCGTGACCACCGTCACCCCCACCTACATCGACACCGGGATGTTCGCGGGCGCGAAGCTGCGCCTGATCCCCGTCCTGCGCCCCGAGGCCGTGGCCGACGCCATCCTCCGCGCCATCCGCCGCGACCGGATCTTCCTGCGGTTGCCGGGGCTGGTGAACTTTCTGCCCTTCCTCAAGGGGATCATGCCGGTGCGCGCCTTTGACGCGCTGGCTGGACGGCTCTTCGGCATCTACGGCTCGATGGACCGCTTCCGGGGGCGCGAATGACCCTGACCGAGATCTTCGAACGCCAGCGCGCCGGCTTCGCCGCCGACCCGCGCCCCAACCTGAATACGCGACGGCAGGCTTTGGCTCGGCTGGCCTCGGCAGTCCGCGCGCATGAACCGGCGCTGATCGCGGCGGTGGATGCGGATTTCGGCGGCCGCCCGGCGGCGGAAACGCGGCTGCTGGAACTGCTGCCGCTTTACGACGCGATCGCCCACGCCCGCCGCCACCTGCGCGGCTGGATGCGGCGCAGGCGGGTTCCGGGCTCGCGCTTCCTGTGGCCGGCGCGGGCCTTCCACGAATACCAGCCGCTTGGGGTGGTGGGTGTGATCGGGGCCTGGAACTATCCTGTGCTGCTGACGCTCGGGCCGGCGGTAGACGCGATCGCCGCGGGAAACCGGGTGCTGGTCAAGCCCTCGGAAATCGCCCCCCGCGCGGCCGAGGCACTAGCGGCGTTGGTGGCCGATGCCTTTCCGCCCGAGCAGGTGGCAGTCGTCACGGGGGATGCCGGTCTGGCGCAGGCCATGACGCGGCTGCCGCTGGATCACCTCGTCTTCACCGGTTCGACCCGCGTAGGGCGCGAGGTGATGCAGGCCGCGGCCGACAACCTGACCCCGGTCACGCTGGAACTGGGCGGCAAGTCGCCCGCGATCCTGCACGACAGCGCCGATCTGAGCCGCGCGGTGCCGCGCCTGATGGCGGGCAAGCTGCTGAACGCGGGACAGACCTGCGTTGCGCCGGATCATGCGCTGGTCCCGCCCGCCCGTATGGCCGAGTTCGAGGCGCAGGCCCGCCGCGCCGTCACCGCCATGTTCCCCAACGGACTGAACGGCGATTACGCGCGGATCATCTCGGACCGGCACCTGGCGCGGCTGCAGGGCCTTGTTGCCGAGGCGCGGGAAGGCGGAGCGCGGGTGGTGGAACTGGCCCCCGTGCCGCCCGGCGCGAACGGCCGCATCATGCCGCCCACGCTGGTCTTCGACGCGCCCGAGAACATCGGCCTGATGCGCGAGGAAATCTTCGGCCCCGTCCTGCCGGTCATCCCTGCGGCCACACTGGAGGAGGCGCTGGACCATGTGAACGCCCGCCCAAGGCCTCTGGCGCTCTACTATTTCGACGACGACCGCGCCAGGCAGGATCTGGTGCTGGCCCGCAGCATGTCGGGCGGCGTCACCCTGAACGACTGCATGTTCCACGTGGGCCAGCAGAACCTGCCCTTCGGCGGCGTGGGGGACAGCGGCATGGGCGCCTATCACGGCTTTGATGGCTTCGCGCGCTTTTCCAAGAATCGTCCGGTGATGGCGCAGGCGCGATGGGCGGGGACGGCGCTGGCCCGTCCGCCCTGGGCCGCGCGCAGGCGGCTGATCGGGGCGATGCTGGCAATCGCGCGGCGCGGCGCCTCTCGCTAGCGTTCCGCCTCGTCCAGCAGCCCGCCGACCCAGCGGGTGGCGAGCCAGGTGGCAGGCACCGCCAGCGGCACCGCGACGATCAGCGTGGCGATGGGCGAGAGGTTCGGCCAGCCGACCGAGGCCGCGATCAGCCCCAGCATGAACAGGTTGATCGCCACCGCACCCCAGACGAAGGGCGACAGGATCAGCCCCAGCCGCAGCAGGTTCCTTTTAGTGGCTGGTTCCATCCGAGAAGGTGATCTTGTTCCAGACATTGTATTTCCCCGAGGGCTTGCGCATCGGCAGCCGCCGCACCTCCTCCAGCGTCTTGGCATCATAGACGACGACCGCCCCGTCATCCTCCCAGATCGAGACCAGCGCGTATTTGCCATCCTTCGTGAACTCGGTATGCGCCACGGTCTTGCCGGGGGCGGGGTTCACGGTCTTGACGATTTCCAGCGTCTCTTTGTCGATGATATGGACCTCGTCCTTGTGGGGACCGAAGAACACGTCCGCCCAGACGTAAGGCGAGGTCTCGTGGCTGCGCAGGAAGAAGCCGGGGCCGTTGGTCTCGATCTGCTTCACCAGCGTCCAGTCGGTCATGTCGATCACCGACAAGACGCCTTCGTTCAGGTGCGGCGTGGCCATGACCTTGTGGCCCTCGCGGTCCCAGGTGATGCCCGATCCCAGATGCGGCATCCCCGGCAGCGGCAATTCGGCCACCTTGCCGCCGCTGGTCAGGTTGATGACCACGCCCTTGGTGCCCTCGCGGTTGGTGCCGATCAGGTTCTTGTAGCCGGGGTCGAAGAAGAAATCGTCCAGCGGCTCCTCCGTGCGGATGCGGCGGCGGGCGAACAGCCCCTCCTGCGCGCCGAAGGCCTCGATCGCGTCCTTTTCGTAGGTATGCACATAGCCGTCGTAATAGGGTCCGGCCTCGGGGTCGGTTGCCACCTCCCAGATCTCGGGCGCGTCCTTCAGCGCAAGGATGAAGCTTTTCCGTTCGGGCGCCTGATAGACCGCGCTGACCCGGCTGGGGGTGCCGTCGCGGGCCGCCACATCGATCACGCGCACCGGTTCCAGCGTCTCGGTAGACAGGATCGTCAGTGTCTGCGGCAGGTAGTTGGCGACGGCGAGCCACTGGCCGTCATGGCTCATGGCGATGTTGCGGCTGTTCAGGCCCGCGCGGACGCGGCCCACCTCTTTCAGCGACCAGATGTCGTATTTCTCGACCCAGCCGTCGCGCGACATGACAAAGACATAGCGCCCGTCGGGCGAGAACTTCGGTCCCCCATGCACCGCATAGGGCGTGCCGAAGCGGTCCAGCACGTCAAAGGTGTCGCCGTCCAGCACGCTGACGTGATGGTCCCCCGTCTCGACTACCAGCGTGATGTTCATGGGATCGGCGGTGAAGACCGGCTTCTCGGCGGGGGTGTAGTCCGAGGCCATCTCGCGGCTCGCCTCGATGTCGGCGACGGTCCAGCTTGGGGTTTCGGCCAGAGGGGACTTGATGAACTCGACCAGCGCGGCGATGCGCTCGGGCGACAGCTCGTCGGCGAAGCCCTCCATCTGGGTCGAGGGGCGACCGTGGGCGATCACCTCGTCAATGCCGCGCACGCGCTTCAGCGTGTCGGGGATCAGCGCGGGGCCGGTGCCGCCCAGCCGGTTCTCGGCATGGCAGGACGCGCAATGCTCGGCATAATCCGCCGCCGCATCGGCCCAGGCCGCCAGCGGGGCCAGCGCCAAGGCTGCTGCACAGAGGATGTCTTTCGGCCCCAAATATCCCCGCCGGAGGCGTCTTTCAGAAGAAACGATGCGCGGGGTCATGGCTTTTTCCACGGAAGGGCGTCACGGTCAGCCGTTCGAGGTCGTCCTCGACCCCGATCTCGGCATTGGACATGTAGCAGGCCGGGTCCTCGGCCCAGGGGTCGCCGGTCAGTTGCAGGGCGCGGATGCGGGTGTTGCCGCCGCAGACGTCCTTGAAGGCGCAGGCGCCGCAGCGCCCCTTCAGCGGGCGCGGGCGGGTCCGCAGCGTGGCCAGCATCGGATCGTCCCCCGTCCACCATTCGGTGAACGGCTTTTCCTTGACCGAGCCGATCGTGTAGTCCGACCAGTAGGTGTCGGGATGGACCTTGCCCTGTGGGTCGATGTTGGCGACGCCCAGCCCCGAGGAGTTCCCGCCCCAAGCCACCAGATGCTCGCGGACATGGGCCACAGTGGCGGCATCGAAGTTGCGTTCGGCCCAGCGCATGAACCACACGGCGTCGGCGTCGTTGTTGCCCGTCACGATCTCCAGCGGGCGGCCATTGGACACCGCGTCCCAGCCGTGCTCGATCAGCAGGTCCATCGCGCGGCGGGTATGGGCGTGTTCCTGATCCTCGCCCCGGTGCTTGTCGCCGCGGCCGGCATAGACGAGGTGCGACAGGTAGAACTTGTCCACGCCTTCGGATTCGCACAGGTCGAGCATCTGCGGCAACTGGTCGCCGTTGTCCTTGGTGATGGTGAAGCGCAGCCCGACCTTGACGCCCCTCGCCTTGCAGGCGCGCACGCCCGCCAAGGCATTGGCGAAGGCGCCCTCGACGCCCCGGAACCAGTCGTTCGTGGCCCCGATCCCGTCGAGGCTGATCCCCACGTAGTCGAAGCCCAGCGCCGCCACGCGGTCGGCCACGTCCGGCTCTCCCAGCTTCGTGCCGTTGGTGGACAGCGACAGGTGGCGGAAGTCCAACTCACGCGCCCGTTCGGCCAGTTCCCAGAAGTCGAAGCGGCTGAGCGGCTCGCCGCCCGACAGGATCAGGGCGGGGATGCGGAAGGCCGACAGGTCGTCCAGCACGCCCAGCGCCTGCTCATGGGTCAGCTCGCCCGGAAAGACGTGGTCCGAGGACACGGTATAGCAATGCCGGCACTTGAGGTTGCAGGTCCGGGTCAGGTTCCAGATCACCACCGGCTTGACCGATCCGGGCGTGCCGCGACGCCGGACAGGGGACGGCTCGACAAGCTGGTGCATATACTGGGTCAGGCGGAACATGGGCGGCCCCTTTCATTCATCGCGCAGGCGCAGCCCGGTCTTCTTCAGGATGCGGGTCGAATAGAGGATATCGTGGCCCCGGCAAGTGTCACCAAGGATGGCGGACACTTCGCCGCGCTTGGCCTCGACTTCCTCGCGGCTGCTGCCGTGTAGCATGGCGAACAGGTTGTAGGGCCAGTCTGGCAGGGCGCGGGGGCGCTGGTAGCAATGAGTGACGAAAGGCAACGCCCCGATCCGGGCGCCGAGTTCGCTGATGCGGTCGTCGGCCACGTCCCAGACGCTCATCCCGTTGGCGGTCATGCCCAGCGCATAATGGTTCGGGGCGACAGCGATGCGGCGGATGATGCCCCGGTCCTGCATCGCGGACAGGAGGGCGATCACCTCGGTCTCGGTCAGCCCCACGGCTTCCGCGACCGCGGCGTAAGGCTCGGCCACCAGCGGCAGCCCGGCTTGCGTCGCCCGGATGAGTTGGCGGTCGATGGCGTCGAGCGGGGTCATGCCTGCACCCGGAAGCCGATGAAATATTCTTCCAGCTTGGGAAACAGCATCACCTTCAGCCCCGTCTCGTCCTCGATCGCCTGCGCCGTCCGCTCGATCCCCTTGGGCACATCGGTCGCCAGCACGAACCACATGTTCAGCGCGTGGGTGCGCTCATAGTTATGCGCGACCTCGGGATGCGCATTGACCTTGGTCAGGACCTCGTCGAAGCGGTCGGCGGGCACGGCCATCGCGCAAAGGCAGAAGGCCCCGCCCATCGCGGCCGCGTCGAAGAAGGGACCGAATCGGGTGATCGCGCCCAGGTCCCGCAGCCGGGTCAGGCGGGCGATCAGATTTTCGCCGGTGATGCCAAGTGCCGCGCCCGCGTCGTCATAGGGGCGGGGGGTCAGGGGAAAGCCGTCCTGCAGGGCGTTCAGGATGGTGCGGTCGGTCGGGTCCAGCGCCTCGGGCGGCAGGACGGTGCGGGAGGGTCGGGTCATGCGGCCTCGATCAATGCGCCGCGCTGCTTGAAGCAGCGGGTCGAGAACAGGATCTTGTGGGGCAACCCGGCCAGTTCCGGCAGGGCGCGGGCGCGGTCCAGCACCTCCATCGCTTCCTCGCGCGAGCGGGCATGGATCATGCAGAACAGCGGCCAGTCCCAGACACCCGGCACAAGCCGGCGCTGGTAGCAGAGCGTCACCCCCGGCACCTGCGACAGCGCCCGGCCTGCGGCTTCGATGGCACCTTCGGGCAGTTGCCAGACCACCATCGCATTCGCCGCCCAGCCCAGCGCCCGGTGGCGCACGATCACGCCAACTCGGGTCAGGATGCGAGCCTCGGCCAACGCCTTGATGCGGACGATGACCTCGGGCTCGTCGCGACCCAGCCGTTCGGCCAGCACGGCGAAGGGGATAGGGACGAGGTCCAGCCCATTGGACAGCGCCTGCATCAGCGGGCGGTCGTCCTCGCGCAGCACGTCCATGTCGGGGGCGCGGTCCAGCCCCAGCGGCTGGCGCGGGCCGCGCAGGCGGAAGCCGAGATCGATGTTGAAGGGCCGCACCAGCGGCAGCGACAGGACCGGCAGGCCGGAGGCCGTCTCGATCCGGGCCAGCGAGGCGGCAAGCTCAGGTTCCGAGGGCGCGGTGGCGACGAACCACAGGTTCCAACGGTCCTCGCGCAGGTAGGAGTGGTTCACGCCCGGCTCGGCGCTGACCACCGCCGCGACCTCCTCGATGCGGTCCTCGGGGATCGCCAGCGCCGCCAGCGTCGAGGCGCCCGCCGTGTTCGGCCGGCAGGTCGCGCCCACGCGGCTGATCCGGCCGCAGTCCTGCAGCCGTTGCAGCCGGTTCAGCACGTCCGTCTCGGTCGTCCCCAAAGCATCGGCCATTGCCGCAAAGGGTCGGGGGACCAAGGGAAGATCGCGCTGAAACTCGTCCAGCAGTCGGGTGTCGAGGCAGTCGGGCGAAAGTTCCGTCATAGCCCGGTCCTGTGGGCGCGGGCAGTGAAGAAGATGCCGGAAGGGGCCTGCGCCTCGATCTCGCCCAGCTTCTCGTAGGTGCGGGCGTCGTGGATCACGACCTTGTTGTCGTCGCGGGCGGAGAGCCAAACCTCTCGCCCGCGCGGCGTGAACTCCATGTGCAGGATGCCGTTTCCGGGTTCCAGCGTCTCTTTCACCTCATGGGTCATGCTGTCGATCACCTGCACGGTGCCGTTGTCGGGCATGGCGAAGTTCACCCACAGTTCGCGCCCGTCGGGGCGGGCGGTGACGAAGATCGGCTGGCCCGCGACGGCGGTGCGGCCGGTTTCCTCGCCGCTTTCGGCATCGGCCCAGAGCACCTGGTGCAGCCCCACGGCGGGCAGGGCATAGGTGGACCCTGCAAGCGTCCAGCCCTGCAGATGCGGCATCTTGTAGACGGGCAGGTCGGGCTCGTTCTTGCCGTAATCGGGCAGGATGCGGCGCGGCTGGGGCGGGTCGGCCCACAGGTCGATGGTGGTCAGGCCCTTTTCCCCGAACAGCCCCACGATGTAGGTCCGCCCGTCCGAGGTCATCAGCGCGTCATAGGGGTTCGCGCCCACGCCCTCGATCCGGGTGATCTGCGGGTTCGCGGGGTCGGCGGAGTGATCCAGCACCCAGACCTCGCCCGTGTCCCACGTCGCCACGACGAAGCGGGAACCGGGCGCATCGGCCAGCCCGACCGTCTTCGACTCCATCGGGATGTCTGCGACTTGCTCCAGCGTGTCGGCGTCGAAGACCTTGACCCCGCCGGGTTCATAGTTCGACACCGCGACCAGCCTGCCGTCGTCCGAGATCGCGCCGCCGATCGCGTTGCCGCCCTGCACGACGCGGTTTTCCAGCCTGCAGGTCAGGATATCCACCTTGGACAGTCCGCCGTCGCGGCCGAAGACATAGGCGAAACGTTCGTCGGGCGAGAAGGTCAGCGAGGCGTGCGAGAGATCCCCCAGCCCCTCGACCCGGCACAGGGCAGCCCGGTCGGACTGGTCCACGACAAGGACCGATCCCGTCGCCCGCTCGATCACCACGCCAAGGTCGCCCGTTCCGCGCGGTTCGTCAGAGGGACCAGCGAGGGCGGCGGACTCTGCGGCACCTTGAGCATTGGCTGCCATGGGCAGGGCCAGCGCGAGGGCGGCGAGGCAGGCGCGGATCATTCGGTCTTCTCCTTCATCAGGTAGTCGGCGATCCACAGCGCCTCGGCCTCGGTGATGAGGGGACGCCAGGGCGGCATCGCCGTTCCGGGGACGCCGTCGAGGATGATCGCGGCCAGTCCCTCGGGGTCGTGGTCCGCCAGGTCGGCGGGAGTGATGGGCTTGCCCAACCCTCCCTTCAGCGTCAGGCCGTGGCAAGAGCCGCAGTCCTGGATCACCATATGTTCAAGTTCGGCCTGCCGCGGGGGCGCGATCTCGGTTGCCGCCACCGCCGCTGAGGCCACCGCCGCGATGACCGCGCCGATCAGCCATGCGTCAGCCATTCCCCACCACACGCAGATGCGTGCCGCGAAGCTCGCGCGGCAGGGGCAGGGCGGCGGTGTCGTAAAGGCCGGCGACGCGACCGATCATGAACAGGACCGGCGCCTCCATCGGCGCGCGCGCAAGGTCGGCGCCGATCTGGGTCAGGTTGGACCGCATCCGCGCCTCGCGCGGCGTCGTGGCATGAGCCACGGCCAGTACCGGCAGGTCCACGGGCATTCCCGCGGCGATCAGCCGGGCGGCGATTTCCGCCATGTTCGCCGCGCCCATGTAGACGACCAGCGTGGTTTCGGGATCGGCGAGGCTTTCCCAGTCAAGCTCCAGCACCTCGTCGCGGGCACGGTGACCGGTGACATAGCGCACACCGGTGGCCAGCCCGCGATGGGTCAGCGGCACGCCGGTCGAAGAGGCCGCGCCCTGGGCGGCGGTGATGCCGGGGACATAGGAATAGGCAACGCCTGCGGCGGCCAGCTCCTCGGCCTCTTCCGACCCTCGGCCGAAGATCAGGGGATCGCCGCCCTTCAGGCGCAGGACGGTGTGGCCCTCGCGCGCAAGGCGGACCAGAAGCTCGTTGATCTGGTCCTGCGGGACGGAATGGAAGCCAGCGGACTTGCCCACGGAAATGCGGCGGGCGGAAGAAGGAAGCAGCGCCATGATCTCGGGGCTGACGAGGCGGTCGTGGACCACGACCTCGGCCGATTGCAGCAGGCGCATCGCGCGGACCGTCAGCAGTTCGGGATCGCCCGGCCCTGCGCCGATGAGAAAGACCTTGCCCGCCATATGCGTTTTCCCTTGCGGCTTTGTGCTGGGGAGAGGTGGGGCGCGCAGGTTGCACTGCGCGCCCCTTTGCAGGTCAGACGATCAGTAGACGTCGTTCTGCGTGTTGTAGACGTTGAACTTGCCGGTCGGCGTGACCAGACGCTCATCCTTGATGACGTGCTTCAGTTCCAGCGTCTTGTCGTCGATCACGACGATGGCCGATTCCTGGTCCTTGCCGTTCCAGACCGAGAACCAGATTTCGGTGCCTTCCTTGTTGAACTCGCCCTGCACCACGCGAGGCTGGCCTTCGGTGATCTCGGCCATTTCCGCGATGTTGAGGGTGATGATCTCGGGGTCAGACCCGTCGCCCGGCATCTGGGTGATGTCGAAGACCGCGACCGAGCCCGAGATCGCCGCATCCGGGTTCAGCGTCGCATCCACATAGAGATACTTCGAGTTCGGATGCGTCTTGACGAAGAGCGAGCCGCCGCCCAGCGCCGGAAAGCTGTCCACGATCTTCCACGCCTCGTCGGCACGGCCTTCCGGGTCGGTCCCGATCAGCGCCACCGATTCGTCGCCCAGGTGCGAGGTCGCCCAGACCGGCCCGTAGGTCGGATGGACAAAGTTCGCGCCGCGGCCCGGATGCGGGGTCTCGCCGCCGGTTTCGGTGATCGCCGCCAGCTTGCCTTCCTTGGTGTCGATGACCACCAGCTTGCCGCGGGCGTTCGCCGCCGTGATGAAGTAGCGCTTGGAGGCGTCAAGGCCGCCGTCATGCAGGAAGCGCTCGGTCTCGATCTCGGTGATCTTCAGGTTTTTCAGATCGGTGTAGTCCACCAGCTGGATCTTGCCGGTTTCCTTGATGTTGACCAGGAACTCGGGCCGGTAGTGCGAGGACAGGATCGCGGCCACCCGGGGTTCCGGGTGGTAGGTCTGCTCGTCATAGATGTTGCCGCGGGTCGAGACGATCTTCAGCGGTTCCAGCGTGGCGCCATCCATGATGACATACTGGGGCGGCCAGTAACCGCCGGCGATGGCATACTTGTCCTCCCAGCCCTCCATCTTCGACGTCTCGACGGAACGCGCCTCCATCCCGATCTTGATGGTGGCGACGATCGAGGGATCTTCCATCCACAGGTCGATCATGTCGACCTTGGCGTCGCGGCCGATCACCAGAAGGTAGCGGCCCGAGGCCGACAGCCGGCTGATGTGGACGGCGTAGCCGGTGTCGATGACCTTGCGGATCTCGTAGGACGAGCCGTCGATCAGGGCGATCTGGCCCGCGTCGCGCAGCGTGACCGAGAACAGGTTCTCGATGTCCCAGTCGTTCTGCTTCTCGGTCGGGCGCTGTTCCGGCGGGACGATGACCTGCCAGGTGTTGCGCATCTCGGGCATGCCCCATTCGGGCGGCGCCGCCGGGTCCAGCAGCAGGTAGTTCGCCATCAGCGTCACCTGCTCGGCCGACAGCTCGCCCGAGGTGCCCCAGTTCGGCATCCCGGCCGGAGAGCCGTATTCGATGAAGCTGTGCAGGTAGTCGAAGCCCAGCTCGCGCGTCAGGTCGGGCGTCAGCGCCTTGCCGGTCGCGCCGTTGCGCAGCACGCCGTGGCAGCCCGCGCAGCGTTCGAAGTAGATGGTGTTGGCCTCGTCGAACTGGGCCTGGGTCAGCGTCGGGATGCCCTCGGGGGCGCCGGGAACGGGAAGCTGTTCCTGCGCCAGCGTGGTCAGGGCCGGTTCATACTGATCCTGGGGCTTCGAGGTATGGTCGACGACCTCGGATTCCAGCACCTTCTGTTCCTCGGTCGGCAACTGGGCACCTTCCGAGCGCGGCAGTTCCTCGACGGTGGTGTCCGGGCCGGCGATGGGGCCGGTGACGGAGTTCAGTTCGGCGGCGGCCTCGGTGCCTGCCGCATCGCGGGCCGTTCCGCTGTCTGCCGCGGTCGCGGCCGGCGCGGCTGCGTCATTGGCGGGGGCTGTGGCTTCGGCCGGTGCGGCGGTCGCGGGGTCGGCGGTCTGGGCCGCCGCGATTCCCGCGCCGAAAACCAGGGCCAGTGCCGCAGACGCCAGAAGCGACGTCCTGGCCGTATGCGCTGGGAACTTCATGAAAATTCTCCGTTCTGCTGGTGAGGCACGGGTGACGTTAGAGACAGAGCATCACAAGTCTTTGACTTCGGTTAAGGTCGGCGCAATGAAACTGCGCGAATGTGGCGCCTGGCGGCCCGGCGCGACGCTTTGCCGCGACCGCCAGGCTAGCAAGGGCCGGACGGGATTGTCGATGATTTTGCCCAATTGCATGACCCGGATGATTTCTCTGGCCGCGGCCCTGCTGCTGGGCGCCCTGTGCGTCCTGGCGCCTGACCCTGCGCCGGCGCAGGACGCGGGATACGGGCGGGCCGCGCAGGCCGAGGCGGTTGCCCCGGCGGAACCCACGCCCGCACTGGCCGCTACCCTGTTTCAGATACCCCCCGGCACGGCGCCCCGGCTGACCCGGCAGGAAACGCCGGTTCCCGCCTGGCTGGTCGAAGCAGAGGAGGGGACCCTGGGCCTGATCGGCTCGACATGGGAGCTTGCGGGCTCGACCGGCTATTCGGGCCGGCCGCTGGACGTGCTGGTGGCGGTCGCGCCGGACGGCCGCATCGCGGGCGCCGAACTGATGCGCCACGCGGAGCCCGTGCTGACGCTGGGCATCTCGGACGCCGACATCGCGGCCTATGTGGGCAGCTTTCGCGACCTTGACATGCGCGCCCCCGCCGATGCCGGACAGGAGATGCCGGACGTGATCTCGCGCGCCACCGTCACCACGGGGGTGATCCGCGACGGGCTGCTGCGCAGCGCCCGCATCCTTGCCGGCGCGCAGGACGATGGCGGGGTCATCGACCGCGTGAGCTACACGCCGCTGGACTGGCAGGGGATCGTGGACACGGGTGCGCTGGGCCATGCCTACGTCAGCATGGCCGACGCCGCGCAGGCCTTCGCCAGCGCCCGCCAGCCGCTGACCCCCTCGGACGGGCCGTTTCTCGACCTCTGGTCCGGCATCATCGACCCGCCCACGGTCGGGCGGAACCTGCTTGGCCAGCAGCGCTTCAACGAGGCCGCGGCCGCCGCGCCGCCGGGCGAGGCGCTGCTGGCGGTCTTCTCGCGCGGGGTCAGTGGACATCGCGGCACCGGCTGGCGCCGGGCGGGCAACTTCGAGCGGATCGCCGTCACCCAAGGGGCGGTCAGCCTGACCCCGAGCGCCGACGCCTATGCCCAGATCAACCGCATCGCCGCCGAGGGCGTCCCTCGGTTCACCGAACGCAGCCTGTTCCGCATCAACGCCGACCCGGAACAGGGCGGCATCGACCTGACGCAGCCCTTCACCGTCACCGTGACCAACACCCGCCCGGCGGCGGAGGGCGGCACCCTGAGCCTGCCCGTCTCGGTCGAGGTGTCGGTGCCGCAGGCCTTCCGTGCTGCCCCGCCCGCGCCGGAACTGCCGCTGTGGCAGCAGTTCTGGATCCAGAAGCAGCCGCAGATCGCCGTTGTCGGCGCGATGCTGGGGGTGCTGGGGCTGGTCCTTTTCGCGCAGGAATGGCTGGTCCGCCGCGCGGGCCTGTGGCGGCAGGTGCGGCTGGCCTATCTGTCCCTCACGCTGGTGGTGCTGGGCTGGTGGCTTGGCGCGCAGCTTTCCGTCGTGCAGGTGGTGGCCTTCCTGCACGCGTTGCTGTCGGGTTTCCGGTGGGAGACCTTCCTTGTCGCGCCGCTGATCTTCGTGCTGTGGTCCGCCGTCGCGCTGGGGATGCTGTTCTGGGGCCGCGGCGTCTTCTGCGGCTGGCTGTGTCCCTTCGGGGCGCTGCAGGAACTGACGAACGCCGCCGCCCAGAAGCTGGGGGTCAGGCAGGTCGCCGTGCCGCAGGCGCTGCACGAACGGCTCTGGGTCATCAAGTATTCGCTGTTCGTGGCGATCGTGGCGCTGTCCTTCTATTCGATGGAGCAGGCGCTGATCCTGGCCGAGGTCGAGCCCTTCAAGACCGCGATCTCGATGCGCTTCATGCGGCCCTGGCCCTTCGTCGCCTTCGCCGTGGCGCTGCTGGCGGCGGGGCTGTTCATCGAGCGTTTCTTCTGCCGCTATCTCTGCCCGCTCGGCGCGGGGCTGGCGATCCCGGCCAAGCTGAAGATCTTCGACTGGCTCAAGCGCCGGCCCCAGTGCGGGCGCGAGTGCCGGCTGTGCGAGACCAAATGCCCGGTCGGCGCCATCGACCCCTTGGGACGCATCAACGCCAATGAATGCGTGATGTGCCTGCGCTGCCAGACCATCATGAACGACGAGGCGACCTGCCCCGTCCTCAAGCGCCGCTCGCGCGGGCCGGGAGGCTTTACCGCGCCCCCGATCCCGACCGCGCCCGCGTCGCCCGCCGTTCCCCCACCGCTTGAACCGACGCAGGTGCCCGCAGGCGCCCACGCAGGCGCGGCCTCGCCGGCGCAGCCGCCGGCCTTCCGGTCCCAGAAGGTGACTCCATGACCATGACTGCCTCTCACGCTTCGCCCGCGCCCCTTCCCGTCATCTTCCGCGACGGCTGGCGCGTCTTCTTCATGGCCGCAGGGCTTTACGCCCTGGCCGCGATCGCCGTCTGGCTGTGCTGGACCGCCGGCCTGACGGACCTGCCCTTCGGCCCCGGACCCGTCGCCTGGCACGCGCATGAGATGATCTTCGGCTTCGCCACCGCCGCGCTGGGCGGGTTCTTCCTGACCGCCGTGCCGAACTGGACCGGAGGGACTGGGCCTTCGGACCGCTTCGTGGCGCTGGTCGCCGGGCTGTGGTTGGCGGGCCGGGTCGCTGTCTGGTTCTCGGGAGCGCTGCCCGCGGGCGTGGTGGCGCTGGTCGATCTCGCCTTCATCCCGGTGCTGGGCGCGCGGATGGTGGCGATGCTGATGCAGAAGCCCAAGCCGCAGAACCTGATGTTCATCGTCCTGCTGACGCTGGTCTGGGTTTCCAACCTTCTGGTGCATCTGGACTGGATGGGCTGGACGGCGACCGAGGGGCAGGGGATGCGCGGTGGCCTGCTGACGGTTTCGGCCATGATCGCGATTCTCGGCGGCCGCGTGACCCCGGCCTTCACCCGCAACGCCCTGCTGCGCGCTGACCCTGCCGTCGCCCCGCCGGTATCGCGCAAGTGGTTCGACGTGGCCGGGATCGCGCTGGCGATCCTGACCGCCGTTCTGGCGCTGGTCGCCGCGCCTGCCGTGCTGACAGGCCTCGCCGCGCTTGGGGCGGGGGTGGCCGCCGCGCTGCGCCTGTCGGGATGGCGGACGCGGGCCACGCTGGGCGAGCCGATCCTCTGGGCGCTGCATGCGGGCTACGGGATGCTGGCGCTAGGCCTTATCGTCTGGGGACTGGCATTGCTGGGCCTCGGAACCGAGGTCGCGGGGCTGCATATCCTCGGCATCGGCGCTATCGGCGGCATGACGCTGGCAGTGATGAGCCGGGCGAGCATCGGCCATTCCGGTCGCCCTCTGCGCGCCCCCGCGACCATCGCGCTTGGCTATGCGCTGATGCCGGTGGCGGCGGGCCTGCGCTGGGCGGCCTCGACCTGGCCGGGGGCGTTCCACGACCTCGGGACTTTGGGCGCGGGGCTGCTGTGGATCATCGCATTCGCGTTCTTCCTGGTGGCGCTGTGGCCGATCTGGACCACCTCGCGCCCCGCAAAGGGGGCCGTGTGATGACGCTGCCGCGCCGCCGCTTTCTTGCCATGTCGGCCTGCGCGATCGCGCTGCCTGCCGCAGCGCAGGCCCGGCATCGCTGGCAGGGGGTGGCGCTGGGCGCGGATGTCGCGCTGACGGTCGAGGGTGGCGATGCCGCCGCCGCCCGCGCCTTCTTCGCGGAAGCCGAGCGCAGCCTGCGGGCCATCGAACGGCAGTTCTCGCTGTTCGCCGGGTCCGAGCTGGTGCGGATGAACGCGCTGGGGCGGCTGGGCCACCCTTCGGACGACATGCTGGCCCTGCTGGATCTGGCAGGCCGCGTGCATGAGGCGACGGGAGGGGTCTTCGATCCGACCGTGCAGCCCTTGTGGCAGGCGCGACGGCTGGGGCAGGACGAGGATGCGGGCATGGCGCTTGTCGGCTGGCGGGACCTGCAGGTTGCGCCCGGTGAAATCCGGCTGACCCGGCCCGGCATGGCGCTGACGCTGAACGGGATCGCCCAAGGGTTCGCCGCCGACAGGCTGGCCGAGGTCGCCGCCCGCCACCACCTGACCGATGTGCTGATCGACGCGGGCGAGGTCCGCGGCCTTGGCCCCCGCGACTGGCGCGCCCGTATCGAGACGCCCGATGGCCGCGTGGTGCGCGAGCTTGCCCTGCGGGGCCGGGCGCTGGCAACCTCGGCGGCGATGGGCACGCGAATCGGCCCCGATGGCGACCGGCCGCATATCATGGGACCGGGGGGCGAGGGGCCGCGCTGGGCAGTCGCCTCGGTCAGCGCGGACAGTGCGGCGCTGGCGGATGCGCTGTCCACCGCCGCGATCCTGATGGATCGCCCGGCGATCGACCGTGCGCTCGGGGCTTTCCCTAATGCACGGATCGAGGCGCTGGTGGCCCTTTAGCCTCAGCCGAGGAACAGAAGGATCACGGGGCGTTGACTTTGGGCAAGGCCCCGTCCCTCATGATCGCTATCCGTATGATTGTGTAAACTGCTCGAAGGGACCGCCGCCATGAGCGACGTTATGACCAAGAGCATGGCCCGTAACGTCTTCTATGGCGGGTCATTGTTCTTCATCGCGATATTCGGCGCGATGTCCGTCCACAGCCATATCTATGTCCTCAATGTCTCGACAGACCGGACTGCCCTGACCGAAAGCGTTGCTGCCGGAAAGCACGTCTGGGAAAACAAGGGCTGCGTGAACTGCCATTCGCTGCTGGGCGAGGGCGCCTATTTCGCCCCCGAGTTGGGCAACGTGATGCGCCGCTGGGGGGTGCAGGACGACCCCGACGCGGCGGCGGAAACCCTGACCGCCTGGATGGAGGCGATGCCGACGGGAATCGAGGGACGGCGGCAGATGCCGAACTTCAACCTCACCGACGAGGAGCATCGCGCGCTTTCCGACTTCCTGCGGTTCGTGGGGTCGGTGAACACCCAGAACTGGCCGCCGAACGACGCCGGCTGAGCCGAGAGGGACCACCATGAGATACGCAACTCAGAAAATCGCCTACGCCTATTTCGGTGTGGCCATGGCGCTCTTCGCGCTGCAGGTCACCTTCGGGCTGATGATGGGCTACGTTTACGTCAACCCGAACTGGCTGGCCGAGATCCTGCCCTTCAACATCATCCGCATGCTGCACACCAACGCGCTGATCGTGTGGCTGCTGCTGGGCTTCTTTGGCTCGGCCTATTACCTGCTTCCCGAGGAAGCCGAGCGCGACATCCATTCGCCCGCCATCGCCTGGCTGCAACTGGTCATCATGGTGGTGGGCACGCTGGGCGCGGTCCTGACCTATATCTTCAACTGGTTTTCGGGCAACTACTTCCTGGGCACCCAGGGGCGCGAGTTCCTGGAACAGCCCACCTGGGTCAAGGTCGGCATCACCGTCGCCGCGCTGCTGTTTCTGTACAACATCACCATGACGGTGCTGCAGGGCCGCAAGACCGCCATTTCCAACGTCCTGCTGCTGGGCCTCTGGGGGCTGGCGCTGTTGTGGCTGTTCGCCTTCTACAACCCCCACAACATCGTGCTGGACAAGATGTACTGGTGGTATGTCGTCCATCTGTGGGTCGAAGGCGTCTGGGAACTGATCATGGCCGCGATCCTGGCCTTCCTGATGCTGAAGCTGACGGGGGTGGACCGCGAGGTGGTCGAGAAGTGGCTGTATGTCATCGTCGCGACCGCGCTCTTCTCGGGCATCCTCGGGACCGGGCACCATTACTACTGGATCGGCCTGCCGGCCTACTGGCAGTGGGTCGGGTCCATCTTCTCGTCCTTCGAGATCGTGCCCTTCTTCGCGATGATGGCCTTTGCCTTCGTGATGGTCTGGAAGGGGCGGCGCGACCACCCGAACAAGGCGGCCCTGCTGTGGTCGCTGGGCTGCACGGTGCTGGCCTTCTTCGGCGCCGGCGTCTGGGGCTTCCTGCATACGCTGCACGGGGTGAACTACTACACCCACGGCACCCAGATCACGGCGGCGCACGGGCACCTGGCCTTCTACGGCGCCTATGTCTGCCTGGTGCTGGCGATCGTGACCTATGCCATGCCGATCATGCGCAACCGCGATCCCTATAACCAGGTGCTGAACATGGCGTCCTTCTGGCTGATGTCGGGCGGGATGCTGTTCATGACCTTCACCCTGACCTTTGCGGGCACGGTGCAGACGCACCTGCAGCGGGTCAACGGCGAGGCCTACATGGACGTGCAGGACCAGTTGGGCATCTTCTACTGGATGCGCTTCGGCTCGGGCATCGCCGTGGTGCTGGGGGCGCTGCTGTTCATCTACTCGATCGCCGTCGTGCGGCGCGAGGTGGTGACGCCCGGTCCGGTGCAGGCCCACAAGGACGCTCATCTCGAGCCTGCGGAGTGAGCGCGATGAACGCACATGCTGACATGAAGGGGGCGGACGCCCCCTTCTACCTGCCCCAGAAGGACGAGATCTCGGTCTTCGAGGCAGCCGCGAAGAATGACCTGCCGGTGTTGCTGAAAGGGCCGACCGGCTGCGGCAAGACCCGCTTCGTTTCGCACATGGCGGCGCGGCTGGGCCGACCCCTTTACACCGTCGCCTGCCACGACGACCTGTCGGCGGCCGACCTGATCGGGCGCTACCTGCTGAAAGGGGGCGAGACGGTCTGGGTGGACGGGCCGCTGACCCGCGCAGTGCGCGAGGGGGCGATCTGCTATCTCGACGAAGTGGTCGAGGCTCGCAAGGACGTGACGGTCGTGTTGCACCCCCTGACTGACGACCGCCGCATCCTTCCCATCGACCGCACGGGCGAGGAGCTTGAGGCCGCGCCCGGTTTCATGCTGGTCGCCTCCTACAACCCCGGCTACCAGAACATCCTGAAGACGCTGAAGCCATCCACCCGCCAGCGCTTCGTGGCGATGGAGTTCGATTTCCCGCCCGCGGCCCAGGAAACCGCCATCGTCGTGCAGGAAAGCGGTCTTGACGAGCGCCGCGTGGCCCTGCTGGTGCGGCTTGCGGGCAAGCTGCGGGCGCTGAAGGGGCAGGACCTGGAAGAGGGCGTATCCACCCGGCTGGTCGTCTATGCGGCGACGCTGATCGCCGGGGGCATGGACCTGAACCGGGCGATCTCGGTCGCGATGATCGAGCCGCTGACGGATGACGCCGACATCAAGCGGGGCCTCGCCGATCTGGTGGTGGCGGTTCTAGGTTGAGACGCAGATCCGGGGGCCAGCCCCCGGACCCCCGGGATATTTGGACAAAGAAGAAAGGCACTATCATGGCCGCGCGTGTGGACTGGCGCGAGATCGAGCCGTGGGAGCCGGAGGAAAGCATCGGCAAGCTCTGGCACGGCTGGGCCAGTGGGTTTGATTCGGTGCCGGTGCACGAGGATGCGCGGGTGCATCTGTCCGAGGTCGCGGGGCGCCTGGCGGTGCTGTTCCGGGGCCTCGGCGGCGATCACTCGATCGAGATGCGGCCTGCGGGCGATCGCGTCAGCCGCCATCGGCTGAGCTGGCTGCGCCGTCTGGGGACCGAGGCCGAGGCCCTGCCTGTGCCCGAGTTCGACGGCGGCATCCTGCGCCTGCCCGCGACGCTGGCGCTGCTGCCCACGCCCGAGGCGAACGGGGCGCTGTATCTGTGGCTTGCCGCCCATGCCGCGCATCTGGTGGCGCCCGTGGACACAGGCGGCGACCCGCTGCGCCGCGATCTGGCGCGGCTGGCGGCAGCGCGGGGGACCGTGGACCGGGTGGCCGAGGCCGCCCCGGGGCTGATGGGGCTTTACGACGAGTTGCGGGGGCTGATCCTTGCGGGACGGCCGCGTGGAAACCTGCCCCCCGAAGAAGCGGCGGTCGAGGAACTGGCCCGGCATCTGCTGGGCGACGATGCGCCGCTGTCCTCCCGCGCTGCCGAAATGCTGGCGGCGCTGGACGGCGACCTGTCGGGCTTCACCGCGCCCCGCCGCTATCAGCCGATGCGGCCGCTGCCCCTGTGGGTGGTGTCCGAGGCGGGCGCGGCCTCGTCCCCCGACCGGGTCGAGACGCGCGAGGCCGACGGCGAGGCCGTGGAAACCGGCGAGCATCAGGAACGCACCATCCGCGCCCGCCGCAGGCAGGCCGACGCGGCCGACCGCAAGGACAGCCTCATCATCAACAAGTTCGAGGCGATCCTGAGTTGGGCCGAGTTCCTGAACCTCAACCGCCGGGTCGATGACGATGACGACGACAGCGCCCGCAAGGCGCTGGACGACCAGGAGGAACTTGGCCTCGGCCAGATCAGCAAGGCTCCTGCCACGCGGCTGAAGTTGCATCTCGACCTTGCCCCCGAGGACGTGGACCGCGAGGCGCTGTCGGGCGTCTTCACATACCCTGAATGGGACGCAAAGGCGGGCCGCTACATGCCCGCCCATGCCCGCGTGCTGGACAGCGAGGGCAAGCCGAACGAAGCCGGGGCCGCGGCCTTCGACGACGCCGCGCGCCGCCGCATCCGCGCCGTCCGCCGCCAGTTCGAGGCGATGCGCCCCGGCCGCGTCATCACCACCGGCCACCGCGATGGCGAGGAACTGGATCTTGACCTCACCGTGCGGTCGCGCGTGGGGATCACCGTTTCGGGCGAAGGCTCGGACCGGATCTGGAAACAGTCGCGGCCGCAGAACCGCGACCTTGCCGTGTCGATCCTGCTGGACATCTCGCGGTCGACCGAAAGCGCCGTAACCGGCCGCGCCGTCATCGACATCGAGCGCGAGGCGCTGGCCGCCCTGACCTGGGGGCTGGACGCGACCGGCGACCAGGTGGGGGTGCAGGCCTTCTGCTCGCTGAAACGCGACCGGGTGTTCGTCACGACCTGCAAGCGCTTCGACGAGCCGATGTCGGCGCTGGTCGAAGCCCGCATCGCGGCGCTGCGTCCGGCCTTCTACACGCGGCTGGGCGCGGGTATCCGCCACGCCAGCGCCACGCTGGGGGCCCAAGGGCGCCGTCGCCGGCTGCTGCTGGTCATCACCGACGGCAAGCCCAACGACCTTGACCATTACGAGGGCCGCCACGGCATCGAGGACAGCGCCATGGCCGTGCGCGAGGCGCGCCGCGCGGGCCATTCGGTCTTCGGCATCACCGTGGACCGCGACGGCAAGTCCTGGTTCCCGCGCATCTTCGGGCAGGGCGGGCACGCGCTGATCCCGCATCCCGACAAGCTGCCCGAGGCGCTGCCGCATATCTACCGCCAGCTTGTCGGCGCATGACCGAGGCTGTCCATGCCCGCACCGGCCTGCCCGGCGAGCTGATCATGTGGGTGCTGATCATCAGCGAACTCGCGATCTTCGGCGCCGCGCTGCTGATCTTCCTTGTGCTGCGGCTGGGCGATCCCCAGGGCTTTGCCGCCGCGCAGGACCAGTTGCACCGGCTGTCGGCGGGGGTGAACACGATGGTCCTCGTGACCTCAGGCCTTGCGGCGGCCTTGGCGACCCGCGCCGCCGAGGCCGGGCGGCAAGCGCCTGCGCGGCGCTGGCTGGCCGCGGCGATCCTGCTGGGCGGGCTGTTCCTTGTCCTCAAGGGAATCGAATACGCCGATGCCGCCCAGCGCGGGATCGGGCTGGAAACCCATGTCTTCTTCACCTTCTACTGGCTGCTCACGCTGTTTCACGCCGCCCATGTGGTGGCCGGCATGGTCCTGCTGGGGATCGTCGCCATCCATGCCCGCGCGCCCGCGGTCGAGGCCGCGGGCCAGTTCTGGCACATGGTCGATCTGGTGTGGGTGATGCTGTTTCCCGTGATCTACCTGCTGTGATGCGCGGGCTTTCCGATCCCCTTCTCCGGGCCTGGCTGGCGCTGATCGCCCTGTCGGGGATTGCGACCGCCCTGGCGCTGCTGCGCCCGGATGCGCCGCCATGGGCCGGGACCGCCGCGGGGGCGGTGATCCTGGGGCTTGCCTGGCTGAAGGCGCGGGTGATCCTTGACCGCTATCTCGATCTTGCGGGCTACCCTGCGGCGCGCAGGGGGTTCGGCGCGGGGCTGGGGTTCTTCGCCCTCGCGGCGCTGGTGCTTCATGCGCTGGCGTGACGCCTCAGCGCAGCCAGGACTTGGCCGGGTCTTCCGAGACCAGCTCGCGCAGCCGCTCGACATCCTCGATATGGGCGACGGCGGCCTCGATCCGCACGCCGTGCTGGCGCAGCTTGGCAAAGGCACGCGACAGCGTTTCGGGCTTCATCCCCAGCCGGCCCGCGATCAGCGCCTTGTTGTAGGGCAGCGCCACCGAACAGTCCCCCTCCTCGCAGCCGTTCGAAAGCGTCAGCAGGAACTCGGCCACCCGCTGCACGCCGGACCGCGCCTTCAGTTCCTCGATCTGGGTGACGAGATGCTGCAGGTGGACGAAGACCGCGGCCAGCATCGAGGTGGCCAGCACCGGATCGGTCTGCAGCAGGTGGCGCATCCGCACCCCGTCCAGCCGCAGAAGCCGGGCGGGGGTGATCGCCTCGGCCGAGGCCGGATAGGGCTGGCCCCGCAGCGCCGCCGCCTCGCCGAAGCTGCGGCCCCGGGTCATGACGCTGACCACCGCCTCGGCCCCGCTGGCGGCGATCCGGTAAAGCTTGATCCATCCGTCCAGCACGATGAACAGCGCATTCGGCGGCTCGTCCTGCAGGAAGATGGTCTGGCCGGTCTCGAAGACCTGAACCTGCGTGCCCTCCAGCAGCGTGGCCTGCAGCGGCGCGGGAAGATTGGCCAGCAAGGCCGACTTGCTGGCGACCTGTAGGTCGGCGGGCGTCATGATGTCCTCGATCACGGGATGGCGGGCGCGGGGCGACGACCATAACGGGGCGTCGGCTGCGCGGCAACGGCTGGCGTGGACGGAAGGCACCCTTGCGGATGCCCCCCGGGATCAGGCGGCCCCGACGGTCAGACCCCGCTGGACGGCGGGGCGGGCCAGGAAGCGGTCCATCCAGGCGGTGACATTGGCAAAGCCGGAAAGCTGCACCAGGTCCTGCGCCTCGTAGTTGACGGTCAGCGTCCGCACCCAGGGGCCGGTGGCGATGTCGGCGATGGAATAGTCGCCGGTGATCCAGTCGCGCCCGTCAAGCTGGCGGTCGAGCACGCCCAGAAGCCGCCGCGTTTCGTTCACATAGCGGTCGCGCGGGCGCTTGTCCTCGATCTCGGACCCCTTATAGCGGTGGAAGAAGCCCAGTTGCCCGAACATCGGACCGATGCCGCCCATCTGGAACATCACCCACTGGATCGCGTGATACCGCGCGGCGCCGTCGCGCGGCAGGAACCGCCCGGTCTTGTCGCCGAGATAGATCAGGATCGCGCCGGATTCCCACAGGCCCATGGGCTTGCCGTCCGGCCCGTTCGGGTCGATCAGGGCGGGGATCTTGTTGTTGGGGTTCAGCGACAGGAACTCGGGCGTCAACTGATCCTCGGGGTCGCCGATGCTGATGCGGTGGGTGTCGTAGTCAAGGCCGCATTCCTCCAGCATGACCGAGGCCTTGATGCCGTTGGGGGTGTTCAGCGTGTAAAGCTGGATCACGTCCGGGCGTTTCGGCGCCCAGCGGCTGGTGATCGGAAAGCCACTCAGGTCGAACATTCGGCTGCTCCTTGGTGAAACATTTGTTTGCGATCCGCAGGCATGGCAAGCTGACACAAGCCACAGTCGAGGGCGGAAGGACAGGTCATGATCAAGGAGTTTCGCGATTTCATCGCAAAGGGCAATGTCATGGACATGGCCGTCGGCATCATCATCGGCGCGGCCTTCACGGCCATCGTCGCCTCGATGGTGGGCGACCTGCTGCAGCCGGTGCTGGGGCTGGCGACCGGCGGCACGGATTTTTCCAACTGGTTCCTGGCCATGGACGGGGAAGACTATCCCACCCTGCGGGCCGCGCGCGACGCGGGCGCGCCGGTCTTCGCCTATGGCAGCTTCGTCACGGCAGTGATCAACTTCCTCATCATCGCCTTCGTGGTCTTCCTGCTGGTCAAGGGCGTGAACCGGATCAAGGAGTCCGCCGTCCGCAAGCAGGTGGCCGAGGCATCCGCCGCCGGTCCCTCGACCGAGGCGCTGCTGGCCGAGATCCGCGACCTGCTGGCCCAGCGCCCCACGGCCGAGCATCCGGGGGCCGAGCGCTAGTCGTTTTCATCTGGCCTGCGCCGTCCGCCCCGCTAGGCTCGGGGATGCCCCGAACCGCAGCGAGCCTTGAAAGATGAGTTCCGACCTCGACCCGACCGACCGCCGCATCCTGTCGGTTCTGCAGCGCGAGGGCCGCATCTCGAACGCTGATCTCGCGGCGCGGATCAACCTGTCGGCCAGCGCCTGCCATCGCCGTGTCCAGCGGCTGGAGGAGGCGGGCTTCATCGCAGGCTACGTGGCCCTTCTAGACCCGCGCCGGCTGGGCCGCACCACCACCGTCTTCGTGGAAATCACCCTGTCCGGCCAGGCCGATGAGTTGCTGGACGCCTTCGAGAAGGCCGTCCGCGCCATCCCCGACGTGCTGGAATGCCACCTGATGGCGGGCACGGCGGATTACCTGCTGAAGGTGATGGCCGCCGATACCGACGACTTTGCCCGCATCCACCGCCAGCACTTGGCCCGCCTGCCGGGGGTGGCGCAGATGCATTCGTCGTTTGCGCTGCGGGTGGTGCTGCAGACGACGGCGCTGCCGGTGTAGGAGGCAGGCTGCCTGCGGGAATGCTGCCGTCTCACTCCCGTCACCGAAACCGATGGGGGTCAGGACCTGCCAGTTTTTCGTTCTTCGGGCGCCTGGATGCTTCATGCTGCCCGGCGTCGGGGCGTTTCCTGTGGCAAGAGCAAACCGGCGGCTCGGCCGCGGATCACCGGGCACAAGCGACTTGCACGCGGTCCCCCGAACGAGGGGCGCCCCCTAGTCCCTCCAGTATGGAAGGTCGATGCGGCAGAAGCTTCCGACGGACATTCCGACCGAGATCGAGCCGTCGCGCGGCCCCGAACCGAACTGGGACAGCCCTGCGCCCTCGGCCTTCTTCGCAGGATCGAGCGTGAAGACGATGCCCTCTCCGGCTAGGCGCGGCTTGGGGGTCGCTCTCCAGATTCGGGCCTTGCCCGGTTGTCCCAGAACGCGCCGTGCAAAATCGCCTGCGGCGCACCAGTAATCGGTGTCATCCCGTCGCACCTCGTGGGCAACCGCGATCTCGGCGGGGCCGACCTGCGTGGCCCTCATGCCATTCTGGGCCGTGAAGGCGGCTGCCGACATCGGCAGCATGAGCGGAACAAGGAATATCAGTCGCATCGCTGACTCCTGTGGGCGGAGGCATTTCTGATCCTCCATCCTCGAAAGTGGGGCAGGGGAACCTCCGGGGCAAGCACCTGTGGTTGGGGGACGGGTGCGGCGCAAGCAACGCCTTTCCGGTCTTTCAGGCAGCCAAGGGCCATCCCGATGCGGCATCGCTTCCCGCCAAGCCGCCGGCCGCGGCCGTGCTGTCCCGCATCCGCCGTCCGGCCCGGCAGGCGCGCGAGGCGCCCATCCGGCTTCGGTCGGGCTTGCGGGATGCGGCGGGGGGCAATACCCACCGGCGTCATTCCATGATGAGGCATCCCGTGCCCCCAGCCGCCTTCCCGACCCATTCCCGCCTGCGCGCCCTCGGCCCCACCGCCGCCGCCGTCCCGGCAAGGGAGGCGCTGCGGGCGGGCCTCGGCGCAACCCTCGGGCTGGCTGTGACGGCCGCCTGCGCGCTGGCTTTCTCGCCCGACCTGTGGCTGGGGATCTACCTGATCGCGCCCTTCGGGGCCTCCTCGGTGCTGCTGTTCGCGGCGCCGAACAGCCCACTGGCGCAGCCTTGGCCCGCCATCGTCGGCAACACCGTCGCGGCGCTGACGGCGATCCTCGTCTGCCGCTTCGTGTCCGACCCGCGGCTGTGCATCCCGCTGGCGGTGGGGCTGGCGATCGTGGTCATGGCGCTGTGCCGCGCGACCCATCCGCCGGGCGGGGCGGTCGCCATGACGGTGGCGCTGGGGGCCGAGCGGATCGCGCCGCTGGGGCTGGGCTTTGCGCTGCTGCCCGTGGCCACGGGAACGGCGATCCTTGTCGTGGTCGCGGCCCTTTACGCCCGTGCCACCGGGCGCCGCTATCCCCTGCGCCAGTTCCATGAACCCAACCCGAACGGCACCGCCGATCCCCCCGCCATCGAGCGGCTTGGCCTGACCGAAGACGAACTTTCCCACATCCTCGTTCGCTATCGCCAGTCGCTGAACCTGGGCGTCGAGGACCTGGCCCGGCTGGTCGCCGCTGCCGAGATCCAGGCCGCGTCCCACCGCACCGACGTGCAGACCGCCGCCGACATCATGTCGCGCGACCTGGTGACGGTCGGCCCCCGGACCCCCCTGCGCGAGGTGGCGGAACTGTTCACGCGGCATGGCTTCACCTCGCTGCCGGTGGTGGAAGGGGATGGCCGCTTCCTCGGCATCATCTTCCAGTTGCACCTGATCGCCAGCGACTGGGCGCTTGCGGACAGCGGGTTCAGGAAGCTGCTGCCGCGGCGCGGCGCCACCGGTTGCGCCGCCGACGTGATGCAGGTGGCGCCGCCCTCGGCCGCGCCGGATTCGCCCATCGCCGCGCTGCTGCCGCATCTGGCCACCCACCGGACCGACGCCGTGCCGATCCTCGATGGAAACGAAATCGTCGGCATCGTCACCCAGACCGACCTGATTGCGGCGCTGGCGCGGCAAAGCCTGCGCGCCGGGCCAGCCCCGGCCTGATCAGGACCCCATCGCGACCGAGGCCGGGATGCCCCGCGGCAGCGAAATCCCGACCATCGAGCTGCGCTTCGCCTTCTCGATCACGGGCGCGGGGTCCGACCCGTCCGCCATGCTGCAGCGCACGGTCATGTCGGCACGGGTGGCGATAAGGGGATCGCCGTCAAGAACCAGCGCCACCTCGACCGAGATCGAGCCGATTCCGGCCCCGCGCCGATGGGCGACATGGTGAAGGTCGTTGCAGAAGCAGCCCCGGATCGCCACCGCCAGCAGTTGCGCGCCGTTGAAGCCAAGGCCGAGGCCCCCGGGCCTTCCCCTCGGGCCGGTCCACCACAAGCGTATGGCTGCCAGCCCAGCCGAGCGCGGCCTCGGTCCCCGCGACATTCGCCAGACTGACCGTGACGGTGGGCATCCAAGCCTCTCGCGCCTGACCCTGCGACCCTGAGGCTAGCACGACGCAGGGGCGCTGTCTGCCGTGCATCCGGCGCAACGAAAAACCCCCGCGGCATGGCCACGGGGGTTCCTTGAACCATCCGGTTCGCTGCGCCTGACAGCGCGCCGTCGCAAAGCCCTTACAGCGCGCCTTCGCGCAGGGCCTTTTTACGGGCCAGCTTGCGGGCGCGGCGGACGGCCTCGGCCTTTTCACGGGCCTTTTTCACCGACGGCTTCTCGAAATGCTGCTTCAGCTTCATTTCACGGAAGACCCCTTCGCGCTGAAGTTTCTTCTTCAGGGCACGAAGCGCCTGTTCGACGTTGTTGTCGCGAACGCTCACCTGCATGTGGTTGTCACCACCTTCCTAGGTTAGAGTTGATCTTGATTGCAGGACGCAGCCCCTTAGCGCAGCCTGCCCGCGATGTCCACCCTGACGGAGGTTTTTCCGATGCAACACGACCGCGACCGGCTGCTGGAGGCCGCGCTGACGCATGTGCCCTTTGACGGGATGAACGACCGCGCCCTGCTGGCAGGCGCCCGCGACCTGGGGATGTCGCCCGAACTGGCGCGCGTCCATTTCCCGCAAGGCGGCGCGGGGCTGGCCGCCGCCTATCACCGCAAGGGCGACGCGGAACTGGCGCGGCTGCTGGCGGCCTCGCCGTCGGTGGGGCGCTTCCGCGACCGCGTGGCCGACGCGATCTGGCGGCGGCTGCAACTTTCGGACCCCGAACTGGTGCGCGCGGGCGCGACGGTGATGGCGCTGCCGCAGAACGCGGGCCTCGGGGCGCGGCTGATGTGGGAAACGGCGGACAGGATCTGGACGGCGCTGGGGGACAGGTCCGAGGACGTGAGCTGGTGGACCAAGCGGGCGACACTGGCCTCGGTCTGGGGGGCGGTGGTGCTGTATTGGCTGGGCGACCATTCGGACGGGCGGGCGGACACCCGCGCCTTCATCGACCGCCGCATCGGCGACGTGATGCAGATCGAGAAAATGAAGGCGAGCCTTCGCAAGCTGCCCGGCGTCGGCGCACTGACCGACCTGAGCACCGGCTGGATCAGGAAGCCCCGCCCCCGGCCCGCGCCCGGCCACGGGGGGCAGGCATGATGACGGTGCCGCACGAGATGCAGGTCGTCGAGATCACCCGCCCCGGCGAGGCCGATGTGCTGCAACCCGCCCGCCGCCCCGTGCCCGCCCCCGGCGCGGGCCAGATCCTGATCCGGGTGGCCTATGCCGGTGTGAACCGCCCCGACGTGCTGCAGCGGCAGGGGAATTATGCGCCCCCGCCCGGTGCCTCGGAACTGCCGGGGCTGGAATGCGCGGGCCATGTCGCGGCGGTGGGCGCGGGCGTGACCCGCTGGCAGGTGGGAGACGCCGTCTGTGCCCTGCTGCCGGGCGGGGGCTACGCGGAATACGCCCTGACGCCCGCCGAGCACGCCCTGCCGGTCCCCGAGGGCCTGAGCCTCGCCGAAGCCGCCTGCCTGCCCGAAACCTGCTTCACCGTCTGGTCGAACGTGGTCACGCGTGGGGGCCTGCAGGCGGGCGAGCGGTTCCTCGTCCACGGAGGCTCCTCGGGCATCGGCACCACCGCGATCCAGATCGCCGGCGCCCTCGGCGCGCGGGTCTGGGCGACGGCCGGAACGGATGAGAAATGCGCCGCCTGCGCGCGTCTGGGTGCCCATGCGATCAACTACCGCGAGCAGGATTTCGTCGAGGCGCTGCGCGCCGAGGGCGGCGCCGACCTGATCCTCGACATGGTGGGGGGCGACTATGTCGCGCGCAACATCAAGGCGATGGCGGACGATGGGCGGCTGGTCTTCATCGCCTTTCTCGGCGGATCCAAGATCACGCTGAACCTTGCCCCGGTGATGATGCGGCGGCTGACCATCACGGGGTCCACCCTGCGTCCGCAGTCCGACCTGGCAAAGGCGCGGATCGCCGAGGAACTGCGCGCCCATGTCTGGCCGATGGTCGCGGCGGGCAAGCTGCGCCCGGTGATGGAGGCCGAGTTCCCGCTGGATCAAGCCGCCGCCGCCCATGCCCACATGGAAGCGGGGGATCACATCGGGAAGATCGTGCTGCGGGTTGGGGAATGAGTTCCCTTCCTTCATCGCCCCTTCGTTACCTGCAACGATGCCCCTGCGTCCCTGCCGGAGCCTCCGGAGGGGATATTTGACGCCGAAAGACGCATGGGAAAAGCGCACACACCCCTCGCCGGCGCTCGTCCGCGAGGGATGTGGCGTCTCTCGGCGCGGTCATCGGCGTCCCCGCCTGTACCGCTCGACCTGTGTTGCAGGGAAAAGTTGAGAAAGAGTTAGCATACGTCTTTCGGCTGGAAATATCCTCCGGGGGTGAATGGGGCTTTTCCCCATTCAGGGGGTGGAAAACCCCCTTGCAACGCCTCAACCCGGCGCTTCTACCAGCATCCGCGAACGGCAGTCCCGCCGGACATCCGGGGCGCAGTCGCGCGGTTGCAAGTCCCGGGTCAGGCAGATGCGAACCTCGTCCAGCCTTCCATCGTCGCAAGTCACGGTGATGCCGTCGCGCGTCAGTTCGGGGTTCACGTCGATGAAGGCATTCTCGATCGCCCGAGCTTCAAGCCGGACATCGCGGGGCAGCATCCGCAGCACTGGCGGGATCTCGACCCCTTGGGCAGTCTGGCGGGTTGCCTGGTAGTAGTCCGGTCCCGACAGCCCCGAACAGCGGCCGTGCTTCTGCCACTGGTACCAAGCCATGTCGGCCGATGGCATCACGTCCACCATCGCCCGGCTTTCCCGGCGCGAGGGGTCGCGTTCATCCGTCTCGCACCAGTCCGGCCAGCCGCGTTCATATTGCGGCCAGAGGCCGTGGACGACGAAGCCCGTGCGCCGCTCCGGCTCGCATTGCGGCTCGTTGCGGCCCGCGCCTTCCGTCGCGCACCAACTGGGCGACCAACTGAGCGCCAAGACGTAGTAGTCGAACTCTCCCGCCACGTCCTGTGCGGCCAGCGGCAGGGGAATCAGTAGGCCGGCAAGGACAAGGCGTTTCATGCGTCCGAAGCTAGGGCCCGCGCGTTCAACGAAAAAGGGGGTTCAAACGCCGGGGGCGCGGGCGTATATGGAACGGCAATTCCCCCCGAAATTGTGGACTGGCCCTGCGGCCGACCCGGTTTCCCGGCCGGGAGAGATATTGCGAAGGAGCAACCCATGAACAAGCCGCTGATGGCCAAGGCGACCGCCGTCTGGCTGGTCGACAACACCACGCTCAGCTTCAAGCAGATCGCGGATTTCTGCGGGATGCACGAGCTTGAGGTGCAGGGGATCGCCGATGGCGACGTGGCGGCGGGGGTCAAGGGCTTCGATCCCGTCGGCTCGAACCAGCTCGACCCGGCCGAGATCGAGAAGGGCCAGAAGGACCCGGCCTACAGGCTGAAGCTGAAGCACAACCCCGCCGCCGAGGGCGAGGAGCTGCGCCGCGGCCCGCGCTATACGCCCTTGTCGAAGCGTCAGGACCGGCCCGCGGCGATTCTCTGGCTGGTCAAGTTCCACCCGGAACTGGCTGACGCGCAGATCGCCAAGCTGGTGGGGACGACCAAGCCCACCATCGCCTCGATCCGCGACCGGACCCATTGGAACATGCAGAACATCACCCCGATCGACCCGGTGGCGCTGGGCCTTTGCCGCCAGTCGGAACTGGACGCGGCGGTGCAGAAGGCCGCGAAATCCAAGCCCGAGGTCATGTCGGACGACGAGCGTCGCAAGCTCGTGTCCACCGAATCGAGCCTGTCGATGCCGGAAGAGCCGCGCCTGCCGTCGTCCATCGCGGGCCTGGAAAACTTCTCGCTGACCCGCGAGGAGGAGAAGCCCGAGGCTGATCTGGACGCCGCGAGCTTCTTCAACCTGCCGGAAGGCGACAACGAGGAAGAAGGCGAGGACCGCTGAGACGCCTTACGCCTGACGCGTCAGCGCGACCAGCTCATAGACCAGATCCAGCGCCTCGCGCGGGCTGAGCGTGTCGGGCTGGACCGCCTGCAGCCGCTTTTCGGCGGCTGAGTCCTTCTTCTGCGCCGGTGCAGGCGCAGGTGCCGCCCGGAACAGCGGCAGGTCGTCGATCAACGCGGCCGGGCGCGCGGCGCCGTCCCGCGCACCGGCTTCCAGCGCGTCAAGGATTTCCCGCGCGCGTTCCACCACTTCGGGGGGAAGCCCTGCCAGCCGGGCCACCTGCACACCATAGCTGCGGTCGGCGGCGCCCTTGCGGACCTCATGCAGGAAGATCACGTCACCGTTCCACTCGCGTACCGCGACGGTGGCGTTCTCGACCCCCTCCAGCTTGGCGGCAAGCTGGGTCATCTCGTGGTAATGGGTGGCGAACAGCGCCCGGCAGCGGTTCCCGCTATGCAGATGCTCCAGCACCGCCCAGGCGATGGAGAGGCCGTCCCAGGTCGCGGTGCCGCGTCCGATCTCGTCCAGAATCACCAGCGCAGCCGGATCGGCCTGGTTGAGGATCGCGGCGGTTTCCACCATTTCCACCATGAAGGTGGAGCGCCCGCGCGCGAGGTCGTCCGCCGCACCGACGCGGCTGAAAAGCTGCGACACCAGCCCGACATGGGCGCGGGCTGCGGGCACGAAGGCCCCGGCCTGCGCCAGCACCGCGATCAGCGCATTCTGCCGCAGGAAGGTCGATTTCCCCGCCATGTTCGGCCCGGTCAGCAGCCAGATCGCCGGGGTCGTCCCTTCGGTCAGGGCGCAGCCGTTGGCAACGAAGGGCTCTCCCTTCCGCTTCAGCGCGCGTTCCACGACGGGGTGGCGGCCGCCCTCGATTACGAAGGCGCGGCTGTCGTCCACGACAGGCCGGGCCCAGCCCTCGCCGGTCGCAAGGTCTGCGAAACCGGCGGCCACGTCGATCTCGGCCAGCGCCCGCGCAGCCTGCCCGATGCGGGCCGACTCGTCCAGCACGGCCCGCACCAGCCGGTCGAAGACCGCGCGTTCCAGTTCCAGCGCCCGGTCGCGGGCGTTCAGGATGCGGGTTTCCAGTTCCGAAAGCGTAACGGTGGTGAAGCGGATCTGATTCGCCGTCGTCTGGCGGTGGATGAAGCGCTCGTTCAGAGGCGGGGCGAGCATCCGCTCGGCATGGGTGGTCGTCGTTTCGATGAAATAGCCCAACACGTTGTTGTGCTTGATCTTCAGGCTGGCGACGCCGGTTTCCGCGATGTAGTCGCCCTGCATCCGGGCGATGACGCCCCGGCCTTCGTCCCGCAGCGCCCGCGTGTCGTCCAGTTCGGCGTCATAGCCTGCTGCCACGAAGCCGCCGTCGCGGGAAAGCAGCGGGGGTTCCGCCACCAGCGCCTCGTCCAGCAGATCGATCAGCGCGTCGTGCCCGACCAGGTTGCCTGCCGCCTCGGCCAGCAGCGGGTCGCCGCCGCCAATCAGCGCCGCGATCCGCACCGCCGCCGTCAGCCCGTTCCGCACGGCGGCAAGATCGCGCGGCCCGCCGCGTTCCAGCGAAAGCCGCGAGAGCGCCCGGTCCATGTCGGGCACCCGCGCCAGGGCGTCGCGCAGGTCGGCAGTCAGTCGCGCGTCCTCGACCAGCGCCGCCACCCCCGCCTGCCGCCTGTGGATCAGCGGCAGGTCGCGGCTCGGCGCGGAAATGCGACGTTCCAGCAGCCGCCCGCCCGGCGCTGTCACCGTCCGGTCGATGGCGGCGAGCAGCGAGCCCTCGCGCCCGCCCGACAGCGCCTGCGTCAGTTCCAGGTTGCGCCGGGTGGCCGCGTCGATCTGCATGGTGCCATGGCCGCTTTCCCGCACGGGGGGCGACAGCCGCGGCATCCGCCCGCGCTGGGTCAGCCTCAGGTAATCCGCGATGGCGCCCATCGCCGACAGTTCGGCTCGGGTGAACTGGCCGAAGCCGTCCAGCGTCTCGATGCCGTAAAGCTCGCAAAGGCGGCGGACGGCGGCGGTGGAATCGAAGCTGGCCGCGGAAAGTTCGGTCAGCGCGGCGCCGGCCTCATGGGCCACGTCGTCCAGCTTTGATCCGTCCAGCGCCAGCAACTCGCGCGGGGCGTGGCGGGCGAGTTCCGGGCCAAGGCGGACCTGCGGGCAGGGGGCGACCCGCAAGGCGCCCGTGGAAATGTCCACCCAGGCCAGTGCGCAGTCGTCCCGCACCGTGGCGAAGGCGGCGAGGAAGTTGTGCCGCCGCGCCTCCAGCAGCGATTCCTCGGTCAGCGTGCCGGGCGTCACCAGCCGCACCACGTCGCGGGCGACGACCGATTTCGAGCCGCGCTTCCTGGCCTCGGCGGGGTCTTCCATCTGCTCGGCGATGGCGACGCGGAAGCCCTTGCGGATCAGCGTCAGCAGGTAGCTTTCGGCGGCATGGACCGGGACGCCGCACATGGGGATCGGCTCGCCTAGGTGGGTGCCGCGCTTGGTCAGGGCGATGTCCAGCGCCGAGGCGGCGGCCACCGCGTCCTCGAAGAACATCTCGTAGAAATCGCCCATCCGGTAGAACAGCAGCGCCCCTGGGTTGGCCTCGCGGATCGCGAGATACTGGGCCATCATCGGGGTCGGCTGGTCGGTCATGGTCGGGCCTCGGGTCGGAACCCTGCCGTTCTAGTGGGGCCCGCGCGGCTTTGGAACCGGCCGGATTCCATTGGACATGGACCGGACCCGCTGGCAGCGTCATGTAAACGGGAAAGGGAGGGTCCCATGAGACTGATCGCCGCCACCCTGATGCTGGCCGCAGGCCCGGCCTTGGCCGACTGCCCGCCCCCGGCGCAGATGCAGGAGGCCGCCCGCGCCTGGGCTGCGGGCGAGCGCCTGCCCGACCCCGGCGTCACCACCGTCGAGGATGCCGCCTGCGCCTATGCCCCCTTCCGCGAAGCGCTTGAGGCCGAGATGGGCGCGCCCGTCGGCTGGAAGGTCGGCTTCACCTCGAAGCCCGCGCAGGAACGCTTCGGCGTCACCGCCCCGGTCGCGGGCGCGCTGTTCGCGCCGATGATCTTGCAGGACGGGGCCGAGGTCTCGCTGGCGGGCAGCCGCTCGCCCTTCTACGAGGCCGACCTGATCGTGACCGTCGCCGACGCCGCGATCAATCAGGCGACCACGCGGGAACAGGTCGCAGCCAGCCTGTCCGACGTGCGCCCCTTCATCGAACTGCCCGACATGGCTCTGGCCGAGGGGGTGAAGCCCACGGGGCCGATCATGGCCTCTTACGGCGTGATCCCGTGGCGCGGGGTCATCGGGCAGGGCGTGGCGTTGGCCGACCTGGCGGACCCGGTGGCGGACCTCGCCGCGCTGACGGTCGAGCTGAAGGCCGAGGGCGCCGAGCCGGTCACCGGCACGGGCGAGATGCTGCTGGGCCATCCTCTGGACGTAGTGCTGTGGCTGATCGGCCATGGCGGCGTGACGTTGGAACCGGGCCAGATGATCTCGCTCGGCTCGCTCAGCCCGCTGGTCGAGGCAACGCCGGGACTGACAGTGACGGCCGATTACCAGATCGGCGGTAAGCCGATGCGCGTGGCTGCGACGCTGACGCCATAGCTGTTGAACCGGCAAACGGGCGGCGCTAGCGTCGCCGGGCAGGGACGGTCCTGCCCCTATGGAACCGCATCCGGGACGGCCCGGCGTGAAAGCGAGGTCGTCTGATGGCATGGGCGCAACTGTTCGTGGCCGGCATCCTGGAAGTCATCTGGGCCTATGCGATGAAGCAGTCGGACGGCTTCTCGCGGCTTTCCTACACCATCATCACCTTTGCCGGCATGATCGCCAGCTTCTGGCTGCTTGCGCTGGCGATGCGCCTGCTGCCGCTGGGCACCGCCTATGCCGTCTGGACGGGGATCGGGGCGGCCGGGGCCTTCGTCCTTGGCATCGCCCTGCTGGGCGAAAGCGCCTCTCCCGGCCGCCTGATCGCCGCGGCGATGATCGTCGGCGGCATCGTCCTGATGCGGGTCGCGTCCTAAAGCACCCGCTGCAGGAACTCGCGCGTTCTCGGGTCGGTGGGCTCTGTGAATATCCGCTCGGGCGGGCCTTCCTCGACGATGAGGCCGCCGTCCATGAAGACCACGCGGTCGGCGATCTCGCGGGCGAACTGCATCTCATGCGTCACGACGACCATGGTCTGCCCGGCCTCGGCCACGCGGCGCATCAGGGCCAGCACCTCGCCCACCCATTCGGGGTCGAGCGCGCTGGTGGGTTCATCCAGCAGCATCAGGTCGGCGTCCAGCGCCATCGCCCGGGCGATCCCGATCCGCTGCTGCTGGCCGCCCGACAGGTTCGCGGGCCAAGTATCCGCCCGGTCGGCAAGGCCGATGTCCTGCAGGATCGCCAGGGCGCGGGCGTCGGCCTCGGCACGGGCCACGCCTTGCACCACCACCAGCCCCTCGGCGATGTTCTGCCGCGCGGTCTTGTTGGCGAACAGCGCGTAGTTCTGGAACACGAACGAGGTCCGCCGCCGCATCGCCAGCACCTGGCCGCGCGAGGCTTTCGCGGCATCGACCGACAGGTCGCCCACCTGCACCGTGCCCGCCTGCGCCCGTTCGAGGAAGTTCCAGCAGCGCAGCAGCGTGGATTTGCCCGTCCCGGACGGCCCGATTACCGCCACGCATTCCCCGGGCTCGACGCAGAGGTCGATGCCGCGCAGCACGACGTTCTCGCCGAAGCGCTTGGTCAGGCCGGTCAGGCTCGCCCCGCAGCGCCCGCTCATGCCGCGCGCCTCCGGGCGTTGCGGCGTTCGAGCCAGCCCTGCACCCGCGCCAGCGCCTCGACCATGATCCAGTAGAGGCAGGCGACCACAAGGAAGGATTCCAGATAGCGGAAGCTGCCCGCCGCCTCTTTCTGCGCCGCGCCCATCATCTCGGTCACGCCGAGGGTGAAGGCCAGGGACGTGGATTTCAGGATGTCCACGAAATAGTTGACCATCGTGGGGGCAAAGACGCGGGCGGCCTGCGGCAGGATGATCCGCCGCATGGTCTGCCCTTCGGTCATGCCCACGGCCCGTGCTGCCTCCCACTGGTCGCGGGGGACGCCGGTGATCGCGCCGCGCAGGGATTCGGCCATGTAGGCCGCGAAATGCAGCGTCAGGCCAAGGATCGCGGCCGTCACCCCGTCGATGCGGATGAAGGCCGGGATCGCCTGCGGCAGCCCGTAGTAGAACAGGAACAACTGCACCAGCAGCGGCGTGCCGCGGAAGAAGCTGATGAAGACCCCCGACACCTGGTGCAGGACCGGCACCCGCAGGACGCGGATCACGGCCATGATCGCCGCCAGCACCAGCGCGCCCGCCATCGAGGCCACCGCCATGCCGATGGTCAGCGGCACATAGCGCAGGATGACCGGGATCAGCCCCGCCATGTAGTCGAGGTTCAGCACCCTCGGCTACTCGGCCGCAGGCTTGGTGATGTCGGTGCCGAACCACTTGTCGCTGATCGCCGTCAGCGTCCCGTCCTCGGACATGGCAGCCAGCGCGGCGTCCACGCGGTCGCGCATGGCGACCCCGGCCTCGTCGTTGCGGAAGGGCAGGGCATTCCTGATCTCGCTGAAGGGCGCCCCCGCGAGTTGCAGCGGCAGGCCGCTTTCCTTAATCTTCTGCGCGGAACTGACCCGGTCCATCACGAAGGCGTCCACCCGGCCCAGCGCCACGTCCTGTTCGAGGTTGCCGTCATAGGTGCGGATGTCGATCTGGCCGGCGTTCGGCATCCCGCGCAGCAACTGCTCGAAGTTCGACCCCAGGCTGACCGCCACCGACTTGCCGGCAAGGCTTTCCGGGCCGGTGATCTCCTCGTTCCCTTCCCGCGTGACCACCTGCGCGCCGTCATAAACATAGGGACGCGAGAAGACGAAGCGCGCCTCGCGCTCGGGGGTGATGGTGATCTGGTTGGCGACGGTATCCACCCGGCCCGATTCCAAGGCCCCGATCAGGCCGGAAAAGGCCATGGTGACGAACTCGACCTGGTCGCCGGTGCGTTCGCCCACGGCATTCATCACATCGACCTCGAAGCCCTGCAGATTGCCCCCTTGGGTGAAGGTGAAGGGGAAGTAGCCGCCCGACATGCCCACCCGGATCGTCTCGGCCGCAGCAGCGCCGGACATCAGGGCAAGGGCGAGGGCGGCGGACAACATCCTGTTCATGGGGAAAGCCTTTCTGCTGGCAGGGCCTCTGGCAACGACGCCGCGGCCGCCCGCGTTCCATTGGCGCGTTGCGCCGACTGTGCCTTGTCGGCCATGCTGGGGCAACAGGAATGGGGGAAGAGGGATCATGACCGACAGCAACCAGCCGCACCGCTCGCGGATCACGCCGGAAGAGGCGCTGGCCTATCACCTGGAGCCCTGTCCGGGAAAGCTCGAGATCGTGCCCTCGACGCCGATGGCGACCCAGCGCGACCTGAGCCTCGCCTATTCCCCCGGCGTGGCCGTCCCGGTCGAGGCGATCGCGGCGCATCCCGAGACCGCCTATGACTACACCACCAAGGGCAACCTCGTGGCGGTGATCTCGAACGGCACCGCGATCCTTGGGCTGGGGAACCTGGGCGCGCTGGCCTCGAAGCCGGTGATGGAAGGCAAGGCGGTGCTGTTCAAGCGCTTCGCCGACGTGAACGCCATCGACATCGAGCTGGACACCGAGGACCCCGAGGAGATCATCCGCGCGGTCAGCCTGATGGGACCGTCCTTCGGCGGCATCAACCTGGAGGACATCAAGGCCCCCGAATGCTTCATCATCGAAAGCCGCCTGAAGGAGATGATGGACATCCCCGTCTTCCACGACGACCAGCACGGGACGGCGGTGATCTGCGCGGCAGGGCTGCTGAACGCGCTGGAACTGTCGGGCAAGCGCATCGAGGACGTGAAGATCGTGCTGAACGGCGCGGGCGCGGCGGGGATCGCCTGCCTCGAACTGCTGAAAGCCATGGGGGCGCGGCACGAGAACTGCATCATGGCGGACACCAAGGGCGTGATCTACCAAGGCCGCACCGAGGGGATGAACCAGTGGAAATCGGCCCATGCCGTCGCCACCGAGGCGCGGACGCTGGCGGATGCCATGGTCGGCTGCGATGTGTTCCTGGGCGTCTCGGCCAAAGGAGCGGTGACGCAGGAGATGGTCCGGTCCATGGCACCGAACCCGGTCATCTTCGCCATGGCCAACCCCGACCCCGAGATCACGCCCGAGGAAGCCCATGCCGTCCGCCCCGACGCCATCGTGGCCACGGGGCGCTCGGATTACCCGAACCAGGTCAACAACGTCCTTGGTTTCCCCTACCTGTTCCGCGGCGCGCTCGACATCCACGCCCGCGCCATCAACGACGAGATGAAGATCGCCTGCGCCCGCGCGCTGGCGGAACTCGCCCGGCGCGAGGTGCCCGACGAGGTGGCGGTGGCCTACGGCCGCAAGCTCAGCTTCGGGCGCGACTACATCATCCCGACCCCCTTCGATCCCCGGCTGATCCACGTGGTCCCGCCCGCGGTGGCGAAAGCGGGGATGGACACCGGCGCCGCCCGCCGCCCGATCATCGACATGGAGGGCTACGTCCAGACCCTGCGCCAGCGGATGGACCCCACCGCCGCGATCCTGCAGGGCATCCATGCCCGCGCCCGCCACGCGCAGGCGCGAATGATCTTCGCGGAAGGCGACGACCCGCGCGTGCTGCGCGCGGCGGTGGCATGGCAGCGCGGCGGCCTGGGCCGGGCGCTGGTGGTGGGACGAGAGGCCGACGTGGCCGAGAAGCTCGCCGCCGAGGGCATGGCCGACGCCGTGCGCGAGCTTGAGGTTGTCAGCGCCCTCACTTCGCCGCACCTGAATACCTATCACGAGGCGCTCTACAAGCGCCTGCAGCGGCAGGGCGTGGACCGCGACGACGCGCTGAAGCTTGCCCGGCGTGACCGCCATGTCTTCGCCGCGCTGATGCTGGCGCATGGACATGGCGACGCGCTGGTGACGGGGGCCACGCGCAAGGCCTCGCACGTCCTGGCGCAGGTGGGGCAGGTCTTCGACGTGCGGCCGCAGGACGGGGCGGTCGGCATCACCGCCGTGCTGCACAAGGGCCGGATCATCCTGATGGGCGACACACTGGTCCATGAGTGGCCCGAGGCCGAGGATCTGGCCCTGATCGCCACCCGCGGCGCCCATGTCGCCCGCGTCCTGGGGCTGGAGCCGCGCGTGGCCTTCCTGTCATTCTCCACCTTCGGCCATCCGGTCAGCGAACGCGCGACCAAGATGGCCGAGGCGCCGAAGGTACTGGACCGCCAGGGCGCCGATTTCGAATACGAGGGCGAGATGACCGCCGATGTCGCCCTGAACCCCGAAGCGGCGGCCCGCTATCCCTTCAGCCGTCTGACCGGCCCTGCGAACGTGCTGGTAGTCCCGGCGCGGCATTCGGCCTCGATCAGCATCAAGCTGCTGCAGGAAATGGCCGGGGCCACGGTGATCGGGCCGATCCTGACCGGCGTGCCGAAGCCGATCCAGATCTGCGGCAGCGGCTCGACCGTGAACGACATCCTCAACATGGCCGCGATGGCCGCGGGCCGGCTGGGGCAGGTCGCATGAGCTGGACCGCGCTGCTGGCGCAGGCGCGCACCGGCGCGCGCCTGCGCCATTCGCCGCATCATGGCGAGGTCCACTGGCGGGCCGTGGCGGCGACCGGGCTGGAACTTGCCCGCCGCGACCTTCGCGCCGATCCGGCGATCTGCATGGCCTTTGCGGTGCTGCACGACTGCCGCCGGGTGTCGGAACACCGCGACCCCCGTCATGGCCCCGCCGCGGCCGGGGTGGCGCAGTCCAGCGAGACCTTGCTGGCGCTGCTCGGTTCCGACCGCGCCGCGCTGGTGGCCGAGGCCTGCTTTCACCACGAGGGCGGCAAACCCCGCCGCGACCAGCCGCTGATCGGAGCCTGCTTCGACGCCGACCGCTTCACTTTGGGGCGCGTCGGCATTGAGCCGGAGCCTCGGTATTTCTCAGTGATCCACCACGATCCGGCCTTCGCCGAGATGGTGCGCTTCGCCGAGGATGCCACCGACGACCCGCCGGGATGGGAGGAACTGTTCGCGCGGTTGGGCTGAGACGCCAATCATGGCAATCTTTGCCAAACGAAGGAACGCACCTCGGCCACGATGAACGTCTCGCTGCCCGATCAGATGAAGGACTGGGTCGAGCAACAGTCCGACGCCGGGCGCTGCGCCAACAGCAGCGACTATATCCGCGGCCTGATCCGCCGCGACCAGAGCAAGGCCGGGAAGATCGCCCGGATGCAGGCGCCGGTGGATGAGGGGCTTGCAAGCGGCGTGAGCCCGCGCAGCCTTGAAGCGCGCCGCCTCGCCGGACTTTCCGGCCGCGCATGAGGTTGCATCTCACGCGGGCGGCGGAGGGCGATCTGATCAGGATTTTTTCTCGACGGGATCGACCGCCACGGCCCGACGCAGGCCGGAGGCCTGCCAGCGGCGCCTGCATCACAGCCTTGCCCTGCTGGCCGACCAGCCCGGCATGGGGGCGCTTGCGCCCCGGGTTCCGTCAGCCGATCCGAAGCCTGCCGGTCGGCAGCCACCTTACGCTTTACCCACGGCTTGACGGTGAGGTGCGGGTCGTCCGCATCCGCCACCATCCTGAGGACTGGTTTCCCCGCTGACGGACGTTCAGCCCGCGAACAACTCGCCCCGCGCGACCTGCCGCTGGCGCTCGCGGAACCTTTCGCGGTCGGCCTCGGAATACTCGTCCGCGCAGAGGTGGCAGCGCACCCCTTCCTCGTATTCGGGCCGCGCGGCGTCCTCGGGCGCCAGCGGACGGCGGCAGGCGTGGCACAGCACATGCCCGCCGGGTTCCAGCCCGTGGGTCAGGCTCACGCGCCCGTCGAAGACGAAGCAGGCTCCGTTCCAGAGGCTTTCGCCCTCGGGCACGTCTTCCAGATACTTCAGGATGCCGCCCTGCAGGTGGACGACCTCGGACACGCCCTGCGACACGAGGAAGCTGGTCGATTTCTCGCAGCGGATGCCGCCGGTGCAGAACATCGCCACGCGCTTTCCGGCGAAACGCCTGGCGTTCTCGGCCCACCATCCGGGGAACTCGCGGAAGCTGCGGGTGCCGGGGTCCACTGCGCCACGGAAGCTGCCGATGGCGACCTCGTAATCGTTGCGGGTGTCGATCACGACCGTATCGGGGTCCGAGATGACCGCGTTCCAGTCCGAGGCCCCGACATGGCGGCCCGCACGGGCGGTCGGATCGACCTGCGGCTGGCCCATGGTCACGATCTCGGGCTTCACCCGGACCTTCATGCGGCCGAAGGGCAGTGCCCCGGCCGCGCTTTCCTTCCACGCCATCGCCTCGAAGCCCGGCCATGCGCGGACATGGGCCAGCACGGCGTCGATGCCCGGACGCGGCCCGGCGATGGTGCCGTTGATCCCCTCGCGCGCCAGGATCAGCGTGCCGCGCAGGCCCCGCGCCTGACACAGCGCCATCAGGCCCTCGCGCCGGGCCGAAGGATCGGGAAGCGGGGCAAAGTGATAAAGGGCGGCCACAACGAACATGGGCGCGGCCTAGACCGGCCGCGCCCATGAAGGCAAGCTCATGCGACGGGGATCAGAACTCGATCCCCAGCGCGATGGGGCCGAGGATATAGGCCGCCAGCGTGATCAGCACGACGCTGACCGCGTTCATCAGCGCCCCGCCCCGGACCATCTGCGCCATCGTGACGCGGCCGGTGGCGAAGACGATGGCGTTGGGCGGCGTGCCCACCGGCAGCATGAAGGCCAGGCTCAGCGCCAGCGTCGCCGGGACCAGCAGCAGGAAGGGGTCCACCCCGATGCCCGGCGCCACCACGCCCAGGATCGGCACGATGGTCGCCGCCATGGCGGTGTTCGAGGCGATCTCGGACACCATCACCACGATCGCCGCCAGCGCGACCACCAGCCAGACCGTGGGCAGGCTGCCGAGGCCCGACACCCGTTCCCCGAACCAGGCGTCCAGCCCGGTCGCGGACACCGCCGCGGCAAGGCTCAGGCCGCCGCCGAACAGCAGCAGGACGCCCCAGGGCAGCCCTTCCTCGGCGTCCTTCCATTCCAGCAGCATCTGGGTCCGGCCGCGGCCGGGCAGGATGAACAGCAGGATGCCGGCCGCGATAGCGGTCGCGGTGTCGTCGAAGCCCCCCAGCCAGGGCGCAACGGCCGCGATGGAGGGGATCGAGGCCAGGATGCTCGGCACGATCCAGAAGAAGGCGGCGCCCAGGAAGACCAGCAGCACCATCCGCTCGCCCTGGCTCAGCGGGCCGAGTTCGCGGATCTGTTCCTCGATCAGCCCGCGCCCGCCGGGGATCTCGGGCAGGTCGAAGCGGTACATCACCCGCGTCATCAGGAACCAGCCGATGAAGACGAAGACAAAGGCCAGCGGCACCCCGATCATCATCCAGTTGACGAAGCCGATGGGGCGGCCCAGCGTCTCGGCGGCATAGCCCGCGACGATGGCGTTGGGCGGGCTGCCGATCAGCGTGCCGATGCCGCCGATGGAGGCCGACCAAGCCACCGCCAGCACGATGCAGACGCCGAAATTGGCGATGTCGCGGTCCTTGACCGCATCGCTGATCGTCGCCCCATCGGCCAGCGCCTGGGCATCGGCCCGCCGCCCGCTGCGCTCGATCACCAAGGCCAGCACCGAGGTCGCGATGGGCAGCATCATCAGCGCAGTCGCGGTGTTGGACACCCACATCGACAGGAAGGCGGTGGCGAGCATCATCCCCAGCACCATCCGGCGCGGATGCAGCCCGACCCGCTTCAGCGTCATCAGGGCGATGCGCAGATGCAGGTTCCATTTCTCCATCGCGATGGCCAGCAGGAAGCCGCCGAGGAACAGGAAGATGGTGGAACTGGCATAAGGCGAGGTCGCCTGGCCCACGGTGCGGTCCGTCAGGGCGGGCACCAGCACGATGGGCAGCAGCGAGGTGATCGACAGCGGCAACGCCTCGGTCATCCACCATGTCGCCATCAGCGCCATGATCGCGGCGACGGCGCGGCCATCGGGCGTCAGGTCCTCCTGCGAGCCGAGCAGCGCATAGACCGCAAGCGCCACGATCACCCCCAGCGCCCGCAGGGACCACATCACCCCGGCGGATCGTCCCGAGGGCGCGTCCTCCTCAAGATCCCGCGCGGTTTCCATCCGGCTATGGTCGGTCATGCAACTCCTCCATCGGTTCAGACGATTCGCGGTGCGGTAAGTAGATTTGCAGCCAGATACCAGCGCGCGGCGGCTATGCGGCTGGCGCAATGCTGATCGTTCCGGACTGCCGGATGGCACTTCACGTTGACGCAACCCGGAACGCTTCCTAAGGTTCGCCGTCCTCTTCGGGAAATCACATGCGCGCCCTGATCGTGGTTGATCTTCAAGTCGATTTCTGCCCCGGAGGCGCCCTTGCCGTGGCCGGCGGGGACGAGATCGTGGCCCCTGTCAACGCGCTGATGCAAGGCTTAGACGCCGTCATCCTGACGCAGGACTGGCACCCCGGGAATCATTCCAGCTTCGCCGCCAACCATCCGGGCGCGCAAGCCTTTTCCACCCTGCGGATGCCTTACGGCGACCAGGTGCTGTGGCCGCGCCACTGCGTCATCGGCTCGGACGGCGTGGCGTTCCATCCCGGTCTGGACAGCGCCCGCGCCGATCTGGTGATCCGCAAGGGCTTCCGCCCCGGCATCGACAGCTATTCCGCCTTCTTCGAGAACGACCGGACCACACCCACGGGTCTGGCGGGCTACCTGCGCGAGCGGGGCCTGACGGACCTGCATTTCGCGGGCCTCGCCCATGATTTCTGCGTGGCCTGGTCGGCCATCGACGCGGCGAAGCTGGGCTTCCGGTCCTTCGTGATCGAGGAGGCCACCCGCGCCATCGACCTCGACGGCTCGCTCGACGCGGCGCGCGCGGCCATGCAGGCGGCAGGAGTCACGGTCTCATGATGATCCCCACCATTGACATCGCCACTCGTGTCTACAACCACAAGTGGAAGATCGACCCGATCGTCCGGTCCCTGATCGACACCGACTTCTACAAGCTGCTGATGTGCCAGTCGGTCTTCCGCTACCGGCCGGACGTGTCCGTGACCTTCCGGCTGATCAACCGGTCAAAGGACATCCGCCTCGCTGAACTGATCGACGAGGGCGAGTTGCGCGAGCAGCTTGACCATGTGCGCGGCGTCTCGCTGACGCGGGGGGAATCGACCTGGCTGCGGGGCAACACCTTCTACGGCAAGCGCCAGATGTTCCGTCCCGACTTCATGGAGTTCCTCGAAAACCTGCGCCTGCCCGCCTATCACCTTGAAAAGCGAGACGGCCAGTATGAACTGACCTTCGAGGGCCGCTGGCCCGAGGTGATGCTGTGGGAAATCCCGGCGCTCGCCATCATCATGGAACTGCGGTCCCGCGCGGTGCTGAAGGACATGGGCCGGTTCGAGCTGCAGGTGCTTTACGCCCGCGCCATGACCCGGATCTGGGAAAAGATCGAGGCGCTGCGGGCGCTCGGCCCCGATCTTCGGATCGCCGATTTCGGGACGCGGCGGCGGCATTCCTTCCTGTGGCAGGACTGGTGCGTGCAGGCGATGATCGAGGGCCTGGGCGAGCGTTTCACCGGCACCTCGAACTGCCTGATCGCCCAGCGCCGCGACATCGAGGCGATCGGCACCAATGCCCATGAACTGCCGATGGTCTATGCCGCCCTGGCCGAGACGGACGAGGAACTGCGGCAGGCCCCCTACCGCGTGCTGGCCGACTGGCACGAGGAACATGACGGCAACCTGCGCGTCATCCTGCCCGACACCTACGGCACGCCGGGGTTCCTCGACAGCGCGCCCGACTGGCTGGCGGGCTGGACCGGCATCCGCATCGATTCGGGCGACCCGGTGGCGGTGACGGAATATGCGATCCGATGGTGGAAATCGCGGGGCGAGGACCCGGCGCAGAAGCTGGTGATCTTCTCGGACGGGCTGGACGTAGAGGAGATCGCGGCGCTGTTCCACCGCTTCAACGGGCGCGTGAAGGTCAGCTTCGGCTGGGGGACGTTGCTGACCAACGACTTCCGCGGGCTGGTGCCGGGCGACGGGCTCGCGCCCTTCAGCCTCGTCTGCAAGGCGGCGGCCGCGAACGGGCGGCCCACGGTCAAGCTGTCGGACAACCCCGAAAAGGCGACCGGGCCTGCGGACCTGATCCGCCACTACCGGCAGGTGTTCGGTGCGACCGAGGGGCAGCGGTTCGATCTGGTGGTGTGAGGGGTCGGCGGGACGGTGCGTGCAGAACAACTCCGCGACGCCTGTGCGGCTGAACGGTGCGTGCAAAGCACGCACCCTACGCTTCTGCGGATTTCGCGCCGGTGGATTTTATCATTTCCAAAGAATCATGGACATGGACGTAGGGTGCGTGGTCGCCACGCACCTTCCTCGTCACCCGGTCACACCATCCGCACCGGCCCGCCATATTCCGCCACGCGCCGGTCGGCGGTCAGAAGCTGCATCCCCTCGGTCATCGCCTGCGCGACCAGCATCCGGTCGAAGGGATCGCCATGCACCGGCGGCAGGGTGGGGATGGCAAGGCAATGCCGCCCCTCGACCGGCAGTTCAAGGTAGCCGTTGGCCAGAAGGCCGGGACGGAAGGACGCCGGATCAACGGTGAAATCCGGGCGGCCCTGGGCGAACTTGATCGCGATCTCCCACAGGCTCGCGGTGCTGAAATGCAGCCGGTTCTCGGGATCGCTCATCAGCGTCACCGCCGCCGGAGGCAGCTTCTGGACGGCGACGGCCCCCCAGATCAGCAGATGCGTGTCGATCAGCAGGTTCACGCCCTGGGCTTCCGCTGGTCGGGCGGGACGTAAAGCCCGCTGCCGTCATACTTGCCCTCGAACATCGCCTGGATTTCTTCGGCCATCATGTCGTCGAAGTCGTCCGGCACCTCGAACTGGCCCTGCATGAAGCCCAGGCGCCGCGGTGCCGGCTGTTCCACAAGCGTCACCTTGACCACCGGCTTGCCGGCGCGGGCGATGATGAAGGGCTCGCCCTTTTCCACGCCTTCGACAAGACGCGAAAGATGGGTCTTGGCCTCGTGCATGTTCACGGTCTTCATGGCGGCATCCCTTGGTGGACTAACTCAATCTAGTCCACCAAGGCCTTCCGTTCAATCAACTGCCGGATCGCGCCACCTGTTGACCAGCGGATAGCGCCGGTCGAGCCAGAAGGACCGGGGCGAGACGCGGGGACCGGGGGCGGCCTGATACCGCTTCCACTCGCTGGTATAAAGCAGCCGCTCGACCTGCCGCACCGTCTGGGGGTCATGGCCCGCAGCCACCAGGTCGGCGATCGACTCGTCGCGCTCGACCATCCCGGTGAGGATCGCGTCCAGCACCTCATAGGGCGGCAGGCTGTCCTGGTCGGTCTGGTCCGGGCGCAGTTCGGCCGAGGGCTGCTTGTCGATGATGACCGGCGGGATCACCTCGCCCGCGGGCGCCTGCATCCAGCCGCGGTGGTTCTCGTTCCGCCAGCGGCAAGTCTGGAACACCCGCGTCTTGTAAAGATCCTTCAGCGGATTGTAGCCGCCCGCCATGTCGCCGTAGATCGTGGCATAGCCCACGCCGACCTCGGACTTGTTGCCGGTGGTCAGCAGCATCTCGCCGAACTTGTTGGACACCGCCATCAGCAGCACGCCCCGCAGGCGGGACTGGATGTTCTCCTCGGTCAGGTCGGGCGCGGTGCCCGCCATCACCCCCGACAGCGCCTGCGTCACCGCATCAACCGGCCCGGTGATCGGAATCGTGTCCATGCGGATGCCCAGCCGCCGCGCCAGTTCCTCGGCGTCGTCGAGCGACCCCTGCGAGGAATATTCGGACGGCAGCCGCACTCCGCGCACGTTCTCCGGTCCCAGAGCGTCGGCGGCAATGGCCGCGACCAGCGCCGAATCGATGCCGCCCGACAGGCCCAGCAGCACCTTGCGGAAGCCCGACTTGCGAACGTAATCCCCAAGCCCGAGGCAGATCGCCCGGTAATCCTGTTCCCATTCATCGGGCTGCGGGACCATCTCGCCGCGCTCGGCCCGCCAGCCCTCCGGCGTGCGGGTGAAGTCGACATGGGCCACCGCCTCCTCGAAGGGCGCAAGCTGCACCACCTTGTGCCCGCCGGGGTTCAGCACGAAGCTTGCCCCGTCATAGACCTGATCGTCCTGCCCGCCGACCATGTTCAGGTAGACCAGCGGCAGCCCCGTCTCGACCACGCGGGCGACCATGTGGCCCATCCGCAGGTCCAGCTTGTTCCGGTGATAAGGGCTGCCGTTCGGCACCACGAGGATCTCGGCCCCCGTCTCGGCCAGCGTCTCGGACACGCCCGGCCACCAGGCATCCTCGCAGATGGGGCTGCCGATGCGGACGCCATCGACGGCATAGGGGCCACTGATCGGGCCGGGGTCGAACAGCCGGTATTCGTCGAACAGTTCCTTGTGCGGCAGTTCGTGCTTCAGCACCCGCGCCGTGATCCGCCCGCCCTGCAGCACGACCCATGCGTTGTGCAGCTTGCCCTCGACCCGCCAGGGAACGCCGATGCCAAGCGCGGGGCCGTCGGCGCAGTCTGCGGCCAGCCGCTCCACCACACGCTGGCAGTCGTCCAGGAAGGCGGGCTTCAGCACCAGGTCCTGCGTCTGGTAGCCGGTCAGGAACATCTCGGGCAGCGCGACCATCTGCGCCCCCACGGCCTTGGCCTGATCCCATGCGGCGCGAGCCTGGGCGGCGTTGCCCGTCAGGTCGCCGACCGTGGCGTTCAGTTGCGCGATGGTCAGGCGGAAGCGGTCGGTCATCGCGGTTCTCCGGTCATGTCACGCTGGACGATAGGATGGCGCCGGGGGAAGGTGAAGATGCCCGCGCGTCCTCTCTCTTTGCGCGGCGCTGCGCGCTGCGCTACAGGTGCGGCCAAACGGCGGGCGGCAGACCCGCGACCACGAAAGGCTTGAGGCGATGAAACCCGCAGTCCTTGCCGCGGCGCTGGCCGGTCTGGCGCTATCCTTCGGTCCCGTCCCGGTCCACGCGCAGGCCGAGGCGGTCGTCACCAAGCAGTATGACGACGGCGGCGTCTACGAAGGCACCTTCCGCAACGGCCGCCAGCACGGGCGCGGCACCTATACGCTGCCCTCGGGCTACAGCTACGAGGGCGACTGGGTGGACGGCGAGGTCAGGGGGCAGGGCCGCGCCACCTACCCCGACGGCTCGGTCTACGAAGGCCAGTTCGAGAACGGCAAGCCCCATGGCAAGGGCCGGATCACCTATGCCGACGGCGGCACCTATGAGGGCGACTGGGCCGAAGGCGAGATCACCGGGCAGGGCCGCGCCACCTATGCCAATGGCTCGACCTACGAGGGCGGCTTCGACAAGGCCCTGCACCACGGCAAGGGCCTGCTGACCCAGCCGGGCGGCTACCGCTATGCCGGCGACTGGGTGCAGGGCGCGCGCGAAGGGCAGGGCCGGATCACCTATCCCGACGGGTCAGTCTACGAAGGCGGGATGCTGGCCGGGATGCGCGCGGGCCAGGGCAAGCTGACCATGCCGGACGGGCTGGTCTACGAGGGCGGCTGGGCCGGGGGGCAGATGTCGGGGCAGGGGCGGCTGGTGCAGCCCTCGGGCGACATCTACGAAGGCACCATGGTCGCCAACCGCCGCGAGGGCCACGGCCGCGCAACTTACGTCAACGGCGATGTCTACGAGGGCGGCTTCCGCGCCGACAAGCGCCACGGGCAGGGCGTCTTCACCGGCACCGACGGCTATCTTTACGACGGCGGCTGGGTCGATGGCCGGATGCAGGGCGAGGGCCGCATCCAGTATCCCGACGGCTCGGTCTACGAAGGCATGCTCAAGGCCGACCAGCCGGACGGCAAGGGGAAGATCACCTATCCCGACGGCGCCACCTATGAGGGCGACTGGGTCGCGGGCGTGATCGAGGGGCAGGGGAAGGCCACCTATGCCAACGGCCTCAGCTACGAGGGCGGCTTCAGGGATGCCAGGAACGACGGGCTGGGCACCATGTCCCACCCCGACGGCTATGTCTACACCGGGGCCTGGAAGGACGGCCAGCGCCATGGCGAAGGCGCGGCCACCTATCCAGACGGCACCACCTATCGCGGCGGCTTCGCGGACGGGCTACGCGAGGGCGAGGGGGTGCTGATGACCCCCGACGGCTTCCGCTACGAGGGCGGCTGGAAGGCCGGAGAGATCGACGGCGAGGGCGTCGCGACCTACGCCAACGGCGATGTCTACGAGGGCAGCTTCGTCGCCGGCAAGCGGCAGGGCATGGGCGTGATGCGCTATGCCAGCGGCCGCGTGACGGAAGGGCAGTGGCACGACGACCGGCTGGAATCCGAAGCGGACGCCGGTGCGGCCCCCGCCGAGCCCTCCGTCACCCCGCCCGACGAGCCGGCGGGCGCGGCCCCGCCGTCCCCGGCCGCAGCAGGGACCGAACCCGGTTCCGCAGCCCCGGACAGCCCCGCGGTCCCCCCTTCCGATACGGAATGAACCCGCGGCCCCGGCGCGCTGCCCTGCGGGGCGGGTGAACGGCGCTGGCATTTCCCGGCAGTCCTCTGCTACACCTCCGCAATTCTGCAGCCGGAGATCGCCATGCCCCGCTGGACCCTGTCGCAGCGCCTGATCGCCTTTGTCACCATCCCCGCCGCCTTGCTTCTGCTCGTCTTCGGGTGGTTCCGGGCCGATGAGCCGGCGCAGTTCTTCAAGGAAGGCGGGGCGGTCGAGACGGTCTCGGTCCTGCTTCTGGCGCAGGGGGTCCTTTGCTGGTTCGCCGTCCATGGCCGCGCGGGCTGGCGCGACTGGCAGATCCCGGCGATCCTCGTGCTTTTCGCGATGCGCGAGATGGACTTCGACAAGCGATTCACCGAGTCCGGGGTTTTGAAGCTGCGGACCTATACCGGCGACGCGCCGCTGATGCTCAAGCTGACGGGCGCGGCGGCCATCCTGTTCTCGCTCTGGGTCATCTGGCGCATCCTTGCCCGCAACGGGCCGGGCTGGTGGCGCGGGTTGCGCGCGGGAAGATTCCCGGCCGTCGCGACCCTGCTGGCCATGGTCATGGTGGTCTTCGCCAAGGGCCTCGACGGGCTGGGCCGCAAGCTTCTTGACGTGGGAATCGTCATCTCGGACGGCCTCGACGGCCATGCCGGCCGGATCGAGGAGATGCTGGAGCTTGCCGCCTGGTGGCTGCTGGCCCTTGCCATCGCCCGCTCGCCCGCCGCGCGGGCGCAGGAACCGCGGCCCAAGGACGGCGAAGACCCCGCCCGGCTGCCGCGCCGTGCCTGAGCCGCGGCCCTGTCCCCCGCTCTTCCCGCGTCACAAATCCCACACCTGCGGCCAAATGCATCAGGGCAAGCGCCGCTGCCCGCTGGACGGGCGCAACCGGTGCCGCTAGAACCGCCCGTGCGAGGGCTGTCCACGGACGGCCCGACCCGTCATATCGGCCCGGCCTCCGCAGGTCGGCCCCGAACTGGAGATTGACCGTGTCCCACGCTGAAGACCACGCAGGAGACCACGGCGCCACCCGGAGGGACTTCCTCTATTACGCGACAGCCGGTGCCGGCGCGGTCGCGGCCGGGGCAGCGGCCTGGACCCTCATCAACCAGATGAACCCCTCGGCCGACGTGCAGGCCCTGTCCTCGATCCAGGTCGACATCGCCGAGGTCGCCGAGGGCACGCAACTGACCGTGAAATGGCTGGGCAAGCCGGTCTTCATCCGCCACCGCACCGCCGAGGAAATCGAGCGCGCCCGCGCCGACGACGGCGCCACGCTGATCGACCCGACCTCGCAGAACGCCAACAACCCCGACGCCAGCGCCGCCGACGAGAACCGCACGCTGGACGAGGAAGGCCGCTGGCTGGTCCAGATCGGCGTCTGCACGCACCTGGGCTGCGTGCCGATCGGCGACGGGGCGGGCGACTACCAGGGCTGGTTCTGCCCCTGCCACGGGTCGCACTATGACGCCTCGGGCCGCATCCGCCGCGGTCCGGCGCCGACCAACATGGCCATTCCCGTTGCGTCCTTCCTGGACGACACCACCATCAAGCTGGGCTGAGGAGAGCGACGATGTCCGCCGGTATTCCGACCGATGACTACGAACCCAAGACCTCGGCCGAGCGCTGGATCGACCGGCGCCTGCCGATCGTCCGCCTGATCGTCGATTTTGTCACCCTTCCCACGCCCAAGAACCTCAACTGGATGTGGATCTGGGGGATCGTGCTGACCTTCTGCCTTGTGCTGCAGATCGTCACCGGCATCGTTCTGGCGATGCACTACACCCCGCATGTCGACATGGCCTTCGCCAGCATCGAGCATATCATGCGCGACGTGAACGGCGGCCACTTCCTGCGCTACCTGCACGCGAACGGCGCCTCGCTGTTCTTCCTCGCGGTCTATCTGCACATCTTCCGCAACTTCTACTACGGCAGCTACAAGCCGCCGCGCGAGATCACCTACATCATCGGGATGCTGATCTTCCTGGCGATGATGGCGACCGCGTTCATGGGCTATGTGCTGCCCTGGGGGCAGATGTCGTTCTGGGGCGCGACCGTGATCACCGGCCTGTTCGGGGCGATTCCCGGCATCGGCCCGACGATCCAGACCTGGTTGCTGGGCGGGCCTGCGGTGGACAACGCCACGCTGAACCGCTTCTTCTCGCTGCACTACCTGCTGCCCTTCGTGATCGCGGCGCTGGTGATCGTCCACTTCTGGGCCTTCCACACCACCGGCAACAACAACCCGACAGGGGTCGAGGTGCGCCGCACCTCGCGCGAGGAAGCCGACCGCGACACCCTGCCGTTCTGGCCCTATTTCGTCATCAAGGACCTGCTGGCGATGGCCTTCATCCTGGTGATCTTCTTCGCCATCGTCGGTTTCATGCCGAACTACCTGGGCCACCCGGACAACTACATCGAGGCGAACCCGCTGGTCACGCCCGCGCATATCGTGCCGGAATGGTATTTCCTGCCTTTCTACGCGATCCTGCGCGCCTTCACCGCTGACGTCTGGGTGGTGATGGCGGTCAACTGGATCAGCTTCGGGATCATCGACGCCAAGTTCTTCGGCGTGCTGGCGATGTTCGGCGCGATCATCGTGATGGCGCTGGCGCCCTGGCTGGATACCAGCCGGGTCCGCTCGGGCCGCTACCGGCCGCAGTTCAAGTGGTGGTTCTGGCTGCTGGCCGTTGACTTCGTCGTCCTGACCTGGGCCGGGGCGATGCCGGCGGAAGGCATCTATCCCTATATCGCGCTGGCGGGTTCGGCCTACTGGTTCGGCTATTTCCTGGTGATCCTGCCGCTTCTGGGCGTGATCGAACGGCCGGCCCCGATCCCGAACACCATCGAAGAAGACTGGAACGCTCATTCCGAGCGTCTGACCACCCCCGCCGAGTAAGGAGAGACGCGAATGTCCCTGAGAAACGTCACGCTCACGGCGGTCGCGGCTCTGTCCTTCGGGATGGCGGCGAATGCCCAGACGACCATCACGGTGCCGTTGAACGAACCCGGCACCACCGCGCCGGCCCCGACGGGGCCGGGCACCACCGTCACCCGCCAGGGGGACGGCACCACCGCGGTCGAATCGACCGGCACCGTGCCGCGCCCCGAAGGCGTCGCCCCGCAATCGCCCCCGATCGGCTTCACCGGCGCGACCCCGGACCTGCCCAGCACCTCGGCGCCGATGGACACCACCGGCACCGGCCCGGTGCAGCAGCGCACCGGCCAGCCCCGCGCCGGCAGCACCGGCCAGATCGGCCAGGGCGAGATGACCGGCGAGACGGCCGACACCACCGGGGTGACCCCCGGCCCGGTGACCCCCGACGACGGCGAGGCCCAGGACGGCACCGCCACGCCGGCCAGCCCCGACGCGGAAGCCGCGACGGATGACCGCGCGACGCCCGACCAGCCCGCCCCGGCGGCGGACATCCCCGAGCCGACCGGCGCCGAGCCCGAGGTGGTCGAGGACCGGGGGACCGAGGTGATCACCCCGACGCCCACGGCCGAGCCGGGCGAACCCCCGGCCGCGCCCAGCTTCGGCCTGCCCGACGAGGCGACCGAGGCGCAGGTGACCGCGCCCGTTCCCGCCGCCGAAGGCGCGGCCCAGGCGGATGCGCCGGATACCGACGTGCCGCCCTCGCCCGCCGAGGATGTCGCGCCTGCCGACGTGCCCACGGCCGAGCCTGCGGATGCCGGGGCCGATGCGGCCGCCGTCGAGGCGCCTGCCGAGGAAGCGCCTGCCGAAGCCGAGGCCGAGCTTGCCCCGGCGGACGAGACGCCCGCCGCCATCCAGAACCCCGACGAGGTCCAGACCGAGGGCGGCGGTGCCGACGCCGCCGCGGCGACCGAGCCTGCGGGCGAGGGAGCCCCCGAAGGCGAGGTGCCGCTGGATCACGACGTGGCCGCGGACGGGGGCGATTCCCACGCCTTCCACCAGGAGATCCGCGACGCCGCCTTCAGCTTCGAGGGGCCTTTCGGCAAATACGACCAGATGCAGCTTCAGCGCGGCCTTCAGGTCTATACCGAGGTCTGCGCGGGCTGCCACGGCCTGCAGTATGTCCCGCTTCGCACCCTGTCGGATTCCAACGGACCGGGCCTGCCGGACAACCAGGTCCGCGCCTATGCGGGGGAAATGTTCGTCGTTGATGCCGAAACCGGCGAAGAGCGCCCGCGCATCCCGACCGACAACTTCCCGACCGTCGTGGGCGAGGGGATGGGTCCCGACCTGTCGCTGATGGCCAAGGCGCGGGCGGGCTTCCACGGGCCCTACGGCACCGGCCTCAGCCAGCTTGTCAACGGCATGGGCGGGCCGGAATACATCTACTCGGTCCTGACCGGCTACACCGGCGAGGAGATGGAGCAGGCCGGCACCTTCCTTTACGGCAACAAGGCCTTTGCCGGCGGCTGGATCTCGATGGCGCCGCCGCTGTCGGACGATGCCGTGACCTTCGAGGACGGCGCTCCGACCGACCTTGACAGCATCGCCAAGGACCTCGCGGCTTTCCTGATGTGGACCGCCGAGCCGAAGATGATGGAACGCAAGCAGGCGGGCCTTGTCTCGGTGCTGTTCCTGGTCGTGCTGACGGTGCTGCTGTTCCTGACCAACAAGCGCCTGTGGTGGCCGGTCAAGCACCGCGAGGACGTCCCGGGCGACGGTCGCTGACGCCCTCTCGCAGACCACCGGAACGCGCCCCTTTCGGGGCGCGTTCTGCTTTGCTGCGAAGGGCCGGCTGGGATCGCAATCGCGCGCCATGCGCAGCATGGTTCCGGCGGACCTAAGGGGGCTGCACCGATGCTCAGATATGGCAATTCCCGCGCCGCCTGCAGCATGGTTCCATGCAAGCGCCGCCCGGCCTCTCACCGCTATGCCGGAGAGAGATCGAAAGACTGACGGGCGATAGCCCGCGCCTGGAACCGACGCGCCTCGACCGCGTGGCATCCGCCATCCCTGCCGCGCAGATCCGCCTTGCCAGCAGTGATGCCGTCGCACGCTTGCTCAAGCGCCGGACCTGCAGGCGGCAAGCGTTGCAGGAGCTATGCTGTCCCCTTCTGAACGCTCCCCTGCGGAATGAAACGCCGGGCGCCATCCCTCGCGCCCGGCTCCCCGGCTTCGAATTCCTGAGGTGACGAAGACCCGAGCCACAGCCCGGAAAAGATTCCGGGCCACAGGACCCGCGCGCCCGCGAGGAACTGCCTTCCCCGCAGATCCCGTTTTTTCTTCATCGTAAAAATATCCCGGGATCGTCGTATCCGACGATGGGCTGGCCCCCGTTCCGGCGCGTCACGCCAGCACGGTGGTCAAGGCTTCAGCGCTGCCGCTCGAGGATCGTTTTCGCGACCAGCACCACCAGCGCGATCAGCGTCAGAACCGTCGCGGCGGCAAAGGCGCCGACGATGTTGAGGTCGTTGAACAACAGTTCCACCTGCAGCGGCAGGGTGTTGGTCTTGCCCCGGATGCTGCCCGAGACGACGGACACGCCGCCGAACTCGCCCACCGCCCGCGCCGTGGCCAGCACCGCGCCGTAAAGCAGCGCCCAGCGGATGTTGGGCAGGGTGACGCGGCGGAAGATCTGCCAGCCGCCCGCACCCAGCGTCACCGCCGCCTGCTCCTGATCCGACCCTTGGGCCTGCATCAGCGGCAGCACCTCGCGCACGACGAAGGGGGTGGTCACGAACATCGTCACCATGACGATGCCCGGCAGGGCGAACAGCACGGTGATGTCGTTCTGCGCCAGCCAGCCGCCCAGATACCCCTGCCGGCCGTAAAGCAGCAGGTAGCAGATCCCCGCGATGATGGGGGAAATCGAGAAGGGCAGCTCGATCATGGTGGTCAGCAGCCCGCGCCCCGGAAAGCTGAACTTGGACAGAAGCCACGAGGCCCCGATCCCGAAAGCCACCGTCACCGGCACCACGATCACCGCGACCAGCGTCGTCAGCCAGATCGCGTGCAGCGTGCCGGGGTCGAGGATGTTGGCGACGTAAGCCCCCCAACCTGCCGACAGCGCCTGCACGAAGATATAGACCAGCGGCACGACCACCATGATGGCCGTCAGGACGAAAGCCGCGCCGATCAGCAGCACCCGCGTCATGCCGTGACCGCCCCGTAGCGGGCCGCGCGCAACTGGATCAGGTTCGAGACGAACAGCAGCGCCAGCGCCAGCAGCATCAGCACCAGCGCGATGGCCGCGGCGCCCTCGTAGTCGTATTCCTCGATGCGGATATAGGCCAGCAGCGAGGCGACCTCGGTGCGGAAGGGCAGGTTCCCGGCGATGAAGACCACCGCCCCGAACTCGCCCAGGGACCGCGCGAAGGAGGTCGTGACGCCCCCCAGCCAGGCCGGCATGATCGCGGGGAAGATCACCCGCCGGAAGGTGGTGAAGCCGCGCGAGCCAAGGCTCGCCGCCGCGTCCTCCAGCGCCGGGTCAAACTCCTCCAGCACCGGCTGGACGGCGCGGACCACGAAGGGGATCGAGGTGAAGGTCATCGCCAGCACGATGCCGCCCAGCGTATAGACCACCTGCAGCCCCAGAGGTTCCAGCAGCGCCCCGAACCAGCCGTTGGCGGAATACAGCGCCGTCAGCGACAGCCCCGCCACGGCGGTGGGCAGGGCGAAGGGAATGTCCATCAGCGCATCCAGCAGCCTGCGCCCCGGAAAGCGGTAGCGCACCAGCACCCAGGCCATCAGCAGCCCATAAACCGCGTTGATGACCGTCGCCAGCGCCGCCGCAAGGATGGTGATCCGCAGCGAGGCTAGCGTCCGCGGCGCGGTGATGATGTCCCACAGCCGTCCCGGCCCGATCCCCGCCCCGGTCAGGACCAGGGCGATGATCGGGATCAGCACGATGATCGACAGGTACAGGACCGTCGTGCCAAGCGTCAGGCGAAAGCCGGGAAGGACGGCCCGCGCCCTGACTGCCGGGGCGTGGGTCAGGCTCATTGATTGACGAAGACCTGGTCGAGAATGCCGCCCGAGGCGAAGTGCTCGGATTCGACCTTGTCCCAGCCGCCGAAGACCTCATCGACGTTCAGCAGCTCGACCGGCGGGAACTGGTCGGCGAACTCGGCGGTGACCTCCTCGTTGGCGGTGCGGTTGCCGCCCTCGGCCACCACGCGCTGCGCCTCGGGGGAATAAAGCCAGGTCAGGTATTCGGTCGCAAGCTCGGTGGTGCCGTTCTTTTCGGCGTTCTCCTCGACCACGGCCACGGGGAAGGCCGCGAACAGGCTGACCGGCGGCGTGATCGACACCAGCCCGCGGTCGGCATATTGGGCGGCGATCTGGCGTGTCTCGGCCTCGAAGGTCACCAGCACGTCGGCGATGCCCCGTTCCACGAAGGTCTGGGTCGCGGCCCGCCCCCCGGTGTCGAAGACCGGCACGTTGCCCATGATCCTGCGGACGAAATCCTGCGCCGCCGCCTGGTCGCCGTTGTTTTCACGCAACCCGAAGGCATAGGCGGCCAGATAGGTGTAGCGCCCGTTGCCCGAGGTCCTGGGGTTCGGGAAGACGACCTGCACGTCCTCGCGCGCAAGATCCGACCAGGTCTGGATGTTCTTCGGGTTGCCCTCGCGGACAAGGAAGGCGGGCGCCGAATACCAGGGCGAGGCGCCGTTGGGGAAAGCCTCGCGCCAGTTCTCGGCCACCATGCCGCCCTTGGCCAGCATGTTGACGTCCGTTTCCTGGTTGAAGGTCACCACATCCGCCGGCAGCCCTTCCAAGATCGAGCGGGCCTGCCGCGAGGACCCCGCGTGCGACTGCTCGATGGTCACGTCGCGGCCCGATTGCGCCTTCCAGTGTTCGGCGAAGACGGGGTTCAGGGCCTCGAACAATTCGCGGCTGATGTCGTAGCTGACGTTCAGCAGCCGATCCTGTGCGAAGGCGGGCGAGGCCGCCAGCACCAGCGCGGCCACTGCCGCCTTGATTGCACCAAGTTTCATCGGAAAACCCTTTCAGGCGGTTTCAGCGGGAAAGACGGATGCGTGTTCCGGGCGCAGATGCACCCGCACGCCGGGGGCGATCTGGGCGGCGCGGGGGCTGCGCCGGCGCAGGTCGGCGGGGATCTTGGTCCCCGCGGCATCCGCCAGCACCAGCCGCAGATGCGCCCCGGTGTTGGTGACAGAAGCGATGGTCCAGGGACCGTCAGGGTCGGGAATCGGCGTCAGGTCCTCGGGGCGCATGAACAGCCGCGCCGGGCCGTCGGGCAGGGCGGAGGGCAGGTGGTCGGTCTCGATCCCCGCCGCGTCCACCCGGCCGCCCCGGACGGCGACGGGCAGCTCGATCGTCGCGCCCATGAAATTGGCGACAAAGGGCGATGCCGGCGCGTCATGGATCGCCGCCGCGTCGCCCGACTGGACGATCCGGCCCCCGTCAAGCACCACCACCCGGTCGGCAAGCTCGAAGGCTTCCTCCTGGTCGTGGGTCACGAAGATCGTGGTCGTGCCCGTCGCGTCATGGACACTGCGGAGCCATTGGCGCAGGTCGCGCCGGACCGCCGCATCCAGCGCCCCGAAGGGTTCGTCCAGCAGCAGCACCGTGGGTTCGATGGCAAGCGCCCGCCCCAAGGCGACCCGCTGCCGCTGGCCGCCCGAAAGCTGCGCCGGATGCCGGTCGCCCAGCGCGTCGATCTGCAGGAAGCCCAGCAGCTCATCGACGCGGCGCGCGATGTCCGCGCGCGAGGGCCGCTCGCCCCGCGGCCGCACGGTCAGGCCGAAGGCGATGTTGTCGCGCACGGTCATGTGCGGGAACAGGGCGTAGTTCTGGAAGACGAAGCCGATGCGGCGGTCCTGCGGGTCGAGCTTCAGCCAGTCCGCCCCGTCCACCGCCAGCCGCCCCGCATCGGGCCACTCAAGCCCGGCAATGATCTTCAGCAGCGTGGTCTTGCCGGACCCCGAGGGGCCGAGCAGCGCCACCAGCTCGCCATCCGCGACGGTCAGGTCGATGCCTCGAAGCACCTCGGTCCTGCCGAAGCTTTTCGTCATCTGCGCGATCTCGATGGTCATGGGCGGCCTTTCCCTTGCATCGGGGCATCTAACCCCCGCAGCCCGGTGCAACAAGGGATTGCCGGGACAGGGGAAATCGCCGGATCAGACCGTTTTCCGCAGGCCGGGGCGGCATCTGCGGCAAGCGGGCCGCCATTCCGCGCAACGGCAGAAGATATCCTTGCAAAAGCCGCAGTGAGGGAAGTCTTTCCTTTTCTTGGCTGCTTCGATGCAGATTGCATGGCAAAACGTCCGCTTCGCCCGGTGCCGATCACATCAAAGCAAGGCCGGACCGCCAGTCTTCGCGACCGCCGCAACCTGCGCTGCAAAGGGCAGTCAAGGGGGCAGACGTCCGCTTTCAGGGATAACCGACCCGGTCCCTTGCCTCTGCATCGCCTGTGCATCATCCGTGCATCGGTTGTGCATCCACTGTGCGGCGCTTGTGGGGCCTTCCCGCAGAGCTTATCTCGCCCTCATGCGTATCCCCTTTTTGTCGCCCCGGCGGCCGACCGTTTCCGTCATCCGCCTGCAGGGCGCCATCGGCATCGCCGCGCGGGGCAGCGGGGCGGGGCTGTCGGACGCGGGCCTCGCGCCGATGCTGGCCCGCGCCTTCACCCGCGGCAAGCCGGTGGCGGTCGCCATTGCGCTGAACTCGCCCGGAGGCTCGCCCGTCCAGTCCTCGCTGATCGCGGCCCGCATCCGGCGGCTGGCGGACCGCCACCACATTCCGGTCCATGTCTTTGTCGAGGATGTCGCGGCCTCGGGCGGCTACTGGCTTGCCACCGCCGCCGACACGATCTGGGCGGACGAGTCCTCGGTGCTGGGGTCCATCGGTGTGATCTCGGCAAGCTTCGGTTTTTCTGAGCTTATTTCCCGCGCGGGGATCGAGCGCCGCGTCCATACCGCCGGCAGCGCCAAGTCCTGGCTCGACCCCTTCCGCCCGGAAAAGCCCGAGGATGTGGCCCGCCTGCACCGCCTGCTGGAACCCATCCACGAGGCATTCAAGGCGCAGGTGCAGGCCCGGCGCGGCGACAGGCTGGACCCCGCACGCGACTATTTCACCGGCGATGTCTGGGTCGGCCGCGAGGCCGTGTCCCTCGGCCTTGCCGACGGCATCGGCCATCTGGAACCCGTGATGCGCGAGTTTTTCGGCGACAAGGTGCGGTTCCAGGGCTATAGCCAGCGGGTGCCGTTCCTGCGGCGCTTCGGCATCTCGGCGGGCGATTTCATCGACGCGGCGGCCGAACGCGCCGCCTTCGTGCGGCTGACGCCGGGGGACTGAGAATGCTGAAGGTGGTGATCCTGTTCCTGCTGATCATGGTGGCGATGGCGCTGGCCTTCGGCCCCGGCTTCCGCCGCCTGATCGCCCGCCTTCTGGGCCTGCCCCTTGGCCGCTGAGGGCGTGGCGCTGGTCACCGGCGCCGCAAAGCGGCTGGGCCGCGCCATGGCCCTGGCGCTGGCGGAACGCGGCCAGGACGTCGCCATCCACTACAACGGCTCGGCCGAAGAGGCCGAGGCCACCGCCGCCGAGACCCGCGCCTTCGGCGTCCGCGCGCAGGCCTTCCACGCCGATCTGCTGGACGAGGATGCCACGCAGAGCCTTGTCCCTGCGGTGACGCAGGCGATGGGACCGCTCACGGTGCTGGTCAACAACGCCTCGGTCTTCGAATATGACACGCTGGCGACCGCGACCCGCGAAAGCTGGGACCGTCATATCGGCTCGAACCTGCGGGCGCCCTTCGTGCTGACCCAGGCCTTCGCCGCGCAACTGCCGCCCGCGCCGGAACAAGAGGGCGAGCCGGTCGCGCATGGGTTGATCGTCAATATGATCGATCAGCGGGTGCTGAAGCCGACGCCGGCCTTCATGACCTATTCGCTGGCCAAGGCGGGGCTGTGGGCGCTGACCCGCACCTCGGCGCAGGCGCTGGCGCCGCATGTTCGCGTCAATGCCATCGGCCCCGGCCCCACCATGCAGGGGGCGCGGCAAAGCGAGGACCACTTTGCCCGCCAGCGTGCCGGCACCATCCTGCAGCGGGGCGCGGATGCCGGGGATATCGTGCGGGCGCTTCTGTATCTGCTCGACGCTAGGGCGGTGACGGGGCAGTTGATCTGCGTGGATGGCGGGCAGCATCTGGGCTGGCGGACCCCCGACATCATCGGCGGCTGATTCCCGCGCGACGTTGACGCCGCGGCAGTTTGTCCACGCCGGCGCGGGCCGTCATGCAAGGTTCATGATTCTTCATAGGAAAACATCGACTTGCAGCGTGGATCAAAAATTCCAAGCAAAAACAATAGACTGATTATGTGCCTGTTTTTTGGGCAAAGCAAGGAAAGCCCAGTGAATCCTGATCGGGGCGATGTTGCTCCGCAGGCGTTCCACAAACTTATCCACAAAATCGGTGGACTCAAATCCGGTTGCATCCACCCCGCACTTGCGGGCTGAGAGCGGAATCACTTTCTAGGCCACATGGACGACTCTGCCCCCACCCCTGACGCGCTGACCGGCCACCGGCTGATCGCCGATTACTGCCGCAGGCTGGACTCCAGCCCCGGCGTCTACCGCATGCTCGATGCCCAAGGCGCAGTGCTTTACGTCGGCAAGGCGCGCAACCTGAAGGCGCGGGTGTCAAACTATGCCCGTCCCTCGGGCCATTCGGGGCGCATCGCGCGGATGATCCGCGAGACGGCCTCCATGATGTTCCTGACCACGCGCACGGAAACCGAAGCGCTGCTGCTGGAACAGAACCTCATCAAGCAGCTGAAGCCGCGCTACAACGTGCTTTTGCGGGACGACAAGTCCTTCCCGAATATCCTCGTGGCAAAAGCGCATCCCTTCCCGCAGATCAAGAAGCACCGGGGCGCGAAGTCGGAAAAGGGCGACTATTACGGACCCTTCGCCAGCGCGGGGGCGGTGAACCGGACGCTGAACCAATTGCAGCGGGTGTTCCTGCTGCGCTCCTGCACGGACGCGACCTTTTCCGCGCGCACGCGGCCCTGCCTGCTGCACCAGATCAAGCGCTGCAGCGCCCCCTGCGTCGACCGCATCGACGAAGGGGCCTATGCCGAGCTGGTCGCGGATGCGGAACGCTTCCTGCAGGGGCGCTCCACCTCGGTGCAGGCGCGGCTGGCCGAGGACATGGCCGAGGCGGCGGAAGCGATGGAATATGAACGCGCCGCCGCCCTGCGGGACCGGATCAAGGCGCTGACCGCCGTGCAGTCGGTGCAGGCGATCAACCCCAAGGGCGTGGCCGAGGCCGATGTCGTGGCGCTGCACATGGAGGCGGGGCAGGCCTGCGTGCAGGTCTTCTTCATCCGCGGCAACCAGAGCTGGGGGAACCGCGACTTCTATCCCCGCACCGGCGGGTCGGAGTCGGCCGAGGAGATCATGCAGGCCTTCCTCGCCCAGTTCTACGACGACAAGGTGTCGCCGCGGCTGATCCTGCTGAGCCATGGGACCGAGGACCAGGATCTGGTGGCGCGGCTGCTGTCGGACCGCGCGGGCCGCCGCGTGGCGGTGGGCGTGCCGCAGCGGGGCGAAAAGGCGGCGCTGGTCGCGAACGCTCTGCGGAACGCGCGGGAAAGCCTTGCGCGCCGCCTGGCCGAAAGCGCCACGCAACGGCGGCTGCTGGAGGGGCTGGCCGAGGCCTTCGACCTGCCCGTGGTCCCGCGCCGGATCGAGGTTTACGACAACAGCCACATCCAGGGCGCGGCCCCGGTCGGCGGTATGATCGTCGCGGGTCCCGAGGGCTGGATGAAAAGCCAGTACCGCAAGTTCAACATCAAGGGCACCGAGATCACGCCGGGCGACGACTTCGGCATGATGCGCGAGGTGCTGACGCGCCGCTTTTCCCGGTTGTTGAAGGAAGACCCCGACCGCCAGAGCGAAGCCTGGCCCGACCTGCTGCTGATCGACGGCGGCGCGGGGCAGGTCTCTGCCGTCGCCGGGATCATGGCCGAGATGGGGGTCGAGGATATCCCCATGATCGGCGTGGCAAAGGGCGAGGACCGCGACCACGGCAAGGAGGAGTTCCACCGTCCCGGCCATCGGCCAAAGGCGCTGCCGATGAACGATCCGGTGCTGTATTTCACCCAGCGCCTGCGCGACGAGGCGCATCGCTGGGCCATCGGCACCCACCGGGCGCGGCGGACGAAGCAGGTGATGGCGAACCCCCTGGACGAGATCGCAGGCGTGGGCGCGTCCCGCAAGCGCGCGCTGCTGGCGCATTTCGGCAGCGCCAAGGCGGTGGCGCGGGCGGGGCTTGACGACCTGCAGGCCGCGCCGGGCATCTCGGCGGCGATGGCAAAGGCCATCCACGACCATTTCCACTCCGGGGACTGAGCCGCGTCAGGCCGCGCCGGCCGCCCGCACGACCGGTGGATCGCCGCCCTGCAGGGGGATGTCATCCTCGCGCCGGGGGATGTTGAAGCACAGCACGTTGCGGCTGCGTTCGCGGAAGTAGAACAGCGAGCGGGTGAGGTCGCGGATGATGACCCAACCGAACCCGCCCGAACGCAGCGCCGCAAGCTGGGGCGAGGGCGGCTGTTCCGGCCCCGCCAAGCAGCTTGATGGCAGCGGCGGGCCGTTGTCGCTGATCGCGCAGGCCAGCCCGCCCGCGTGGCCGGTGACGGTGACATGGATCGTGACCGGCGGGTGGCGCGGCCTGTCCGCCGCCGGCTCTTTCCCCGTCCCGGTCCCGTGCTGGGCGATGTTGTTGAGGATCTCGGCCATCACCAGCTCCATCCGCGCCAGCGCGTCTTCCGGGACCGCGCCCGCGAACCTGTCGCGCGCATCGATCAGCGCCCGCTGCACCGCCGCGGGGTTTGCGTCGAGGATGCGGTGGAACATCGGCGCGGCGGCTTCGACCCGGCTCATGACGGGGTTCCTTCGGCCTGCGCCACGGCATCGGTCGCGCCGCCGTGGATGGTGAAGACCAGGTCCATCCGCGTCAGCCGGAACACCCGGTCCACGTTTGGGGTCAGGCCGGCAAGCTCGATCCGGTGGCCCGGCGGCAGCGCCCGGCGGATCGCGAGGATCGCCCCAAGGCCGGAACTGTCCATGAATGTCACCATCGACAGGTCCAGCAACAGGCATGGTCCGTGGCGCGACATGATTTCCCGCAGACGGTCCTTGAAGCGGATCGAAATGGCCGCGTCCAGCCGCGTTTCCCCGACGCGGGCGCGCACGCCGCCCTCGATCTCCTCGATCGTGATGTTCATCCCGGCCCCTTGCAGCGAATCCTTCGTTGCGACCATGGTTAGCGCGGATTCCTTACCAACCCGTAAGCACGCGAGAACCAGATGACCGAGGTTTATGTCCATGCCGCCGTCCGCACCCCCATGGGGGGGATGCAGGGCGTCCTGTCGCCCCTGACCGCCCCCGAACTGGGCGCCGCCGCCATCGCCGGGGCGCTGTCGCGCGCGGGCGTGGAGGGCCGCCGGGTGGACGAGGTGCTGATGGGTTGCGTCCTGCCCGCGGGGCAGGGGCAGGCCCCGGCCCGGCAGGCGGCTCTGGGTGCGGGGCTGCCGCAGTCGGTGCCTGCGGTCACGCTGAACAAGATGTGCGGATCGGGGATGCAAGCGGTGATGCAGGCCACGGATTCCATCCGCGCGGGTTCGGCGCGGACCATCGTCGCGGGGGGCATGGAGAGCATGACCAACGCGCCCTACCTGCTGCCCAAGATGCGCGGCGGCGCGCGGCTGGGGCATGGGCAGGTGATGGATTCCATGTTCCTCGACGGGCTGGAGGACGCCTATGACAAGGGCCGCCTGATGGGCACCTTTGCCGAGGATTGCGCCGAGGAATTCCAGTTCACCCGGCAGGCGCAGGACGACTACGCGCTGCGTTCCCTGACCCGCGCCCAGTCGGCGATCAGGGAGGGCCGCTTTGCCGACGAAGTGGTGGCGGTGACACTCGCGACCCGCGGCGGAGAGACCGTGGTGGACACCGACGAGCAGCCCGGCAACGCGCGGCCCGACAAGATCCCGACGCTGAAGCCCGCCTTCCGCAAGGACGGGACGGTGACGGCGGCGAATTCGTCCTCGATCTCGGACGGGGCGGCGGCGCTGGTGCTGTCGGACGATCCCAAGGGGGCCATCGCCCGGATCGTGGGCCATGCCGGCCACGCGCAGGCCCCGGCCGAGTTCCCGACCGCGCCCGTGCCGGCTGCGGAAAAGCTGCTGGCGAAGCTCGGCTGGTCCAAGGACGACGTCGATCTGTGGGAGGTGAACGAGGCCTTCGCCGTGGTTCCCATGGCCTTCATGCAGAAGATGGGCCTGTCGCCCGACCGCGTGAACGTCAACGGCGGCGCCTGCGCGCTGGGCCATCCCATCGGCGCCTCGGGCGCGCGGATCGTCGTCACGCTGATCAACGCCCTGCGTCAGCAGGGCAAGATGCGCGGCATCGCCGCCATCTGCATCGGCGGCGGCGAAGGCACGGCGCTGGCGGTCGAGATGCTGTGACGCACCCGCGGGGGTTGCGACCTGCTTGCCGGGCTTGCCCATCAGGATATGATGGACCAAGGTGCCGCCCCTGCGGCATCGCCTTGTCCAGCCGGAGATCATGCCGTGGCCGCAGCGTCGTTCCGGGGGAATTTGCCGCCGCCCGCCCTTGATCATGCGCCCTCTCACGCCACGATCCGCGAGGATGAGGACGCGCGGTCGGACAGTGGCACCCGCTATTTCCTGCCCGAGGGCGATGTCTTCCAGGGCAGCATCGGGACGGCCGGCGACACCGACTGGATCGCCGTCACCCTGACGGCGGGACAGAGCCGGACGTTCCGCATGGACGGTATCTCGCTGGCCGACACCGTGCTTGAGCTGGTCGATGCAGAGGGCGCGAGCCTTGCCTACAGCGACGACGCGGGCGCGCTGGAACGTTCCGAGTTCACCTATACCGCGACCTCCAGCGGCATCCATTACCTCGTGGCCAGCGGGTTTTCCGCCCATGCCGGCAGCTACCGGATCAGCCATGGGCCCGCCCGGCCGGGACCCGGCCCCGGATCGGACGTGCTGACGATGACCGAGATTGCACGCTACCTGACCGACGGCTTCTGGGCGGATCACGGCTATTTCCGCCATGCCCATGACGCGCGGCAGGGCTCGGTCCTGAGCTGCGACATCTCGGACCTGGGCGCGGCCGAGCAGCGGATGGCGCGGATGGCGCTGAACGCCTGGTCCGAGGTGACGGGACTGCGCTTCGACACCGCCTCGCGCGCGGGCGAAGCGGCCAGCATCCGCTTTGTCAACGACGACCCCGGCGGGGCCTATTCCATGCCGACGGCGGGCGATGCGGTTGTCGTCTCGGCGCTGATCAACATCCCGGCGGACTGGGCCGAGGGGCCAGAGGCCGGCTTCGACAGCTATTTCTACCAGACCTGCCTGCACGAGATCGGCCATGCGTTGGGCCTGGGCCATGCCGGCCCTTATAACGGCAGCGCCAGTTTCGGCACCGACAACGCTTATGCCAACGACAGTTGGCAGGCCTCGCTCATGTCCTATTTCAGTCAGGCCGACAACACGGTGATCGACGCCAGCTACGCCTATGCCGTGACCCCGATGAGGGCCGACATCATCGCGGTGCATGACCTGTATGGCACGCCGCGCGGCCTCAACGACGGCAACTCTGTCTGGGGCGAGGGCGGCACGGTCGCGGGCGCCCTCGGGGTGGCGAACGGGCTGATGGTGGCGGGCGCGGCCGTGACCATGACGATCTTCGACCAGGGCGGCACCGACTGGCTGCGGCTCGGGTCCGACCGGACGGCGCAGAGCATCGACCTGCGGGGCGGGGCGGTTTCCAGCGTCTACGGGCTGACCGGCAACCTCTCGATCGCCCAAGGCACGGTGATCGAGAACCTGGTCGCGGGCAGCGGCAACGACCTGATCCGGGGCAACGCGGCGGCGAACTGGTTGATCGGCGGGGCCGGCATGGACACGATCCACGGCCATCAGGGCAACGACACGCTGGAAGGCGGCGCAGGCGCCGACCTGCTGGCGGGCGGGACCGGCGACGACCTTTACATCGCCGATGCGCTGGACCGGCTGGTCGAGGCGGCGGATGGCGGCATCGACCGCGTGCGCGCCACCGTCAACTTCACGCTGGCCGAGCATCTCGAGGCGCTGCTGCTGATCCAGTCCTTCGCGAAATACGGGACCGGCAATGCCGGGGCGAACACGGTGGCGGGCAACAGCCAGGCGAACTACCTGTCGGGGGCCGCGGGCAACGACACCCTGTTCGGGATGGCGGGCGACGACACGCTGGACGGGAACGCGGGCGCGGACCGGCTGGTCGGGGGCGACGGCGACGACCTGTATCTGCGCGACCGCTTCGACACCATTGTCGAGGCGGCGGGCGGCGGCTTCGACACCGTCATCACCCGCCACGACATCGTTCTGGGCGCCCATGTCGAGAAGGTGGTGGTCGAGGGCGATCTTGCGGTGCAGGTGACCGGCAATGCCGCGGACAATGTCCTGATCGGCAACGGCGCCCGCAACCTGCTGATCGGCGGCGGCGGCAGGGACGAGATGTCCGGCGGCGGCGGCGCCGATGTCTTTGTCTTCACCGCCGGGCAGACCGGGCGGGTTCTGGACTTTCAGGACGATCTGGACGCGATCCGCATCGACGGCGCGCGGACGGCCGGACTTTCCGCAGGGGACCTGGACGCGCGGACAAGCGAAAGCGGCGGCGGGGTGAGCCTGGACATCTTAGGCGGGGTGCTGCGGATCGACGGGATGACGCTGGACGCGCTGCGGGACGATCTGCTGATCGCCTGACGCGCCGCCGCCCTGCCCTGCTGCAGCAGGGGGGCTGTCTGCCCCCCATCGCCTTGCGGCGATTCCCCCCGAGGATATCTGGAACCGTCCGAAGCCTTCTTCGGGCGGTTCCTGACTATGTCGGTGGCGGCCGGACAGGAGGCGGATCGGACAGCGGCCGTCATGGCTGTCCTTGCGCCGGGCGGGTCCGGTGAAGCCTTTCAGCGAGGAAGGCCCCGGCGGTAGCCCGCAGGGGCGGGTCATTGCCGGGACTTGCCTCTGTCAGACCGACAGGCAGACGTATTTCATCTCAAGGTAGTCCTCGATCCCGTGGCGCGAGCCCTCGCGGCCCAGACCCGACTGCTTGACCCCGCCGAAGGGGGCGACCTCGGTCGAGATGATGCCGGTGTTCACGCCGACGATGCCGTATTCCAGCGATTCCTGCACGCGGGTGATCCGGCCCACGTCGCGGGCGTAGAAATAGGCGGCAAGGCCGAAGATCGTGTCGTTGGCCTTTTCCACCACCTCGTCCTCGGTCTCGAAGCGGAACAGCGGCGCGAGCGGGCCGAAGGTTTCCTCGGTGGATACCTTGGCGTCGGCGGGCACGTTCGTCACCACGGTCGGCTGGAAGAACGACCCGCCGAGGTCGTGGCGCTTGCCGCCGGTGACGACCTGCGCGCCGCGGTCCAGCGCGTCGGCGATATGCTCCTCGACCTTTTCCACGGCATCGGCGTTGATCAGGGGGCCGGTGGTGGTGCCGTCCTTGAGGCCGTCGCCCACGGTCAGCTTGTCCACGGCCTTTGCCAGACGCTTGGCGAACTCCTCATAGACGCCGGCCTGCACGTAGATGCGGTTGGCACAGACGCAGGTCTGGCCGTTGTTGCGGAACTTGGAGGCCATCGCCCCGTCCACCGCCGCATCGAGGTCGGCGTCGTCGAAGACGATGAAGGGCGCGTTGCCACCAAGCTCCATCGAGCATTTCAGCACCTGGTCCGCCGCCTGCCGCAGCAGGATGCGGCCGACCTCGGTCGAGCCGGTGAAGGTCAGTTTCCGCACCAGCGGGTTCTCGCAGAACTCCTTGCCGATGTCCGAGGACCGCGAGGACGTGACCACCGACAGGATGCCCTTGGGCAGCCCGGCGCGTTCCCCCAGCACCGCCAGCGCCAGCGCCGACAGCGGCGTTTCGGCGGCAGGACGGGCGACGAATCCGCAGCCCACGGCCAGCGCGGGGCCGCATTTCCGGGTGATCATCGCGTTGGGGAAGTTCCAGGGCGTGATCGAGCCCACGACCCCGATCGGCTGACGCAGCACGGTGATGCGCTTGTCGGCCATGTGGCCGGGGATCGTCTCGCCATAGACGCGCTTGGCCTCCTCGCCGAACCACTCGATGAAGCTGGCGCCATAGGCGATCTCGCCCTTGGCCTCGGGCAGGGGCTTGCCCTGTTCCGCGGTCAGGATGGTGCCCAGATCGGTCTGGTTCTCCATCATCAGATCGAACCAGCGGCGCAGGACCTGCGCGCGTTCCTTGGCCGGACGCGCGGCCCAGTCCTTCATGGCCTGATGCGCGGCCTCGATGGCGCGGGCGACTTCGGGGCGCGACAGGTCGGCCACCTGCGCGATCACGTCGCCGCGGGCCGGGTTCTTCACCTCGAAGGTCTTGCCGTCGTCCGCGTCCACCCACTCGCCCGCCACGAAGGCGCGGGTTTCCAGCAGCGAGGGGTCCTTCAGCAGCGTCCGCAGGTCGGTCGAATGGGCGGTCATGGCGGGTCTCCGGGGCAGGGTTCCGTTTCCGCGCCAAGGTGAGCACCCGCGCCGCCATTGTCCAGCGTTCGCCGGAACGTGAACGAACCGTGTCCGCTTGGCCGGCATTGTTCCCGCATCCAAGGGGCAAGCGCCCCGAACCTGACGGAGATATTTCATGCGGACGTTCTTTGCGACCACGACCATTGCCGCGCTGACCATGGCGGGGGCTGCCTTCGCGCAGACCGCCGAACCTGCCCTGTCTCCCGGCGGCGCGCCCACGACGGCGACGGCCGCGACCGACCTGAACCTGCGGTCTGGCCCGCAATCGACCGCCTCGATCCTCGGCGTCATCGCCAATGGCGACGAGGTGTCTGTCGCGGGCTGCATCGAGACGGCCAACTGGTGCCAGGTCACCTACAACGGGCAAGAGGGCTGGGCCTATGGCGACTACCTGACCGCGCAGGTCGGTGAGCAGCCGCAGCCGCTTTACGAGAACCGCCAGACCGTCGGCGTGACCGTGATCGAGGCGCCCGCCCAGAACCCCGTCGAAGGCCAGAACACCGCCGTCGGCGCGGCGGGTGGTGCTGCCATGGGCGCGGTCGTGGGCGGTCCGGTCGGTGCGCTTGTGGGCGCGGCCCTCGGCGGAACGGCAGGCAACGTGGCGACCCCCGAGCCGCCGCCCGAGGTCCGCACCTACATCACCGCCAACCCGCAGCAGCCGGTGATCCTGGACGGCGAGGTTGTCGTCGGCGCGGGCATCCCGGACGCGGTGACGCTGTATGAAGTTCCCGGCCAGTCGGACTATCGCTATGTGGTCGTCAACGAACTGCCCGTGCTGGTGAACGACGAACGCCGCATCGTCTACGTTTATCGCTGATCGCCGGGGCCTCCCTCTCCCAAGGCGAAACAGGGGCGGGGCCATGTGCCTTGCCCCCTTTTCATCCGCGCCACTCGCGCCAGCAGGGCTGGCGGTCGCCGGGCGCAGGCGTGGCCTCGAAGACCCCCCGCGCCACCGCCCGCGCCAGTGTGCAGGCCGCCGCATGGCCAAGCCGAAAGGGATCGGCGGGGCGGCGGCCGGTCGAGACGGCAAAGACCAGATCCCCGTCAAAGGGGGTGTGCGAGGGCAGGATCGCCCGCGCCAGCCCGTCATGCGCCGCCACCGCCAGCCGCGTCAGCGCCGCCTTGTCCAAGCCCGCATCGGTCGCGACGATGGCAATGGTCGTGGCCTCGCCCTGCCGCTTTTCGGGGCCGGGCTCGTGGCCCGGATCGAACGGCCCGCCAAGGCCAACGCCGCCGAACTCGGCCCCCATCTCCCATGGCCCGGCCCAGAACTGCCCCGAGGGCGCCGTGACGGACCCCAGCGCGTTGACCGCCACCAGCGCCCCTACGGTCGTCCCGTCCTCCAGCACCGCCGAGGCCGACCCGAGGCCCCCTTTCCACCGCGCCGTCATCGCCCCCGTGCCCGCCCCTGCGGTGCCCAGGGTGAACTGCGAAGCGGCCGCCTCGAACGCCCGCCGTCCCAGCGCCGGATAAGGGCTGTCCTCCCACCCCTTGTCGCCGCCGTTCAGCAGGTCGAACAGGATCGCCGCGGGAACAATGGGCACAAGCGCCTCGCCCACTGCGAACCCCCGGCCCGCCGCCCGCAAGCCTGCCATCACGCCCTCCGCGGCCCCCAGCCCGAAGGCCGAGCCGCCCGCCAGCACCAGCGCATCCACCGCCTGCACCATCTTGTCGGGCGCCAGCAGGTCGGTTTCCCGCGTTCCCGGCGCGCCGCCCATCACATGGACCCCGCAGGCGAAAGGCTCGTCGGCGGTCAGCACCGTGACGCCCGACTTCAGCCGCGCATCCTGCGCGTTCCCGACCCGCAGCCCCTCGACATCGGTGATCAGGTTCGACGGTCCCGGCTGCATGCCATTCTCCTTTGTCCATATATTCCGGGATCGTCGTATGCGACGATGGGGCAGTGCCCCGGTCCGGCGACGGCAGCCGGAACCTCGCGCCGAACCACCCGCCCTTGCAAGCCGTTGTGCAACACCATCCCGCACCCTAGATCATGCGCCACAGCGACAGGAGCACGCCATGCCCACCCCCATCCACGCCATCTACAACCGTCCGCTCGATACCCCCACCCCTGCGGGCTTCGAGGAAATCGTCCTCGGCATGGGCTGCTACTGGGGCGTCGAGCGGCTGTTCTGGCAACAGCCCGGCGTCTTTCTGACCGAGGTCGGATTTGCCGGCGGCAATGTCGCGGACCCGACCTACAAGCAGGTCTGCGGCGGCCGCACCGGGCATGCCGAGGTCGTCCGTATCGTCTATGACCCCAGCCGGATCAGCACGGAACAGATCCTCAAGCTCTTCTGGGAAAACCACGATCCCACGCAGGGCAACCGGCAGGGCAACGATATCGGCGACCAGTATCGCTCGGCCATCTTCACCACCAACGACAGCCAGCTTGCCGCGGCCGAGATGACGCGCGTGGACTATGGCAACCGCCTTGCGGTCGGGGGATACGGCGGCATCACCACCCAGATCGCGCCGCTGGATCATTTCTGGCGCGCGCCCGAGGACCTGCACCAGCAGTATCTGCACAAGGTGCCTGACGGCTACTGCAACCTGCGCGGCACCGGCGTGCAGGCGTCCCAAGCCAGCGCGCTGCATGAGGCGACCGTAGGCGACGGCGATGGCAACCCGGAACCTTCGCCTTCGTCCAGCGGCGGCAGTTCGGTCGCGGCCGGCGGCGCCGTCTGATGCCCACCTGGACCGCCCTGACCCATCTGCAGGGCCGCGAAGCCGCCGAAGGACTGGCCGAGGCCTGCGAGGACCTGGACCCCGAGCCCGTCGGCACCGGCGTCTTCGAGATCGAGGACGGTTCGGACCGCTGGGAAGTCGGCGTCTATTTCACCGATCCCCCGGACGAGATCGCGCTGGCGTTGCTGGCTGCGGCCCATGCGGCGCAGCCTTTCGCCATCTCGGAACTGCCCGAGGTCGACTGGGTCGCCCATGTCCGCCGCGAGCTGACCCCGGTCGAGGCCGGGCGCTTCTTCGTTCATGGCGCCCATGACGCCGACCGCGTGCCCGAAGGGTCCGAGGCACTGCTGATCGAGGCGGCGATGGCCTTCGGCACCGGCCATCACGACACCACGCGCGGCTGCCTGCTGGCCTTGGACCGCATGATCGGGGATGGCGAGACGCCCGAGCGGGTGGCGGACATCGGTTGCGGGACGGCGGTTCTGGCGATGGCGGCGGCCAGGGTGCTGCCCGGGGTGGTGCTGGCCTCGGACATCGACCCGGTGGCGGTCGAGACGGCGCAGGCGAATGTGATCGCCAACGGCCTTGCCGGGCGGGTGGAATGCGTGATGGCCGAAGGCTTCGGCCATCCGCTGCTGCATGACGCGCGCCCTTATGACCTTGTTTTCGCAAATATCCTCAAGCAGCCGTTGATCGAGCTTGCGCCCGACATGGCCCGTCACCTCGCGCCCGGCGGCAAGGCGATCCTGTCCGGCATCCTTGTCGGTCAGGCCGAGGAGGTGGCCGCCGCCTATGCCGAGGCAGGGGTGCCGCTGCAGCGCCGCGACGATCTGGGGGAATGGGCCACGCTGGTGGTCGGACGTCCGGCGGAAGGTTGAAGCCCTGCTCAGGGTCCGTGGTTCTGACCCGTTGCGCGCATGGGGCCGGTGTCGGTGCGGGCGCGCGATTCCTCGATTGCGGACCGTGCCGCGCGCAGGTTGTCGCGGGCCGCGGCGAGGTCTCCTCGGGCGGCAGACAGCCGGTCGGGCGTGCGCGGTGGCAGGAGGGCAGGTCGTGCGGGCTCACTGGCCCGCAGGGCAAGCCAGGCTGCCAGCCAGCCCGGCAGGAAGGCTGTGAACAAGGTGCCACCGGCTGCGATCAGCAGTTCCGGCTGGTTCAGAGGGCACGTCTGGCCGCCCGGATGCGACGGATCGAGAGGGAGTCCCGTCGGAAAGGGTGCGATCCTCGGCACTGCCAATCAGGCAGTTTTTTTCGATGCACGAGTGATGCACAGGTGATGCACGGCCGATGCATACGCCTCGGCCGCATCACTCCTGCGGCCGCGCCCTCGGGCGGCGGATGCCGTCGGGCAGGGCGGTCTCGTCCGGCTCGGCGCTTTGGAACAGCGGCGGCGGGACCGGGGTGGTCAGGCGGCCGTTCTCGATGGTGACGCGGTCGGGGCGGATCGAGATGCCCTCGGCCTCGGCGATCTCGTCGGGGGTGGGACCGTCACCCGCCCCTGCCGCCGGGGCAGTGTCGCCGGAACTCCCGTCCCCGGCAACGATCGCGCCGGGTGGAGGAGGCTCGGCGGCGGGCGCCGGGCCGCCGGTCACGCCGCGGGTGATGGTGGCAGAGGGCGGGGTGCGGTCCAGCGGCTCGGGCGAGAGCAGGCGGAACTCGATCCGGCGGTTGGCCTCGCGCCCGGCGGGGGTGTCGTTGGGGCCGAGCGGGCGGGTCTCGCCATAGCCCACGGCGACCATCTGCGCGGTGTCGATGCCGCCCCCGGCCATGGCATCCAGCACGGCCTGGGCGCGCTGGGCGGAAAGCTCGCGGTTGAAGCTGTCGGCGCCCTGCGAATCGGTATGGCCGCCGATCTCGATGCGGAAGCCGGAACAGCGGGCCATGGTCGCGGCCAGCGCCTCGATGACCGGGGCCACGTCGCCCGCGATGACGGCGCGGTTCGGCTCGAAGCCGATGGCGGATTGCTGCACCGTGGCGTTCAGCGCGTCCACGCAGTCGGTCCCCGAGGGCAGGTCCACCGCCGGGTCCAGCCGGGGGTCGTAGATCAGCGACAGTTCATAGACCGCCCCCGACCCCAGCCGCGCCGCCAGCAGATCGGCGATCTGCGGCGCGGCGGTGGGGCTGGCGGTGGTGCCGGCAAGCCGGATCAGGTCGGGCGTGACCGTGGCCGTCCCCTGCTCCATCGCGTCCATCGCCTCGAGCGCGGCGAAGACGCGGGCGGTCCAGCCGGGCGGCGCATCGGGGCGCACCGTCAGGCCGCTGTCCACCGCCCCGAAGCGGGCGCCGGCAAGGCTTGCCAGCGCGTCGCCCGTGCCCTGGTCGGCGATGGTGCCGCGCAGCCGGATGCCCTCGCCATCCGCGACGGCGACAAAACCCGGCGGCGGATTGTCCGCGTCCGGCGGCGGGGCGAGCGTGGCGTCCAGCGTGAAGCCGGGGGGCAGGGCCTCGGCCAGCCGGTCGCGGGCGGCGGCGAAACCCTCGGGCGGCACGTCATGAGGGGCGGCCAGCGTCACCCGCAGGTCGCGGATCGCCAGTCGCCCCTGCGGCAGCGCATTCAGCGCGGCGATGCCCGCGACCGCGGCATCGGCCCAGTCCGGCGAGGGCGCGCCCAGCCCCAGCGGGCAGGGCGCCGCATCGGCCCCGGCCTGCGCGGCGGCCGACAGGATGCGCCCCAGCGCAGGCTCGGTATCGGCGGCGCAGCGGTCCAGGCGCGTGCCCTCGGGCGTCCTGACCAGTTCAAGCGCAAAGGGCGAGATCAGCGGGCGCGGCGCGGAAATGTCGGTGACAAGGGTGACGCCTTCGGGGACCGCCGCCGCGAGCGATTGTTCCAGCCGCGTCTTTTCGCCCTCGCCATCGGTGATGGCGTCGATCCGCACATGGCCGGGCGTGACCGCGATCTTGGCGCGCGGCATCTGCCCGGCGGCCTTGACGGCGAAGGCCACGGCCTCGTCCCAGCCCTCGGGGGCGGGGTGGTCGGCGGTTTCCAGCAGGTCGGTCAGTCCGCCGGTCCCCGCCGCGCGTTCCAGCCGCGCCAGCAGGCCGTCGCGGTCCATGGCCGCGGGGGCAAGGCCGATGACCGAGGTGCCGGCTTCGCCCCGCAGCACCTCGAACCGGAAGGAGGGGGGCGCGGTTTCGGGGGGGCGGGGAACCTGCGTCGCGTCCTCGATCCGGGCGAAGCGCGCGGCCTCGGTCGCCAGCGCCACGGCGCGGATGCGCTGCACCTCGTCGGGGGCGGTGCCGGTCAGGCGCAGGGTCAGGCCGTCGGCCTCGGCCCCGGCCCAGCCGGCCCCGGCCTGATCCAGCGCCGCCTGCACCTGCGCCAGCGTGTGCCGTTCAAAGGCGGGAACGGCCCGGCGGCCGGCCTCGTAGGCCGCGACCGCGCCCGAGGCCAGCAGCACCAGCCCCAGGAACCAGTTCCGCGCGCGGCGGGGTTTGGACGTCCCTTCGCCCATCACCGGGCCTTTCGTTCTTGATCCCGCCCGACATGGGCGCGCGGGGTGGGTTCGGCAATCACGCCAGCCCGGCGAGGAACAGCGCGCCCGCGACGATCAGCCCCGCGTCGCGGTTGGACCGGAACAGCCGCAGCAGCGCCGGGCTGTCGCCGGGGTCGAACCGGCGCAACTGCCACGACAGATGCAGGGCGAAGCCCGCGATCCCGGCGGTGCCGATCACCGCCTGCAGGACCGAGGGCCGGGTCGCCGCAACCGCCGCCGCCAGCAGCACGACCGCGCCCGCGGCAAAGCCCAGAAGCCAGCGCGGACTGTCCTTGCCGAACAGCCGGGCGGTGGACTTGACCCCGATCAGGGCGTCATCCTCGGCGTCCTGGTGGGCGTAGATGGTGTCGTAGAACAGCGTCCAGAGGATGCCCGCCGCATAGGCCAGCACTGGCGCCGGGTGCAGGGTGCCGCCATGCGCGGCAAAGGCCACCAGCACCCCCCAGTTGAAGGCGAGGCCCAGGAAGACCTGCGGCCACCAGGTGAAGCGCTTGGCAAAGGGATAGACCGCGACCAGCGCCAGCGAGGCCACCCCCAGCGCGATGGCCGCCGCGTTCATGGTGAACAGGATCAGCGCGCCTATGGCGAGTTGCGCCCCCAGCCAGATGAAGGTGCCCCGCAGCGTGACCTGCCCCGAGGGCAGCGGGCGCGAGCGGGTGCGCGCGACCGAGCCGTCGATGTCGCGGTCGGTGATGTCGTTCCAGGTGCAGCCCGCCCCCCGCATCACCACAGATCCGATGGCGCAGGCGATCACGACCCACAGGTCCACCCACAACGGCCGGTCGGCCATCATCGCAAGCCCCGTTCCCCACCAGCAGGGCAGCAGCAGAAGCCACGTCCCGATGGGCCGGTCGGCGCGGCTGAGGCGCAGCCAGGGGCGGGACGCGGGCGGGGCCAGCCGGTCCACCCAGTTGCCGCGCGGCGCATCCGCAACCGTTGCCATGGCCTGTGGCGTTGAGACATCAGACTGCATAGGGTCCGCCGTCATGGGAAAGATCAGGCTTTACATAGATCACCGCTTCGCCCCGGGACAACCCGTGCCCTTGGACACGGACCAGTCACATTATCTTTCAACGGTGATGCGGCTGGGTTCGGGCGCCGAGATCGCGGTCTTCAACGGGCGCGACGGCGAATGGACGGCGCGGCTGGTTTCGGCGGGCAAGCGGGGCGGAGAGGTCGAGCTTGTGGGGCAGGTCGCGCCGCAGCTTGATCCGCCGGACCTGTGGCTGGTCTTCGCGCCGATCAAGAAGGCGCGGACCGATTTCATCGTGGAAAAGGCGGCGGAACTGGGGGCGGCACGCATCCTGCCGGTGCAGACCGACCATACCAATTCGGAACGCATCCGGCAGGACCGGCTGCAGGCCCATGCCGTGGAAGCCGCCGAGCAATGCGGCGGCACCTTTGTCCCGCCGGTCGACGCCCTGCTGCCGCTGGGGCGGCTGCTGGACGGCTGGGATCAGGGGCGGCGCATCCTCTGGGCGGACGAGGCGCTGGCGGGGCCGGCCGAGACCCTGGCGGGGTTGCCCGGCGGTCCATGGGCGGTGCTGATCGGGCCGGAGGGGGGATGGTCGGAGGCCGAGCGGCAGCGGCTTGCGGGGATGGGTTGCGTCCACCGGGTCAGCCTCGGCCCGCGGGTGCTGCGCGCTGATACGGCGGCCGTAGCGGCGCTGACCCTGTGGCAGGTGGCACTAGGGGACTGGCGCTGAGGCGCAGGACAATGGCTGCGACAAAGCGGCGCTCTTGCGCAAGGAAACTGCGGGAAGTGCTGTGTCTCGGAAGTTTTCTTCGAGAGGAGCGGCTTCTGACGCAAGGGCAAACGCAGCTTTGTACGCTGTCGAGCTATGTTAACGAAACGTAAACAAGCACTTGCTATGCATTTTCTGCATGGCTGAGCTTCGGGTTCGGACGTGGTCGGAGCGTGGCCCGGGGCCTATATCAGGGGCACTGATGAACATCGCCCGCGATTGGCGCGGGCCGCAAGAAAAATGGGTTCCTGACATGTCGGCCATCGATACCTTCCGCGCCATTCCGGCGGCGCGTCCTGCCGGTATTTTCGATCGCATCTCCACCACCGTCCGCTATTGGGCAGACGTGCGCGAGACGCGCAACCAGTTGAACGCCCTGTCCGACCGCGAACTGGCCGACATCGGCCTGAACCGCGGCGAGATCGAGCGCGTCGCCCGCGGTCTCTGATCCTTTCATTTCAAGAACGACGAAGCCGGGGCCGCCATCAGGCGCGCCCCGGCTTTTTCATGTCCGAAGGGGCTGACCCCGTTCAGACCCCCGCCTCGACGATGGCGCGGGCCAGGATCGGCACGCTGTCGCGGTTCAGACCGGCGATGTTCAGTCGCGAATCGCCCACCATGTAGATGGCATTGTCGTCCTTCATCTTCGCAACCTGCTCGGGCGTGGCGCCCAGGCGCGAGAACATGCCGCGGTGCTGCTCGATGAAGTCGAAGCGGTCGCTGCCGGTGAGGTTCCGCAGTTCCTCGGCAAGCTGTTGGCGCAGGGCGAGCATTCCCAGCCGGACCTCCTCAAGCTCGGCCTTCCAGTCGGCGGAAAGCGCCTCGTCGTCGAGGATCACCTGGACGATCCGCGCGCCGTGGTCGGGCGGGAAGCTGTAGTTCTGGCGGTTCAGGTAGGCCATCGTCCCCTGCGCCAGATCGCGCGCGCCCGCGTCCCTGACCTGCGCCAGCAGCATCCCCGTCCGTTCGCGGTAGATGCCGAAGTTCTTGGAGCAGGAGGCCGCGACCAGCGCCTCGGGCGTGCGGCTGAGGATCAGGCGGGTGCCGGCCGCGTCTTCCTCCAGCCCGTCGCCGAAGCCCTGGTAGGCGAGATCCACCAGCGGCACCGCGCCGGTGCGGTCGAGAATGCCTGCCACCTCGGCCCATTGGTCCATGCTCAGGTTCGCGCCGGTCGGGTTGTGGCAGCAGCCGTGCAGCAATACGAGGTCGCCCTTCTGGGCGCGGCCCAGATCGGCCTTCATCCCCTCGAAATCGACGCCGCGGGTGGCGTCGTCGAAATAGCGGTATTCGACGAAAGGCACGCCCATGAATTTCAGGATCGACAGATGGTTGGGCCAGGTCGGGTCCGAGACATGGACGGTCAGGTCCGGGTTGCCGATCCGCGCCAGTTCCAGCGCCTGCCGGATCGCGCCGGTGCCGCCGACGGTGGACAGCGCCGCCGTGCGGCTGTCGTCCAGCCCCTCGCCCAGCACCATCCGCGACAGCGCGTTCAGATAGGCCGGTTCTCCCGCAAGCGCGGTATAGGCCTTGGTGGTCTCGGCTTCCCAGATGCGGCGCTCGGCGTCCTTGACGGCCCGCATCACCGGGGTCAGCCCGGTCGGGTCCTTGTAGACGCCCACGCCCAGGTCGATCTTGCCCTGCCGGGTGTCGGCCCGGAACTCGCCCATCAGGGCGAGGATCTTGTCGGGGGCTTGGGGCTGCAGGTTGCCGAACATTCAGGCGTCTCCGGTTGCGATCTTGAGGTCGGGGTAGCTGCCCCATTCGGCCCAGGCCCCGTCGTAGAGCGACCAGTCCCGCTTGCCCAGGCGTTCCAGCGCCAGCGCAAGGCTGGCCGCGGTGACGCCAGAGCCGCAGGTGGTGATCGCAGGGCGCGCAAGATCCACGCCTGCCGATTCGAAGACGGCGCGCAACTCGTCCACCGGCTTCATGGTGCCGTCGGGGGTGTAAAGCTGGCCCACGGGGACGTTCTTCGCGCCGGGGATATGGCCCGCGCGCAGGCCGGGGCGGGGCTCGGGCTCGTCGCCGCGGAATCGGGCTACGCTGCGGGCGTCGATGATCTGGTGGTCGCCCAGCTTGGCCGCTGCCGCCACCTGTGTCACGTCGCGGACCAGTCCCGCCTGCCGCTGCACGGTCATGTGGCGGTCGCGGGTGATCGGGGGCATGTCCTCGACCGGGCGGCCCTCGGCCTGCCATTTGGCAAAGCCGCCGTCCAGCATCGCCACGTCGGTCTTGCCCATCAGACGGAAGATCCACCAGACGCGGGCCGCCGAATGGACGTCCGAGTTGTCGTAGATCACGACCTGATGGCCGTCGCCGATGCCCATCGCCCGCAGGCGGCTGACGAACATCTCGGGCTGGGGGGCCATGTGGGGCAGGGGGCTGCGGGTGTCCGCGATGGCGTCGATGTCGAAGAAACGCGCGCCGGGGATATGGGCGGCCTCGTATTCGGCGCGGGCGTCGCGGCCCGTTGCGGGCATGTGCCAGCTTGCGTCGATGACGCGCAGGTCGGGGTCGTCCAGATGTGCCGCCAGCCAGTCGGTCGACACCAGCGTCTTCGGATCGTCCATCCCTTGTCTCCTCGGTCCCCAGCCACCGCGGGCTTTCTTAGCCTTGACGCGCGGGCAGGACAACGGCCCTTGACCGCGCGTCCGCATGGGGCGCATCCATGCGGCATGGACCTGCAACGCTTTCACGACGCGCAGGCGCGCGACCAGTCCCGCGCGGTGGCGGAACTGCGGGCAGGCCGGAAGGTCAGCCACTGGATGTGGTATGTCTTTCCGCAGCTTGCCGCGCTGGGGCGGTCGGGGACGGCGAAGCACTACGGCATCCGCGACATGGCCGAGGCGCGGGCCTACCTGGCCGATCCGGTGCTGGCGGCAAACCTGCGCGAGGCCGCCGAGGCGATGCTGGAAAACGAGGGCCGCCCGCCCGAGGCGGTGCTGGGCCCGGTCGATGCGATGAAGCTGCGGTCCTGCGCCACGCTGTTCCGCGAGGCGGGCGGGGGCGAGGTCTTCGACCGGCTGCTGGCAGAGTTCTACGAGGGCGAGGCGGACCCGGCCACGCTGGCGGCGCTGCGGTAGCAGGGAACGGATGCGGTCTGCGCCTAAGGATTGGGGGTTCCCATCAGGGGCAGAAGCAGGACAGCCAAGGCAGCGACCAGGCCAATCACAAGACCGATGCCCAGAAATGGAGCGATCTCATGAACGAAGTTGAACCAGGGTCCACGCCTTTGCCGACGAAGCAGCCGCTCGGCCATGAGTTTGCGTTCCTCGGCCATCAGCCTGTCGGCCTCGGCGTTCAGCCGGCGCGTTTCTGCCAGCAACCGGTCCAGATCGGTCTTGGTGTCGCTCATCCCTGATCCGCAAGCCTAAGGTGGCACTCGGTTTCCAATGTGCACCGACATCGCAGCTCACGCCAGTGGCTGAACAGGCAGGGCCGTCTCAGCCCTGCTTCAGCAGGCGCTGCTTTTCGCGGCCCCAGTCGCGCTTGGCCTCGGTCGCGCGCTTGTCGTGGTTCTTCTTGCCCTTGGCGATGCCCAGCTTCAGCTTCACGATGCCCCGGTGGTTGAAATACATCACCAGCGGGACCAGCGTCATGCCTTCGCGTCCCGTGGCCTGCCACAGCCGCGACAGTTCCTTGCGGCTGACCAGCAACTTGCGGTGGCGGCGTTCCTCATGCCCGAAGATGCCCGCCTGCTTGTAGGAGGAGATGTAGCCGTTGATCAGCCACAACTCGCCCTGTTCCACGCTGGCGTAGCTTTCGGCGATGTTGGACTGGCCGGTGCGCAGCGCCTTCACCTCGGAGCCGGTGAGGATGATGCCCACCTCGATGTCGCTCTCGATGAAGTAATCGAAGCGCGCCCGCCGGTTCTCGGCGATCACCTTGTAGTTCGGGTCGGATTTTGCCTGGGCCATGGTCGGCGTGAGATAGGGGCGCGGGCGGCCGCTGTAAAGCTGCGGGCTTGCCCTTGGCGCGTCTTGCCCCCAGTTTGCGCGCGATTTGCGACAAGGGGGCGAGGCGATGCGGCACGGCGGACGGATACTGGCGGATGCGCTGAAGGCGCATGGGGTGGAACGGGTCTTCTCGGTTCCCGGCGAAAGCTTCCTTGCCGCGCTGGACGGGCTTTACGACGCAGGGATTCCGAACACCGTCTGCCGCCAGGAAGGCGGGGCGGCGATGATGGCCGAGGCCTGGGGCAAGATGACCGGGCGGCCGGGCATCTGCTTTGTCACCCGCGGGCCGGGGGCCACCAACGCCAGCGCCGGGGTCCATGTGGCCAGGCAGGATTCGACGCCGATGATCCTGTTCGTGGGCCAGATCGCGCGGGACACCCGCGACCGCGAGGCGTTTCAGGAGGTCGATTATCGGCAGATGTTCGGAAGCCTCGCCAAGTGGGTGGCCGAGATCGACGACACCGACCGCATCCCCGAATATGTCGCCCGTGCCTTCGATCTCGCCCTGTCCGGCCGCCCCGGCCCGGTGGTGCTGGCGCTGCCCGAGGACATGCTGTCAGCCGAATCGGGCGCCCCCGACCTGATGCCCGCGCCGCGCCCGGTTCCCGGCATTTCCGAGGCGCAGCTTGCCGCGATCACCGGGGCGCTGGCCGGGGCCGAGCGGCCGCTGGTGATTCCCGGCGGCTCGATCTGGACGCAGGAGGACGGCGACCGGCTGGCGCGCTTCGCGGCAGGCTGGGGCCTGCCGGTCGCCGTGCCCTTCCGCCGCCAGTATCTGATCGACAACCGCTTGCCGAACTACGTGGGCGATCTGGGCGTGGGCATGAACCCGAAGCTGGGCGAGGCGCTGAGGGAAGCGGATTGCATCCTGTCGCTCGGCTCGCGGCTGGGGGACACGCTGACGAACGGCTATGACCTGATGAGCCCGAAGGGGCAGGGCAAGCGCATCATCCACGTCTACCCGGACCCCGACGAGATCGGCCATCTCTGGCGCGCCGATCCCGGCATCGCCGCCTGCCCCCGCGCCGTGCTGAAGGCGCTGGCCGAGGCGCCGGCGCCGCGCCAGTGGAGCGACTGGACCGCGGAACTGCGAGCTAACTACGAGGCATGGCGCCAGCCGAAGGAAACCCCCGGCGCGGTGAAGATGGAGCGGGTGATCACCTGGCTGTCCGACAACCTGCCCGAGGATGCCATCATCACCAACGGCGCGGGCAACTTCGCGTCCTTCATCCACCGCTATTTCCAGTTCAAGCGGGGCGAGACGCAGCTTGCGCCGACCTCGGGGTCGATGGGCTACGGGTTGCCGGCGGCGGTGGCGGCCAAGATCCGGCACCCGGACCGCACGGTCGTCTGCGTGGCGGGCGACGGCGACATTCAGATGACGGTGAACGAGCTTTCCACGGCGGCGCAGGAGGGCGCGGCGGTGATCGTGATCGTGGCGAACAACGGCCGCTACGGCACGATCCGCATGCATCAGGAAAAGCACTATTCGGGGCGCGTCTCGGGCACCGACCTGTTCAACCCCGACTTCGCCGCGCTGGCCCGCGCCTACGGCGGGCATGGCGAGTTGGTGGAACGCGACGAGGACTTCGCCGGGGCCTTCCAGCGGGCGCAGGACGCGGGGACACTTGCCGTGATCGAGTTGCGGCTGGACCCCGAGGCGCTGACGACCGGCGCGACGCTGTCCGAGACCCGCGCGGCAGGCATGGCGGCAACGGCGAAGCCCGCGCCTGAGCCTGCGCCGGCTGTGGCCGACAACACTGCCGAGCCGCCTGCGTCACGAGGGTTGCTTGGCCGCCTTTTCGGCAAGGACTAGGACGTTGCCAGGCGCGCAGCGACGGCTTTCCATGCCAGCGGTGCCCCTTTCAGGGCCTTGATGCACGCGCGCCGCGCGGCAGGAGTGCAGGGCGGCCTTCGCGCAGACGGGGTTGCGAGAACGGCGGATTTGCGCTTCTGATCCGGGCATGAAACCGACCCTCGCGCCCCTTCCCGCCAGCCTGCCCGACGCCGTGCCCTTTGTCGGTCCCGAAACGCTGGAACGCCGGCGCGGCGTGCCCTTCCGCGCCCGGCTGGGGGCGAACGAGAACGGCTTCGGCCCCTCTCCGCTGGCCATCGAGGCGATGCGGAAGGCCGCCGCCGAGGTCTGGAAATACGGCGATCCGACGAACCACGACCTCAAGGCCGCGCTTGCCGCCCATTGCGGCGTCGCCCCCGAGAATATCGTCGTGGGCGAGGGGATCGACGGGCTTCTGGGCCTTGCCGTCCGGCTGATGGTGGCACCGGGGGATCGGGTCGTCACCTCGGCGGGTGGTTATCCGACCTTCGATTTTCACGTCGCCGGCTTCGGCGGCGAACTGGTCCGCGTCCCCTATCGCGCCGATAAGCAGGACCCCGCCGCGCTGGTGGCGCAGGCCGCCGGGACCGGCGCGCGGATGGTGTATCTCTGCAACCCCGACAACCCCATGGGCGGCTGGCATCCGCCCGAGGCGATCGAGGCCGCCATCGCCGCGCTGCCGGAAGGCATCCTGCTGATCCTCGACGAAGCCTATGCCGAGTTCGCCCCCGCCCTGCCGCGCATCGACCCCGCCGACCCGCGGGTGCTGCGGATGCGGACCTTCTCCAAGGCCCACGGAATGGCTGGCGCGCGGATCGGCTATGCCATCGGCGCCCCGGACATGATCCGCGCCTTCGACCGGGTGCGGAATCATTTCGGCGTCAACAGCGTGGCGCAGGCGGGCGCGCTGGCGGCGCTGGGGGATGCCGCGCATCTGGCCGAGACCGTCCGGCAGGTCACGGACGCCCGCGAACGGATCGCCGCCATCGCCCGCGACAACGGCCTCAAGGCGCTGCCCTCGGCCACGAATTTCGTCGCCATCGACTGCGGCCGGGACGGCGACTCCGCCCGCGCGCTGCTGGCGGCGCTGGCCGAACAGGGAATCTTCGCCCGGATGCCCTGGGTCGCGCCGCAGAACCGCTGCATCCGCGTCAGTTGCGGGCCGGAAGCCGAACTCGATGTGTTCGCCCAGGCCCTGCCGCAAGCGCTTGCAATGGCAAGGGGCTGAAGGGGCTTCTTTCTGGCCCAAATACCCATGCGGCCGCGCCATCAGGCGCTTCGCCGGGTGGGACACGCAGCCGCTCAATGCCCGGTCGTCTGCGAAAACCCGTTGATGACCACCACCCCCGCCAGGATCAGCGCCACCCCCACCACGGCGGGCAGGTCGGGGATCTGCCGGAAGACGAAGATGCCGACGCCCAGGGTCAGGATGATTCCCAGCCCGCTCCACAGCGCATAGGCGATGCCGAGGGGCAGGAACTTCAGCGCCTGCGACAGGAAGTAGAAGGACACGAGATAGGCCACGGCCATGCCCACGGTCGGCCAGACCCGGGTGAACTGCTGCGACAGCATCAGCAGCGAGGTGCCGATCACCTCGAAGACGATGGCGACGGTCAGGACGGCGTAGGCCATGCCCCTGCCCTCAGATCAGCCCGGCATGGGCCATGGCGGCGTCGATGCGGGCGCGGGTGGGGGCGGTCAGCGGCGTCAGTGGCAGGCGCACGGTTTCCCCGCACATCCCCAGCCGCGACAGGGCGTATTTGGCGCCGACCAGACCTGGTTCGATGAAGATCGCGATATGCAGCGGCATCAGCAGGTCCTGCAGCCGCAGCGCCTCGGCATAGTCCCCGGCAAGGCAGGCCGCCTGCATCCGGGCGCAAAGCGCGGGCGCAACATTGGCCGAGACCGAAATGCAGCCCCGGCCGCCCTGCGCGTTGAAGCCATGCGCCGTCGCGTCCTCGCCCGAGATTTGCAGGAAGTCCGGGCCGCAGGTGATCCGCTGGCAGGACACCCGTTCGAGCCGGCCAGTCGCGTCCTTGACGCCGATGATGCGCGGCAGCTTCGCCAGTTCGCCCATTGTTTCCGGTGTCATGTCCACGACGGAACGGCCAGGAATGTTGTAGATGATGATCGGCCGGTCGGTCGCGTCATGGACGGCGGTGAAATGCGCGATCAGGCCCGCTTGCGTGGGCTTGTTGTAATAGGGCGTCACGATCAGCAGCCCGTCGGCACCGACCTCGCAGGCGTGCTGGGCAAGCTCGATCGCCTCATGGGTGTTGTTCGACCCCGCGCCCGCGATCACCGGCACCCGGCCGGCGGCAAGGCGGACGACGGCCTCCACCACCTCGCGGTGCTCGTCATGGCTCAGCGTCGGGCTTTCGCCCGTGGTGCCGACGGGCACAAGGCCGTGGCTGCCCTGTTCGATCTGCCATTCGACCAGCCGTTCCAGCGCGGGCCAGTCGATCTTGCCTTCGCCGGTCAAGGGGGTGACGAGAGCGGGCAGGGACCCTTGGAACATGACTCGATCCTGACGATTGTTTCGCGCGGGCATACAACCGGGCGCGCGGGTTGCCAAGCGCGCCTGCCGCGGATGTGAGTTGCCCCGGCGCCCCGCTGCCCGCAGATTGGCGGCCATGACAGGGACGACATTCAGACTCGCGGCGCTGGCGCTGGCGGCCGCCCTGGCCCTGCCCGCGCGGGCCGAGGACAGGGGCGCGATGACCCGCGCGCTGGCGGCGGCCGCAGCAAGGGACTGGCCTACTGCTGATGCGGCGGCGCGGCAGTCCGGGCAGATGTCGGTGGACCTTGTCCTGTGGCAACGCCTGCGGGCGGGGCAGGGGACATGGGGCGAATACCGCGACTTCGCCGCCCGCAACCCCGACTGGCCGGGGATGGAACTGCTATTCCGCCGCGGCGAGGCCATGATCCGCCCCGATCTGCCTGCCGCCGAGGTGCTGGGCTGGTTCGGCGAGCGCCTGCCTGAAAGCCTCGGGGGCGCGAGTGCCTGGATTGCCGCCCATCCCGAAGCCAAGCGCGCCGAGGCCGCCGCCCGCTTCTGGATCAGCAGCGCCGCGCTGGATGCCGCCGAGGAAACCGCCTTTCTCGCCGTCCATGGCGCCGCCGTCGCCCCGCATCACGCGGCCCGGCTGAAGGTGCTGCTGGATGCCGGCGAATGGGCGGTGGCCGAGCGGATGCTGCTTTACGTCACCGGACCCAAGGCCGACCTCGCCCGCGCCCGCATCGCCGTGCAGGCGCGGCGGACGGGGGTGGACCCGCTGATTCTCGCATTGCCCGAAGACCTGCGGAATGACGCGGGGCTGGCGCTCGACCGCTTCCGCTGGCGGGTGGCGAGCAAGCAGGGGGAACTGGCGCGGCAGTTGATGCTGGAACGTTCGACCTCGGCCGAGGCGCTGGGCGATCCGGCTGCCTGGGCCAGCCTGCGCCGGGATTATGCCCGCGAGGCGCTGCGCAAGGGCGACTGGGCGCTGGCGGAACGCTTCGCTGCGGGGCATTTCCTGCCCGCAGGCGACAGCGGCGCCGTCGATCTGGACTGGATCGCGGGATATGCGGCCCTGCGCGCGGGCGCGGCCGACCGGGCGGCTGTGCATTTCGCCCGGCTTCCGGCGGCGGATTACAGCGCGATCACCGTGGCGCGCACCCATTACTGGCAGGCCCGCGCCGCCGAGGCTTCAGGCGACCCCGACGCGGCCCGCGCGGCTTACGAGAAGGCCGCCGCGCATCAGACCGCCTATTACGGCCAGTTGGCCGCCGAGAAGATCGGCATGCCGATGCAGCCTGCGCTGGCCGTGACCGGCGTGGCGACCGACACGCTGCCGGACTGGCGGAACTCGGCGCTGATGGGGAACCGGTTGTTCCAGGCAGGGCTGTGGCTGATCGCGGCCGGAGAGCCCGCGCAGGCGCAGCGGTTCTTCCTGCATCTGGCGACCGGCGCCGACCACGAGGACATCGCCCGCATGGGCCGGGTGATGCTGGAACTGCGCCGCCCCTGGGACGCCCTGCGGCTGTCCAAGGCGGCCGCCGCGAAGGGCGGCGTCTATCCGGCGCTGCATTATCCGCTGACGGGGCTGGAAGAGGGCAGCTTCGGCCTGCCGCCCGAGCTGGTCATGGCCATCGCCCGGCAGGAAAGCGAGTTCAACCACACCGTCCAGTCCCATGTCGGCGCCCGGGGGCTGATGCAGGTGATGCCCGACACCGCCCGGCAGATGGCGGGCGTCATCGGAGAACCCTACGATCTGCCCCGGCTGACGCGGGACGCGGGCTACAACGCCCGGCTGGGGGCGGCTTACCTCGACGGGCTGCGGGGCCGCTTCGGCAATTCCATCGCGCTGGTGGCGGCGGGCTACAATGCCGGGCCGGGGCGGTCCGCGCGCTGGCTGCGGGATTTCGGCGACCTGCGGGACGAGGGTGCCGATCCGGTGGACTGGGTCGAGATGATCCCCTTTGACGAGACGCGCAACTACGTCATGCGCGTGGCCGAGGCGCTGCCGATCTACCGCGCCCGCATCGCAGGCCATCCGTTGCCCTTAGTGCCGGGCTGGGACCTGAGCGGTGGGGTGTCCAAGCCCTGGCGGGCCGAGGGGCCGCTGGTGCTTGCGGCATCGGCACGCCCGCCTGCGCCGCCTGCCTGGGTGGGCGAGGCGGCGGGCCATGCGGTGCGGCTGGCGATGGCGGGTGGGCCGGTGGCGCTGCCCGAGACCGCCGTGCCGGGCATCGACGCGGGCGAAGGGCAGGACCCGCCCCTGCCGCAGGCCCAGATCGCGCGCGTGGCCGAAAGCCTCGATCCGCCGAAGATCCCGCCCGCGCCGCAACGGCGGCCCGAGGATTTTTCCGCGCTGCGCGAGGCCGAGGACCTGCCCGCCGAGGCTGCCCCCGCGCCGGAAGCCGTGGCCGAGGAGGCGATCCTGCCTGTCCCCGTGGTCGAGATCATCAGCGAGGCGCAGTCTCTGCCCGCGCCTTCTGCAGCGACCGCCACCAGGTGAACAGCCCCGCGCCGACGATGATCAGCATCCCGAGGATCACGTTCGGCCGGACCTCCTCCCCCAGCAGCAGGACGCCGATCAGGCTGACCCAGACAAGCTGCGTGTAGGAAAAGGGCTGCAGGCTGGAGGCCTCGGCCAGCGAATAGGCGCGGATCAGCAGGTAGTGGCTGGTCATGCCGCAGATGCACAGGCCCGCCATCCAGGGCCAGTCGGCGCGGGCGATGGGCTCGATATACCAGACGCCGACAAGGGTGATGCCGGCGACGCCCGCGATGCCGGTCCAGAAGAAGCTGACCTCGGCGCTGTCCTTCGCCGATACCATCCGCGTCAGAAGGCCATAGACCGCGAACATCAGCGCCGCGACCACGGGCAGGATCGCCCAGGGCGAAAAGACCCTCAGCCCCGGCTGCAGGATGATGAGGATGCCGACGAATCCCGCGCCGACCGCGGCCCAGCGCCGCCAGCCGATGCGTTCCCCCAGCACCGGGCCGGACAGGGCCACGACAAGCAGCGGGTAGGCGGTGAAGACGGCGTGGGTCTCGATCAGGCCCAGCTTGACGAAGGCCGCGACCATGATGACGATCTCGAAGACCAGCAGCAGCCCGCGGGTGATCTGCAGCACGGGGTAATGGCTGCGGGATGCGGCGCGCAGCCCGCCGGGGCCGCGGGCGGCCATCGCCAGCACGAAGACCGCAAAGAACCAGTAGCGCACCATGGTCACGAAGATCGGCGAATAGGTGGCGCTGAGGTGGCGGGCCAGTCCGTCCTGGATCGCGAAGATCAGGCTGGTGACGCAGACCAGCAGGATCGCGAGGCCCTGCCGGTCGTCCGGGCGGACGGGCTGCGGCGGGATTTCCGGCGCGGCATGAAGGGGGGCAGGGGAAAGCGGCACCGGCGCAGCGACCGGCGAATCAGGGGAAGGCATGAGGGGGCACCGCGACAGGCGAGATACCCCGGCGCTCGCCCTTGGGGCGGCAAGTGTCAAGCCGGGCCATTCTCGGACGACGGGAAAGGCCGCGCGGGGTGCAGGATGGCGACGGTTTTCGCGCCTCAGTCTCGGCTGCGGACGATCCCCGAGAAGGTCTCGAACAGTTGCGGGTTGGCGCAGACGATGGTGCTGGAATCGGCGATGAGGCCGGCGTGATCGCGCAGGGGTTCGACGAAGCCGCCGGCCTCGCGCACCAGCAGGATGCCCGCCGCGATGTCCCAGGGCTGGATGCCGCGTTCCCAGTAGCCGTCATAGCGCCCCGCCGCGACATAGGCGAGATCCAGCGCCGCCGAGCCCCAGCGCCGCACGCCCGCGCAGACCGGCATCAGCCGCGCCAGATCCTTCAGCGTCGCCGGAAGCGTCGTCTTGGCCCCGAAGGGCACGCCGGTCGCAAAGATCGCGCTGTTCATGTCGCGCCGTCCCGACACCCGCAGGCGCTTGTCGTTGACGAAGGCCCCGTCGCCCTTTTCGGCGGTGAACAACTCGTCCTTGGCGGGATCGAAGACGACGGCCGCGACGATCTCGCCCTTGTGTTCCAGCCCGATGCTGACCGCCCAGTGCGGCAATCCGTGCAGGAAGTTGGTGGTGCCGTCCAGCGGATCGACGATCCAGCGGCGGGTGGGATCTTCGCCTGCCTCGGCGCCGGTTTCCTCGCCGACCCAGCCATAGTTCGGGCGGGCGGTGCGCAGGTCCTCCTTGATGATCCGTTCCGCCTCGCGGTCGGCGCGGCTGACGAAGTCGCCGGGGCCTTTCGACGAGACCTGCAGGTTCTCGACCTCTCGGAAGTCCTTGACCAGGCTGCGGCCCGCCTTGCGCGCGGCCTTGATCATCAGGTTGAGGTTGGCGCTGGGCATGGGGAAATCCTTCGGGACGGGGCAGGCCCCTTTAGGCCGATCCCCGCCGGAAGTGAAGGCGGGCGGATCAGCGGCGCCTGGGGCGCATCGCGGCGACGATGGCGGCGGCGGCGGTCACGACCAGCGCGTCCTCGACCAGTCCGGTGGGGGTCTGGCCGTGATCTTCCATAGCGGCCATCCGCGCCCGCCAGCCGGGGTAGGAGGCCGCGACCGCCGTGATCCCGCCCAGCGCGGCCCCTTCCAGAAATCGCCCGCGCGGCGCCAGCGCACCGGCGGCAAAGCCCGCCACGATGAAGCGGGCGGCAAGTCCCGGCGGCACGATCCGGTCGGGCGCGCTTTTCATCTTGTCGCCCGCCAGTTCCGCCAGCGCCAGCGCGACGGCGCCCGCCGCGACCGCCGGTTCGCGCAGGATGTCCGGCGCCGCGCAGTCCCGCGGCAGGTCCCCGCGCGCGGCGGCCACTGCCACCGCCGCCAGCGGCGTCATGGATCGCTGACCCCCGACGAGGCCCATGAGGAACGAGGCGAGCATTGTGTTTCCCCTTGCATGGTCTTCCCGAAGGAACGTCCCGAAGGGCCGCCGGGGTCCCTCGCGTCAGCCGGCGTTTCGCCCTTCGCGCGCCAGGCGGATCATGTCGCCCATGAAGGCCAGGTCGCGGTCGGCTTCGCGCACCGCCGCGTAAAGGCGGCGCACCACCCCGCGGCGGCCCAGCGGCAGCGTCACCAGTTCCGGGTTGCCGGCCTCGCGTTCCAGCACCCAGTCGGGCAGCACCGACACGCCGCGCCCCGAGGCGACCAGCAGCAGGATCACGTCGGTCAGCTCGATTTCCCGCACAGCGCCGGGCTGCACCCCGGCGGGGTCGAGGAAATGCGAGAACACATCCAGCCGGGCGCGGTCCATCGGATAGGTGATGAGCGTTTCAGCCGAAAGGTCGGCCGGCTCGGCAAAATCGCGGCCGGCCAGCGGATGGCGGGCGGGCACGACCAGCAGGGGGTTGTAGTCGAACAGCGGCTCGAACACGATGCCGGGCAGGTCCTCGGGGTCCGAGGAAATCACCATGTCCGCATCGCCCCGCACCAGGGCGGGCAGGGCGGTGAAGGCCAGCCCCGCGCGCACGTCGATGTCCACCCCCGGCCAGTCGTGGCGGAAGGCGTCCAGCGCCGGCAGCAGCCAGTTGAAGCAGGCGTGGCATTCCATGGCGATGTGCAGCCGTCCCAGCTTGCCCTGCGTCACGCCGCGCATCTCGGATTCTGCCGCCTCGACCAGTGGCAGGACCTGACGCGCCACGGCCAGCAGCCGCAGCCCGGCGGGGGACAGGCGCATGGGCTTGGTCTGGCGCAGGAACAGCGACGTGCCGGCCTGATCCTCCAGCGCGCGGACCTGATGGGACAGCGCCGATTGGGTGATGTTCAGCACCTCGGCCGCACGGGCAAGGCCGCCTTGGTCGTGGATGGCGCGGATCGTCCGCAGATGGCGCAGTTCAAGATGCATGGAATTCATGTCGAAGTTGTGGAAGATGAATTTGTCTCACGGAAGGCGCCGTGGCACAAGAAGGGTGAAAGGATACCCGCGATGACCACCCCCTCTGTCAGCTTCGAGTTCTTCCCGCCCCGCAACCTCGACCAGTCCTTCAAGCTGTGGGAAACGGCGAATGCGCTGGCGCCGCTGGGACCGGAGTTCGTGTCCGTGACCTATGGCGCGGGCGGCACGACCCGGCAGTTGACGCATGAGGCGGTGACGGCGCTGGCCTCGAACTACGGGCTGAACGTCGCGGCGCACCTGACCTGCGTGGATGCCTCGCGCGCCGAAACGATGGCGATCGTGGACGACTATGCGGCTGCCGGCGTGCGCGAGATCGTGGCGCTGCGGGGCGACCCGCCGCAGGGGGCAGACCGCTTCGCGCCCCATCCCGAGGGCTTCGCCGATTCAGTGGAACTGATCGAGGCCATCGCGGCGCGGGGCGGCTTCTCCATCCGCTGCGGTGCCTATCCCGAGCCGCACCCGGAAAGCCCCGACACCAGCGCCGACGTGGAGTGGCTGAAACGCAAGGTGGACGCGGGCGCATCCAGCGCGATCACCCAGTTCTTCTTCGACGCGGATGTCTATTTCCGCTTCCGCGACGCCTGCGCGGCGGAGGGCGTCACTGCCCCGATCATCCCCGGCATCCTGCCGATCCAGAACTGGTCGGGTGCGAAGAAATTTGCCGCCCGTTGCGGGGCGAGCGTTCCGGCCTGGGCCGACGAGGCCTTTGCCAAGGCGGGTGCGGAAGGCGAGCGGCGGCTAGCCGTGGACATGGCGGTGAATCTCTGCCGCCGGCTGATCGAGGGCGGCGTGGACCGGCTGCATTTCTACACGGTCAACCGGCCGCAGATGACGCTGGCCGTCTGCGCTGGCTTGGGGATCGCGCCGCAACAAGCCAAGGTGGCGTGAGGACGTGGCCGGCTGGTGGTGGGATGGAACCCCACCCTGCCGGGACATGGCGCAGGGTGAGGTTCACCCCACCGTCATCCCGAACGAACGCCTCCCCGATTGCCCCGTAGGGCGGGGTTCCACCCCACCGAAAGCGCCACCCTTGCCGGATGGCGCCCGAAGGCTCAGTCGAAGCCCATCACCGTCAGTTGCCGCATCTCGCCAAAGCCGTTGAAGCGGGTGTTCGTCACGACCGAATAGGCGCCCGCGCCGTGGAAGACGACGTAATCGCCCTCCTCGATGTTGTCGGGCAGCGAGATCTCGCCCGGCAGGCGGTCCACCGAATCGCAGGTCGGGCCGAAGACGACGCGGCCGTGGCTGTTTTCCCCGCGCAAGCGGCCCTCGGGCGTCAGCACCTCCAGCCGGTCGAGGTTGCCGATCACCGGCAGCTCGTTCATGCCGCCATAGACGCCGTCGTTCAGGAACACGTTCGTCCCGTCGCGGACCGCCTTGACGCGGGTGATGATGGCGAAGGCGTCGGCGCAGATGCCGCGTCCCGGCTCGCACACCAGTTCGGGGGCGTCCGCGCCGAAGGCTTCCGCCGTGGTGCGGCCGATCAGGTCGAAGATCGCGGACAGGTCGGGTTCCACCCCGTGGACGCGCCAGGACGGGAAGCCGCCGCCGACGTTCAGGCGCTTGGGCCGGACGCCCGCCATCTCGGCGATCTCGGCGGCGGTGCGGATATACTGTTCCCATGCGTGCGGGTCGGTGCATTGCGTGCCGGGGTGGAAGGTCAGCGAGGCGGTGTAGCCTTTCTCATGGACCGCACGCAGCAGGTCTGCCGCAAGCTCGGGGCTGGCGCCGAACTTGGACCCGAAATCATAGGCCGCGCCCAGCACCGGCAGCTTGAAGCGGGGCGAAATCTCGCAGGCGTCCGTGGGCACCTGCTCGAACAGCTTGTCCAGTTCGGTCTGGCTGTCCACCGACCAGGCCTTGATGCCGGCGGCCACCGCATGGGCGATCTCGGCGCGGCTTCGCACCGGGTTGTGGTAATGCCGCACGGCCATGGGGGCGAGGCGGCCGATCAGGTCGATCTCGAAGGGCGAGGCCACGTCGAAGCCCTTGATCCCCGCCTGCACGAGATTCTGGATCACCGCCTCGTCGGGGTTCGACTTGACGGCATAGGTGACGAAGCCGGGAAAGCCCGCCAGGAAGGCGCGGGCGCGGTCCTGCAGGACGGTGGGGGCGAAGACCATCACCGGGTTCTCGGGCTTGAGGCTGCGGACGATCTCGGCCGGGTTCTCCCACATGGTCTTGGCCAGGTGGCCTTCGGTCAGTCCCATGCGCAATCCTTTCCATGTCCGGGGGGTCCGCCGATCAACGCGGAAAGCGCCCTATGGGACGCATTCGGGGCGATGAAAAGGATGGATCGTCGCGCGGGGCCGGTTAATGTGACCGGCAAGGCCGTCAAATCGACAAGAGGGACCATGGACGACACCGACCGCGCGATCATCGCGCATCTGGGGCAGGATGCGCGGATGTCGGTGGCGGTGCTGGCGCGGCGGCTGAAGCTCGCCCGGTCAACGGTGCAGGCCCGGCTGGAACGGCTGGAAACCACGGGCGCCATCGCGGGCTACACGCTGCGGCTAGGCGAGGCCGCCCGCGTCACCCGCATCCGCGCGACCTGCCTTCTGACGATCGAGCCGAGGGCGCAGGCCGCGATCCTTGGCCGGCTCAAGGCGTTGCCGGCGGTCGAGAAGGTGCATTCCACCAGCGGGCGGGTCGATCTTCTGCTGCAGCTCGGCTGCGCATCGACGGTGGAACTGGACGAGGTGCTGGACCGCATCGGCAATCTGACGGGGGTGCGGTCGTCGGAAAGCCTTGTCCACCTGTCCACCAAGTTTGACCGGGCAATATGACGCTCAGCCCGCGAAGGCGCGTTCCAGTTCGGCGAGGTCCAGCTTGACCATCCCCATCATCGCCTGCGCGGTACGCGCCGCGGCGGCTCGGTCGTTGCTTCGCATCATCTCGGCCAGCCGCTTTGGGGCGATCTGCCACGCCACGCCCCAGCGGTCGCGCAGCCAGCCGCATTGTTCAGGGGCGCCGCCGTCCAGAAGCGCGTCCCAGATGCGGTCGATCTCTCCTTGCGTGTCGCATTCGACCATCAGTGAGATTGCATGGTTGAACGTGTCCATCGGTCCGCCGGTGAAGCCGACCATCGGCTGTCCTGCCAGCGTGAACTCGACAATGGTGACGCTGCCGGGCGGGCCTGACGGGGTTTCGATGGGCATCGTCGTGACGTGGTCGATCCGGCTGTCAGGGATCACCGAGGCATAGAAGCGGGCGGCTTCCTCGGCCTCGGAATTGTACCACAGATGGGGGATAAGGCGGGTCATGCGTCTTCTCCTGCGGGAATGGGGCGACGCAGGCGGAACAGGTCCACGAAACCCTGCCCGCGCGAAAGGTCGCCGGTGAAACGGACCTGCCCGCTTGCGGCGACATCCGCCAGCGGAACGGGGCCGTAGATCGTCGCGGCCATGTCGTTGGGATGGCCGGTGAAACTCATCTCTCCGGCCGCTGCGTCGGTGCGGCGGATGTGCAGGCCTTGCGCGTCGGCGGTCAGGGCGAAGGCCTCGCCCTCCATCTCGAAGCCGGCGGTGAAGCGTCCGGCGGGTCGGATCATCGCCTCCATCGACAGCATCAGCGCGGTCGGGCTGATCGGCAGCCGGGGATCGTGGCCCGGCATCGCCGCGCCCCAGCGGCAGAGTTCGCGCAGCACCGGGCGCAGGCCAAGGCCGCTTTCGGTCAGTTCATAGGCGGGCGCGCTGGCGGGCGCGGGCAGGCTGCGGCGGCGCAGGATGCCCGCGCGTTCCAGGTCTTCCAGCCGGCGGGTCAGGATGTTGCTGGCCACCCCCGGCAGCCCGGCGCGGATCGCGCCGAAGCGCTTGGGGCCCAGCATCAACTCGCGCACCACCAGCAGCGCCCAGCGGTCGCCGATCAGGTCCAGCGCATGGGCGGCAATGCAGCCCTCGCCATAGGTCTTGCGGATTTCTGCCAATGCGGGTGCCTCCTGCTGGCACCTTACAACATTTCAGTTGCTTTTTGCAACCGATCTGGCAGCCTAAGTCGCATCGGACGACATTCCACCGGAAAGGACAGCGAGATGCCTTACTACACCGGATCGGTTACTCCCGTGCCGAAGACCAGCAAGGACGCCTACCTGCAGATCAATCGCCGCGCCTGGCCGCTGATGCAGCGGCGGGGCGCGGTCCGCATGGTCGAGACCTGGGCCGAGGACATCCAACCCGGCAAGCAGACCGACTTCCTGCGGGCCGTGGATGCGCAGGATGGGGAGGCCGTAAGCTTCGGCTGGGTCGAATGGCCCGACCGCGCAACCTCGGACGCCGCCTGGGCCGACATCATGCAGAACCCCGAGGAAATGCGTCAGACGATGGGCGAGACGCCTTATGACGGCAAGCGGATGATCTTCGGCGGGTTCCAGTCCTTCGTGGCCGATGGCAGCGACCGGGGCGGCGGCTATTATCAGGGCTTCCTGACGCCCGTGCCGCAAGGCAACCGCGACGCCTTCGAGAAGCTCGCCCATTCGGCATGGGAGGAGATGTTCAGGCCCTTCGGCTGCCTCGGCAATTTCGAAAGCTGGGGCGACGACGTGCCGCGCGGCAAGCTGACCGACATGTATCGGGCGGTCGACGCGCAGGAGGGCGAGGTGATCGTCATGTCATGGGCCGGCTGGCCCGACCGCGCCACCTGCGAGGAGGCGGGGCGCAAGATGGAGGCCGCGATGGAGGGCCAGCCGATGCCCGACATGCCCTTTGACGGCAAGCGCATGATCTGGGCCGGGTTCGAGACGCTGTTCGACAGCGACCGGGCCTGAGGGACGCGATGCAGGACCGTGGCGCGGGGCCTTCTGCAGCGCCACGGCCGCGCGGCAGCACAGTCGGGAGAGAGGCATGACCTATCAGGGCAACCCCTGCTGGTACGAGCTGGGGACAGGCGACGTCGAGGCGGCCCGCGCCTTCTATGCCGGGCTTCTGGGATGGGAGATCACGGACGCCGGCATGAAGGACTTCACCTATCTGCTGGCGCAGTCGGGCGGCGATATGGTCGCCGGGATGATGTCGCTGCAGGGGCAGGAGGGCGCGCCGCCGCCCAACTGGCTGATCTATTTCGCCGTCGATGACTGCGACCGGACGGCCGAGGACATCGCCCGCGCAGGTGGCCGGGTGATGCGCGGCCCGGCCTATATCCCCGGCACCGGCCGTTTCGCCATCGCCGCCGATCCGCAGGGCGCGGTCTTCGGCATCCTCGAACCCGACATGACGGGCATGAGTGAAGCTGACGCTGCCAAGGCCGAGCGCGGCGAGGGCGCCTTCGACCAGCGGAAGGAGGGGCATGGGAACTGGCATGAACTCATGTCCTCGGACCCCGAGGCGGGCTTTGCCTTCTACGCGGAGCTGTTCGGCTGGACCAAGGGCGAGACGATGAACATGGGGCCGATGGGCACCTACCAGCTGTTCCGCCACAAGGGGACGGATATCGGCGGGATGATGGGCTTGGGCGATGCCTCCGCCCCTGTCTGGCTGCCCTATTTCGGCGCGAACGGCATCGTGGGCGCGATCAGCCGCGTCAAGGCTGCGGGCGGCGCGGTTGTCCATGGCCCGGTCGAGGTGCCGGGCGGGGCCTTCATCGCGGTCTGCAGCGATCCGCAGGGCGCATGGTTTGCCTTGGTCGGGCCAAGGGAACATACGGGCTGACGCATCCGCTTGCCCCTTGGCCCCTTCCCCTTGCTTCGGTAAGTCCGATCCAAGCAAGGGGACCCGACCGATGAGCATGGACAAGATCTTCGACGCCGCCACCGTTGAGGCCCGCATCGCGGCTGAGTGGGACAAGCGGCAGGCCTTCGCCGCCGGCGCGAACGCGAAACCGGGGGCGCCCGGCTTCTCGGTCGTGATCCCGCCGCCGAATGTCACCGGCAGCCTGCACATCGGCCACGCGCTGAACAACACGCTGCAGGACATCCTCGTCCGCTGGCACCGGATGCGCGGCTTCGACACGCTGTGGCAGCCGGGGCAGGACCACGCGGGCATCGCCACCCAGATGGTGGTCGAGCGCCAGATGGCCGAAGCGCAGGAGCCCGGCCGCCGCGAGATCGGGCGCGAGGAGTTCCTGCGCAAGGTCTGGGCCTGGAAGCGCGAATCCGGCGGCACCATCACCGGCCAGTTGCAGCGGCTGGGGGCAAGCCTCGACTGGTCGCGCAATGCCTTCACCATGTCGGGCGCTCCGGGCGCGCCCGAGGGCGAGGGCGGCAACTTCCACGACGCCGTGATCCGCGTCTTCGTGGACATGCATGACAAGGGCCTGATCTATCGCGGCAAGCGGCTGGTGAACTGGGACCCGCGCTTCGAGACCGCGATCTCGGACCTCGAGGTCGAGAACCGCGAGGTCGATGGCCAGATGTGGCACTTCAAGTATCCGCTGGCCGGCGGCGAGACCTATGAATACGTGGAACGCGACGCCGACGGCAACGTGACCCTGCGCGAGACGCGGGACTACATCTCGATTGCCACGACCCGGCCGGAAACCATGCTGGGCGACGGCGCGGTGGCGGTCCATCCGGGGGATGCGCGCTATGCCCCCATCGTCGGCAAGCTGTGCGAGATCCCGGTCGGGCCGAAGGAGCATCGCCGCCTGATCCCCATCATCACCGACGACTACCCCGACCCGGATTTCGGCTCGGGCGCGGTCAAGATCACCGGGGCGCATGATTTCAACGACTATGGCGTGGCGCAGCGGAACGGCATCCCGCTTTACGCCCTGATGGACGGGCAGGCGCGGATGCGCGAGGACGGGCTGTCCTATGCCGAGTCCGCCGCCATCGCCACCGCCGCCGCGCGGGGCGAGGACGTGGGCGACGTGTCGGCGGTCAACCTTGTCCCCGAGGACCTGCGCGGCCTCGACCGCTACGAGGCGCGCGAGCGGGTGGTCGAGGCGATCAACGCCGAGGGTCTGGCCGTCACCGACGCCGAGGGCAGCCCGTGGGTCGAGCGCCGGAAGATCATGCAGCCTTTCGGCGACCGCTCGGGCGTGGTGGTCGAGCCGATGCTGACCGACCAGTGGTTCGTGGACACAGCGAAGATCGTCCAGCCCGCCATCGACGCGGTGCGCACGGGCCGCACCCGCATCCTGCCCGAGCAGCATGAGAAGGTGTATTTCCACTGGCTGGAGAACATCGAGCCGTGGACGATCAGCCGCCAACTGTGGTGGGGCCACCAGATCCCGGTGTGGTATGGCCTCGATCTGGAAGCGCCCGATTTCCGCGACGACCAGGGCGACGACCAGCTTGACCCGGTCGAGATGCTGCGCCTGCTGAACGAGGACCGGCTGGTGCGGCCGGGCGAGATCCAGCATTGCGCCGCCAGCTTCGACGAGGTGCGGGCGAAGTTCTTCGACGAGCTTGCCGCCCAGCCTGCGCCCATCGCCACGGGTTCGGTGATCGAGGTCGAGGACCGCGAGGCCGCAGTGGACGCCTTTGCCATGGGACTGGCGGAATACCAGACCACGGGCGATCCGACCCGCATCGTCTATCCCGTCTGGCGCGATCCGGACGTGCTGGACACCTGGTTCTCCTCCGGCCTCTGGCCCATCGGGACGCTGGGCTGGCCCGAGGACACCGAGGAACTGCGCCGCTATTTCCCGACCGACACGCTGATCACCGGCTTCGACATCATCTTCTTCTGGGTGGCCCGGATGATGATAATGCAGCTTGCGGTCGTCGGAGAAGTCCCCTTCCGCACCGTCTATGTCCACGGCCTCGTCCGGGACGAGAAGGGCGCGAAGATGTCCAAGTCCAAGGGCAATGTCATCGACCCGCTGGACCTGATCGACCAGTTCGGGGCGGACGCCCTGCGCTTCACCCTGACCAGCATGGCCGCGATGGGCCGCGACCCCAAGCTGGGGCCGAAGCACGTCGAGGCGAACCGCAACTTCGTCACCAAGATCTGGAACGCCACGCGGTTTGCCGAGATGAACGGCGTGTTCTCGGCCCCCTCGGACCAGCCCGCGCCGCAGCATACGGTGAACCGCTGGATCATGGGCGAGACGGCACGGGCGCGGCTGGCTCTGGACGAGGCGCTGGCGGGCTATCGCTTCAACGACGCGGCGCAGGGGCTTTACGCCTTTGTCTGGGGGAAGGTCTGCGACTGGTATGTGGAGTTCGCCAAGCCCCTGCTCGACGGCGAACATGCGGATGAAACCCGCGCCACGATGCGTTGGGTGATCGAGCAGGCGATCACCATGCTGCATCCGATCATGCCCTTCGTGACCGAGGAAATCTGGGCGCTGACCGGCAACCGTTCGACCATGCTGGTGCACGGGGACTGGCCGACCTATGGGACGGAACTGATCGACCCGGTGGCGGACCGGCAGATGAATTGGGTCATCGGGCTGGTCGAGGGTATCCGGTCTGCCCGCGCCCAGATGGGGGTGCCGGCAGGGGCGAAGCTGGACCTGATCGTGACCGAGGCCGATCCGGCCGCCCGCGCGGCGCTGGCCGCCAACGCGCCGCTGGTCGAGCGGCTGGCGCGGGTGAACCCGCCCGTTGATGGCGCGGCGGGGCGCGGGATGATCGCGGTGGCGGCGCCGGGCGCGTCCTTCGCGCTGCCCATCGGGGACGTGATCGACGCGGGCGCCGAGACGGCGCGGCTGGAGAAGGCATTGGCCAAGGTCGAGAAGGACGCGGCAGGCTTGCGGGGGCGGCTGTCGAACCCCAGGTTCGCGCAGAACGCCGACCCCGAGGTCATCGAGGACACGCGCGGCAAGCTGGCCGATCTGGACGAGGACATCGCCCGCACCCGCGCCGCGCTGGAGCAGTTGAGGAGTTTTTGACGCATTGGTTTGAACGCATCGCCCTGCGGCGCATCGACGAGGCCGCGGCGAGGGGGCAGTTGAGCGGCTTGCGCGGCGAAGGCAAGCCGATTGACCGCGACCGCCTGCGGGAAACCTCGGAGGATGTCATGTACCGCATGATGTCCGACGCGGGCTTCCTGCCACCCGAGTTGCAGATGGCTAAGGACATCGAGGCCAAGCGTGCGGTCCTGGACCAGATCGAGGACGAGGCCGAGCGCACCCGCCTGCAGAAGCAGATCGCCCTGCTGGAACTGAAGCGCGGCATGGCTGCCGACCAGCGCAGGCGCTTCGCGTCGGGCTGAGGCACTTGAGGTGCGGCCGCGCCCCAAGATGGGTACTTGGGCCAGAAAGAAGCCGTGGGTGGTATGCTGCAGCGGCAGATGGTGCGCGCAAAGGCTGCCCGTATCATTCCCAAGCCTTATTGGAGGGGTGTCCCACGTACGCATCCTTGTGATGCGCCATCAGTGTGGATGGTGCGTGAAGATCACGCATCCTGCCTCTGCCTCTGCCTCTGCGTCCGGGTTTGGCGCTGGCGAAAGGGATATCAGGATTTTTCGGGAATGCAGGGTGAGCGATCTGCACGCACTGCTATAAAGCAGTGTCACTCAAGATGGTGCGCGCAACAAACCATCCTGCGTCGTTCAAGCCGTTCGGCTACATGGTCCGCATTGTCATTTCAGGCGGAAATCGGCGGGGATGCGATCGGTGGCTTCGAGGACCAGATCGGCCATCAAGGCGGCGATGACAGGGGCCATGGCGAAGCCGATCTTGAAGCCTCCGTTTGCCACGAAATGGCCGGGGCGGCCGGGCCATGGGCCCAGCAGCGGAGCGCGGCTGGCGGCGCGGGGGCGGATTCCGGCCCAGCGGTCGATGATGGGAGCATCGGCCAGCGCGGGGCAGAGGGTGCGGGCGCGCTCGATCAGGGGGTCGAGTTGGGTGTCCGTCTCCGTGGCGTCGATGAAGTCGCGTTCCGATGTCGAGCCGATGGCGACCGTGCCATCCGCATGGGGGACGATGTGCAGGCCTTCGGCAAAGACCTGCGGCGCGTCCGGGGCGGCATGGGCCAGCAGCGCGGACTGTCCCTTGACGCCATTGCCCATGCTGCGCCCGAGATCGATGGAAAGGGCGGCAAGCCCGGCAGCTCCGGCGGCCCAGATGGCGGGGCTTTCCACCCTGTCCGGCGATTGCTGCCCGGCGCCTTCCTCGATCTCGCCGTCCTTGGCTCGGATCGCCGCGGCCAGCGCCGCACAGGCGCGGCGAGGCGACAGGCGCGCGGAAAGGGTGTCGGTGAGATAAAGCCCGCTGTCGCTGACGGGCAGCAGCAGTCCTTCTGGCGTCTCGGTCAGCGCCATGCGGAAGGGCGCGGGCCAGACTTCGGCCGCCGCCGCGATGCGGGCGCGGAGGCGGTCCGGCGTGGCGGGACCGACCGGCTGGATGCGGCCAGTCCGCGCATAGCCGGGATCGACGCCACCCGCTTGCGCGATCCCGGCCCACCAGCCTTCGGCCGCGAGCAGCGCGTCAAGCTGCATCTGCTTCTTGGCGTTCCAGTTCTCGGGCGCATGCGGGGCCAGCGCCCCCACCGTGCCGCCGCTGGAGCCTGCGCCGACACGCTCGGCCTCAATCACCCGCACTTGCGCGCCTCGGCGCATGCACTCCCAGGCGCATGCGAGGCCGAAGATCCCGGCGCCGATCACCGTCACCCTGCTTGCCATCGCATCGCCCTTTCCGCATGAGCCGCGAAGGGAGTTAGCGCCGATGACCGATGACGACCAGAGCGGGCTGGACTGGCGCGGCGCGATCCCGGTGTCGCGGCGCTTCGACGACCCGTATTTCAGCTTGGCCGGGGGGCTGGAGGAGACGCGCCATGTGTTTCTGGCGGGCAACGACCTGCCCCTGCGCCTGCGGCCCGGCTTTCACGTCGCGGAAACGGGTTTCGGCACCGGGCTGAACCTGCTCGCGCTGGCCGAGGCCGCAACCGTGCCTGTGCGCTTTTCCAGCTTCGAGGCCTTTCCGATGACGGTGGACGAACTCGCCCGCGCCCATGCCGCCTTTCCCGGACTGGCCCGGCTTTCGGCCGAGTTGCGGGCAGGCTGGGGCGCGCCCAGCTTCCGCGTCGGCCATGTCACCGCCGGGATCATCACTGGCGATGCGCGTGAGACGCTTCCCGCATGGCAGGGCATGGCCGACGCCTGGTTCCTGGACGGCTTTGCGCCCGCGAAGAACCCGGAGTTGTGGTCCGAGGCGCTGCTGGCCGAGGTCGGCCGCCACACCGCGCCCGGCGGCAGCTTCGCCACCTATACCGCCGCGGGCCATGTCCGCCGGGCGCTGGCGGCGGCGGGCTTCGCCGTCGAGCGCGCGCCCGGCTTTGCCGGCAAGCGGCACATGAGCCGGGGCGTCAGGCCCTAGCGGCGCACCTGCGGGATGCGGCTGGGGGCGTATTCGACCGGCGGATGGGGCGGCTGGCCGTGGGTGATCCGCCAGAAGGCGGGGCCTCCGCGCCGCAGGAACAGGGGCAGGGCCAGCACGATCCCGGCGACGAAGCCCCCCGCATGGGCCCAGTAGGCCACACCCGCATCGCCCCCGATCATCGCGTAGCCCGAGAAAAGCTGGACCGCGAACCAGACCGCCAGCATCACCCAGGCCGGGATGGTGAACATCTTGATGAGAATGATGATGATCGCCACCACATCCACCTTGGCGCGCGGGAACATCAGCAGGTAGCCCCCCATCACCCCGGCGATCGCGCCCGAGGCGCCGACCATCGGCACGCCCAGCATCGGCTCGGCCCAGACCTGCGCCGCGGCCGCCGCCAGCCCGCAGCCGAGGTAAAAGACCAGAAAGCCAAGATGCCCCATCTGATCCTCAAGGTTGTCCCCGAAAATCCACAGGAACAGCATGTTGCCGCCAAGGTGCAGCAGGCCCGCGTGCAGGAACATGTGGGTGACCCAGCCCCACAGCAGTTCCCCATGCACCACCGCGACGGGGTAAAGCGCCAGCCGTTCCCACAGCCAGACCATGCCGCCGGCCCAGGGCATGGTCAGCAGGAACATCGCCACGTTCAGCACGATCAGCGCATAGGTGACAACGGGCGTGCGCTCGGACGGGTTGTGGTCGCGGATCGGGAACATGGCCGGCCCTTTCGGCTGCAGGGATGGTGGGGTGCGGTGCCCGACCGTGCCACCCAAACACCCCATTGTGCGGATCGGTTCACAGGCTACAGATAAGGCCGACGGGCGCCGATGGCGCCGATGCACGCCGGGGAACGCGCCGATGACCACGATGACCGACCGCAGGAACGCCGCGATCTCGCGCGGGGTGGGGATGACCACGCAGATCTATGCCGAGCGGGCCGAGAACGCCGAGATCTGGGACAAGGACGGCAACCGCTATATCGACTTCGCCGCAGGCATCGCGGTGGTGAACACGGGCCACCGGCACCCGAAGGTGGTGCAGGCAGTGAAGGACCAATTGGACCGCTTCACCCACACCTGCCACCAGGTCGTGCCCTATGAGAACTACGTTTCGCTGGCCGAGCGGCTGAACGCGCTGGTCCCCGGCGATTTCGAGAAGAAGACCATCTTCGCCACTACCGGCGCCGAGGCGGTGGAAAACGCGATCAAGATCGCCCGCTTCGCCACCGGCCGCAGCGCCGTCGTGGCCTTCACCGGGGCCTTCCACGGCCGCACCTTCATGGGGATGACGCTGACCGGCAAGGTCCAGCCCTACAAGGCGGGCTTCGGGGCGATGATGCCCGACGTCTGGCACCTGCCCTTTCCGAACGAGTTGCACGGAGTCACCCAGGCGGATGCGCTTGCCGCCGTGGACAAGCTGTTCAAGGCCGACGTCGATCCCGCCCGCGTGGCCGCGATCATCGTCGAACCCGTGCAGGGCGAGGGCGGCTTCTACCCCGTCCCTTCGGGCTTCATGCAGAAGCTGCGCCAGCTTTGCGACGACCACGGGATGCTGCTGATCGCCGACGAGGTGCAGACCGGCTTTGCCCGCACAGGGCGGTTGTTCGCAATGGAGCTGCACGGGGTCGCGGCCGACATCACCTGCATGGCCAAGGGTCTGGGCGGTGGACTGCCGATTTCCGCTGTCACTGGCCGTGCCGAGGTCATGGACGCGCCGAACCCCGGCGGGCTTGGCGGCACCTATGCCGGCAACCCGCTGGGCGTGGCCGCCGCCCATGCGGTGCTGGACGTGATCGAGGAGGAGGGGCTGGCCGAGCGGGCCGAGCGGCTGGGCCAGCGGCTCAAGCAGCGCCTCGCGTCCTTGCGCGACGATGTGCCCGAGATCGTGGACATCCGCGGCCCCGGCCTGATGAACGCGGTCGAGTTCAACGTCGCAAACAGCGACAGGCCCTCGCCCGAGTTCACCAACCGCGTGCGAGAAGAGGCGCTGAGGCGCGGCCTGATCCTTCTGACCTGCGGCGTTCACGGCAATGTGATTCGTTTCCTGCCGCCGCTTACCGTGCCCGATCCGGTCTTTGACGAGGCGCTGGACATCATCGAGGATTCAATCAGGGCGGCGCGCGTATCCTCCCGCGGGGCCTTGGAAAAAGATGGGCAACTGGCACCGGGAAAGCAGGAGGCCTGAGGCGCGGCGCACGGTCCCGGCAGTGCCGCCTGCCCGCGGAACAGGCAGACCTGCGGTGATCTGCCTGTAAACCAAGCGGCATCGAAAAACATTGTCCTTGTGTCGCCGCTGCCACAGCGGCTGTGCAAAAGGAGGATGTTCCCAATGCAGGACGACAATCGCTACGACCGTGACAACCGGCGCCGCGAGGCGGGGCGCAATGACCGGGACGACGAGTTGCGGGCCAGCCGCCGCTATGGCGACCCCGACCATCCCGGCATGATCAGCGACCGTGACTGGGCGGGGCCTTCGGAATATGGCCGTCATGACAGTGGCCGGGGCTATCGCGGCGGTGACTACGGCAGCGGCTATGGCGGCGGCGACTCGGGCCGCGGCGGTTACGGCGGCACAGAACAGGGCCGCGGTGGCTACGGCGGGGGTGGCTACGGCGGCCGAGGCTACGGTGGACAGGGTGATTACGGCCAGTCCGGCCGTGGCATGTCCACCAGCTATGACTATGCCGGCCGCAATCTCAGCGGCGGCTCGTCGCGCGGCTATGGCGGCGACTACGGCCGCAGCGGCGGCTATGGCGGTGGCGGTCAGGACCGCGACTGGAGCGACGAAGCGGACCGCGGCGCCCAGCGCGGCGGGCAGTGGCGCGGCTCGGACTTCGGGTCCGCTGGCTACTCGGGTGGCTCGGGTGGCTATGGCTCCGGCTATTCGGGCGACTACGGGTCCGGCTACTCGGGCGACTACGGCTCGGGCTACGGCGGCGGTATGGGCGCGCGGCGCGGTGCCGGAATGGGCGCGGGCATGGGCGCGGCCGGCGGCGGCTTCGGCCGGGGCGTGGACACATGGGGCGAGGACGGCTCGTTCCGCGGCGCCCAGGGCGGCAGCGGAGAGACGGGTTCCCATCGCGGGCGAGGCCCCAAGGGCTATTCGCGGTCCGATGACCGGGTGCGCGAGGACGTGTCCGACCGCCTGTCCGACGACCACATGATCGACGCCTCTGACATCGAGGTCGAGGTCAAGGGCGGCGAGGTCACGCTGAGCGGCCAAGTGGAGAACCGCCAGGCCAAGCGCCTGGCAGAGGACATCGCCGAGCGGGTCATGGGCGTGAACCACGTCCAGAACAACCTGCGCGTCAAGGGCTCGTCCTCGGGGTCGATGAGCGGGTCAGGCGGGTCCTCGGGCGGCAGCAGCGGGACGACCGGGGGCTTCGGCTCCGGCGAGTCCGGCGGCTCGTCGGGCACGATGAGCGGCTCGGTCGGGTCGGGTAGCGGTTCGTCCAGCGGTTCCAGCGGCAGCGGCTCGTCCGGCTCGTCCTTGGGCTCGTCCAGCGGTTCCTCGACGGGTTCGGGTTCGTCCAGCCGCAGTTGAGCGGAGCGGATGAAAGAGGCGGGCGGCCGACGGGCCGCCCGTTTCCGCGTCTAGAGGCCGCCCAGAAGCGCCTCGGTCAACGGATGCGCAGGGTCGGTCAGCCCGTCGATGACATCCAGGTGGTGCCGCCCGGCCTCGACCATCAGCTCGGTCCGGTTCGGGATACCCGCCCATGCCGCGTGGATCAGGCGCGACTGCTGGACAAAGACTGGCCGCTCGTCCGCGCCGACCCAGACATGCAGGTCGAGATCGCGGGCGGGCAGGTGGAACAGCGGGCTTTCGCTATGCGCGACCTCGTCCGTCAGCCCGAGGTCGCCCTGCATGGCGGTGAACTGCAGCGGCCGCAGGTCGAAGAGGCCCGAGATCGTCAGGCAGCGCCGGATGCGGGCCAGCACCGGCGCCGGAAGCGGGCTGTCCCTGCAGATCAGCCGCGCGGCCAGATGACCCCCTGCGGAATGGCCGGCTAGCGCGATCGGTCCCTTTATCCGCTCGGCCGCCATGGCCACCTGCGCCGCCACCGCGTCCCGCATTTCGGCCAGTGTGCCCGCCGGCGCAAGCGGATAGCCGGGTAGCACCACCGCCCAGCCCCGCGCCAGAGCGCCTTGCGAGAAGTGAGAGAACCACCCCGGCCCGAACTTCACCCAGTAGCCGCCGTGGACAAAGACCATCAGCCCCTTGGGTGGCCCCTCGGGGCGGTAAAATTCGCCAGCTTCGCCCGCCTCGGGTGGGTGCATGGCCCGAAAGGCGGCGGCGTCGCGCAGCCATCGGTCCGGGATCTCCGCACCGCCGGGGATATGGGCGATATTGGCATAAGCGTCGTCCCAGTCGGCGATGCCATCCACGATCATGCGGGCTTCACCTTGGCCGCCGTCCCCTTGGCGAAAGCTTCCAGCCGGGCCTTGGCGGCCTCCTGCGTGTTCACCATGCCGGCCACGACCGACTCGGCATAGGCCGCGTCCAGCGCGCTCATGTTCTGCATGTGGCTGATGGCCGAGCAGATGGCGAAGTTGGAAAGCGGCGGGTTCTGGGCCGCGGCGCGAGCGATCTCGTAGGCCTTGGCCTCGGCATCATCGACCAGATACTGGGCAAGGCCCACGTCCACCGCCTCCTGCCCGCGATACAGGCGGCCCGACAGCATCATGTCGATCATCCGCGCCTTGCCGATCAGGTCCGCCACCCGGATCGTCGCGCCCCCGCCGGTGAACAACCCGCGCTGGCCTTCCGGCAGGCCAAAATAGGTGGACTGGTCCGCGACCCGGATATGGGCGGCCGAGGCAAGCTCCAGCCCCCCGCCCACGACCGCGCCCTTCAGGGCGGCGATGATGGGGACGCCGCCGTATTCCATCTTGTTGAAGGCCTCGTGCCAGCGCAGGCAGACATGCATGAAGTCGGACGCGCTGCGGTTCGCGTGGTAATGTTCCACCAGATCCAGCCCTGCGCTGAAGTGCGTGCCTTCGCCCCGCAGCACGCAGGCGCGCACGCCCGCGCGGGGCAGGGCGGTGAAGACGTCCACCAGTTCCTCGACCGTGGCCGCGTCCAGCGCGTTGCGCTTGGCGAGGCGGTTCAGCGTCACCGTGGCGATGCCATCTTCGTCCACGTTCAGGCGGAGGTTTTCCAAGGGCAGGTCAGGGAGGGTCCGCATGAGGTTCAGCCTTTCGTAATCAGGTGGATGACATAGGGCAGGGTCAGGATGCAGCCCGCCGTGGACACGAGGATCGTGGCCGAGACGCGCTGCTCGGCCAGCGCGAAGTGGTGCGCGAGGATATGGACGGTGCCCGCGACCGGCAGGGCGGCGGCGGCGATCATCACCCCGGCGGCCGTGGGTTCGACCGCCAGCACGAAGGCCGCAAGCGCCACGGCGGCCGGGTGCAGGATCAGCTTGGCCCCGCTGAGCCACGCGGCCGGCCCCAGCCGTTCGGCCGGACGGTGCGCCAGCGAAGCGCCGATGGCGAACAGCGCGCCGGGGGTCGCGGCCCCGCCCAGAAGCGTCATGAACTCGGCCGCGGGCGCGGGCCATGGCAGGCGCAGGGCGGACCACAGCAGCCCCGCCGCCATCGAGCCGATCATCGGGTTGCGGATGATGCCCTTCAGGACCGGCAGGAAGGTGCCGAACCCGATGCGGCCGTGGCGGACCGCCGCGACGATCAGCGTGACCAGCATGGCGAAGACCGCCAGATCCAGCGCCAGCACCATCAGCACCGGCCCGACCGCCGCCGGCCCCAGCAGCACGACCAGCATCGGCACGCCCAGAAAGCCCGTGTTCCCCGTGATCGCCGTATGGGCCAGCATCGCTGCCTCGGGGGCGGGCGAGCCACGGCTACGGGCGATGGCTGCGACCAGCAGCCAGACCACGGCAGAACCTGCCACATAGGCCAGCGCGAAACGCAGGTCGAACAGTTCGCGGATGTTCAGCGAGGCGGCAAAGCCGAACAGCATCGCCGACAGCGCGAAATAGAAGACGAATTTCGTCAGCGCCGCCGTCGCCTCGGCCGAGAACAGCCGCAGCCGCCCGGCCAGCCAGCCGGTCCCGATCAGTGCAAAGAACGGCAGCGTCTTGAGAAAGATCGCCAGCACGGGCGTTCCTCCCTCGACCGCCTTCGGGGCGCGACAGAAGCATCCCCGTGCGCGGGACGCAAGATCAGCCGCGCCGCACGAGGTAGCGGCGGGCGCCGTCGGGCAGGGGGTTTGAGGCGACCAGTTCATGCCCGCCCTCGGCGCAGAAATGCGGCACGTCCAGCACCGCCGCCGGGTCGGTCGCCACCAGTGCCACCGTCGCCCCGGCGGGCAGGGAAGAGAGCGTCCGGCGCAGCTTCAGCACCGGCAGGGGGCAGAGAAGATGCCGCGCGTCGATTTCCGCGTCCGCGGTCATGCGGCGGCGCGGTGGCTGCGACACCAGCCTTCGGCCCCGGCCCAGGTCAGCGGCCGGGCATAATCTCCGGCGAAATCGATGAAGGCGGGGACAAGCTCGGGCGCGACGGCGACCAGGACGGGGGTGCCGTTTGCCAGCGCGTCGGCGATGAAGTCGCGGAAGCCCCGACCCGCGGCCTCCTGCTTGCCGAACTTGTTGACCAGCGCGAGGTCGGCGCCTTCCAGCCCCCGGGCCGCCAGCGCCGCCGCCCGTTCCAGCGCATCCGTATCCAGCCGGCAGCCCTGCGCGCCCGCGCCCAGCGATTGCGAGATGCGGATGGGCGGGGCGTCTGTGCCCAGCACCGTCAGTTCCATGTCGCAGGCGCAGTCGCCGCCGCGGTCAAGGTTGGCCTGCACGGCGCCCGCCAGCCGCAGCCCTTGCGCCGCAAGCCTGCAGGCCAGCGCGGCCATCCGGGCGTTGCCGTCGTCCTCGTCGTGGATCACATATCCCAGCATGGCCGCGATCCTAAGATGAGCGGCCTGCCCCGGCAAGCCGCTGCGTGCCTGCTTGCGGCCCTCCGACGCGCAGCGCAGACTGTGCCGGATGAGCAGGGAAATCGCGGGAATCGTGCTGGCCGGGGGGCAGTCGCGTCGGATGGGCGGCGGCGACAAGGGGCTGCTGGACCTCGGCGGGCGCCCGGTCATCGCCCATGTGATCGAACGTCTGGGCTGCGCCCGCGCGATCAGTGCGAACGGCGATCCGGCGCGTTTTGCAGACTTCGGCCTGCCCGTTCTGCCCGACAGCCTGCCGGACTGGCCGGGGCCGCTGGCGGGCGTGCTGGCCGGGATGGACTGGGCGGCGGCGCGGGGTATCCCCCGCATCGTCACCGCCGCCGCCGACACGCCCTTCTTCCCGCGCGACCTCGCGGCGCGGCTTGCAGGCGTCGAGGCGCCGGTGATCATGGCGAGCAACGACGGCGACCATCCCGCCTTCGCCCTCTGGGACGTTTCCCTGCGCGACGACCTGCGTGCCGCGCTGCACTCGGGCACCCGGCGGATGCGCGACTGGATGGACGCGCATGGCGCCGTCCGGGTCGGGTTTCCGGGCGACGATCCCTTCTTCAACATCAACACGCCCGCCGAGCTGGCAACGGCCCGCCTCAGGCTGTCGCAGGAACAGGAATGGACCTGAAATCCGCCCTCATGGGCCTGAGCTTCGCGGCGATCTGGGCCTCGGCCTTCACCTCGACGCGGATCGCGGTGATCGAAATGCCGCCGCTGCTGGCGCTGGTGATCCGATTCAGTGCCTCTGCCGTCATCGCCATCGGGCTGGCCTATGCGATGGGCCAGTCGATGCGGCTGTCGCGGGCCGAGTGGCGCACGGTGGTCGTCTTCGGCCTCTGCCAGAACGCGCTCTACCTTGGCCTCAACTGGGTCGGGATGCAGTGGGTCGAGGCGTCGGCCGCCTCGATCATCGCCTCGATGATGCCGCTGCTGGTGGCCTTCGCGGGCTGGGCCTTCCTGCGCCAGCCGCTGCGGCCGCAGGCGGTGGCGGGACTGGTGATCGGCGTTGTCGGAGTCGTCATCATCATGAGCGTGCGGATCTCGCAGGGGATGAACCTTCTCGGCCTCGCTCTGTGCCTTGCCGCCGTGGTGGCGCTGACCGTCGCCACGCTGGCGGTGCGCGGCGCGGGCGGGGGGCCGAACGTGATGATGATCGTGGGCCTGCAGATGGCGGTGGGTGCGGTGGCGCTGGTCCTGCCCGCGGCGGCGCTCGAATGGGGCCGGTCTTTCGAATGGAGCGGGCGGCTGATCGGCGCGCTGGCCTATTCGGTCCTCGTGCCCGGCATCCTTGCGACTTTTATCTGGTTCCGGCTGGTCACGCGCATCGGCGCGGTCAGGGCGGCGGCCTTCCATTTCCTGTCCCCGCCCTTGGGCGTCGCTACCGCCGCGCTGTGGCTGGGCGAAAGCTTCGGCTGGTCGGACGTGATCGGGTCCATCATCGTCGCCATCGGCATCCTGATGGTGCAGCTTGCCCGTGTCGCCCCCACGCCTGCCGTGCCGGGCCTCGCGGCGGAACCACGGAACGCATGACCCCCCGCCGAGGTTGAGCGGCGATGCGCGCCGACGATTTCCTTCATCCCACCGATGCCGGGCTTTACTGCCCTTCGGGTGATTTTTTCATTGACCCACTGCGACCCGTGCCCCGCGCCCTCATCACCCACGGCCACGGCGACCACGCCCGGTCCGGCCACGGCGCGGTCATGGCCACGCGCGAGACGCTGGAGATCATGGCGATCCGCTATGGCGAGGATTTCACTGCCTCCCGGCAGGTGGCCGACGGGCCAACGCAAGTGGGCAGCGTTGAGGTCAGCTTCCACCCCGCGGGCCACATCCTCGGCTCGGCCCAGATCCGGCTGGCCTGTCAGGGCGGGCCAGTCATCACCGTTTCCGGCGACTACTGCCGCACCCCCAACCCCGTCTGCGCCCCGTGGGAACCTGTCCCCTGCGACATCTTCGTGACCGAGGCGACCTTCGGCCTGCCGGTCTTCAAGCATCCCGACCCGGCGGCGGAAACGCAGAAGCTGCTCGCCAGCATGGCCGAGTTCCCCGACCGCCCGCATCTGGTCGGCGCCTATGCCTTGGGCAAGGCGCAGCGGGTGATCGCCCTGCTACGGCAGGCGGGCTACGACGCGCCGATCCACCTGCACGGCAGCGCCCAGCGGCTGAGCGACTACCATGTGGCCGAGGGCATCCCGCTGGGCGACTTGCGCCCCGCCACCACGCCGAAACAGATCGAGGGGCAGGTGGTCATCGCCCCCCCCTCGGCTTTCGCCTCGCCTTGGGTCCAGCGCTTCCGCGATCCGGTGATCTGCTTCGCCTCCGGCTGGATGGCCGTCCGCGCCCGTGCCCGGCAAAGGGGCGTGGAACTGCCGCTGGTCATCAGCGACCACGTGGACTGGCCACAACTGACGCAGACGCTCACTGAACTGCGCCCCTCGGAAGTCTGGGTCACCCATGGCGCCGAGGAAGCGCTGGTCCGCTGGTGCGAGCTGAACCAGCTTCGCGCCCGCCCCCTGCGGCTGGTCGGCTACGAGGACGAGGAAGAATGAGAGGTTCTTCTTCGGACAAATATCCCCGGGGGGCTCGGGGGGCAGGCAGCCCCCCGTCCGGCGGTGCCGCATGAAGGCCTTCGCCGCCCTGCTGGAACGGCTGGCCTTCACGCCCGCGCGCAATGCCAAGCTGCAGATCCTGCAGCACTACCTGGAACGCACGCCCGACCCCAACCGCGGCTATGCCTTTGCCGCTCTGACGGGCAATCTCAAGCTGCGCGCCGTCACACCCGGCCTGCTGCGCGGCCTCGCGGTCGATCGCTTCGACGAGCTGCTCTTCGCCCTGTCCTACGACTTCGTCGGCGACCTCGCCGAAACCATCGCGCTGATCTGGGAAGGCGAGCCGCAGGGTGACCTGTCCATCACCGAAGCCGTTCACCTGCTGGAAACCACCGGCAAGGCCGGGCTGCCCGCCGCCATCGCCGGCGTTCTGGACCGGCTCGGCCCCTCCGAGCGGCTGGCCTTCCTCAAGCTCGCCACCGGCAACCTGCGGATCGGCCTGTCGGCGCGGCTGGCGCGCACGGCGCTGGCGCAGATGGGGGCGCCCACGCTGGGCGAGATCGAGGAGGTCTGGCACGGCCTCAAGCCCCCCTATCCCGAGGTCTTCGCCTGGGTCGAGGGCGGCCCGCGCCCTGACCGCGCGGCGCTGGCGCCCTTCCGGCCGGTGATGCTCTCGACCCCCACGGACTTGGACGAACTCCGCGCGCTCGACCCTGCCGACCATGTCGCGGAATGGAAATGGGACGGCATCCGCGTGCAGGCTGTCAGCGAGGGCGGGGTCAGCCGCCTTTATTCCCGGACCGGAGAGGACATTTCCGGCGCCTTCCCCGACCTGATCGCCGAGATGACCTGGGAAGGCGCGGTCGATGGCGAGCTTCTGGTCCGCAACGAGGGCGGGGTCGCCACATTCAACGACCTCCAGCAGCGGCTGAACCGCAAGACGGTCAGCCGCGCCATGCTGCAAAGCCACCCGGCGGGCCTGCGCGTCTATGACCTGCTGATCTGGAACGGCGAGGACCAGCGCGCCCGCCCCCTGACGGACCGCCGCGCCGTGCTTGAGACGGCGGATTTCCGGTCCGACCGCATCGACATCTCGCCGCTTCTGCCGTTCGGGACATGGGACGACCTCGCCGCCCTGCGCGCCGATCCGCCCGACCCGGTGATCGAGGGGGTGATGATCAAGCGCCGCGACGCGCCTTACACCGGCGGCCGTCCCCGTGGTCCCTGGTTCAAGTGGAAGCGCGACCCCCGCGTGGTGGACGCGGTGCTGATCTATGCCCAGCGCGGGCACGGCAAACGCTCGGGCTATTATTCGGACTTCACCTTCGGCCTCTGGGATGGCGACACGCTGGTCCCGGTCGGCAAGGCCTATTTCGGCTTCACTGATGAGGAGCTGCGCGAACTTGACCGCTTCGTCCGCAACAACACGACGGAACGCTTCGGCCCCGTCCGCGCCGTCGCCCCGAAGCTGGTGGTCGAGGTCGCCTTCGAGGGCGTCAACCGATCCGCCCGCCACCGTTCCGGCGTGGCCCTGCGCTTCCCGCGCATCAGCCACATTCGCTGGGACAAGCCGGCGGTCGAGGCGGACCGGCTGGACACGCTGGAAGCGATGATCGACGCGCCCAATGTCTTCGACGCCGAGGCAGCTCGGGCCGGCGTGCGCCACGGGCGGACGAAGCGGCGTAACGGGGCGAGCGATCTGCCCGAAGAAGCGGGGGCTTCGCGCCCCCTGAATGGCGTCGAGACGCCATCCACCCCCGCGGGATATTTGGACGAAGAAGAATGAGCCTTCCCCCCGCCTTCGCCGACTGGTTCGCGCGGCAGGGCTGGACTCCGCATCCGCACCAGCTTGCGCTGCTGGAGGCCACGGGCGACAGCCTGCTGATCGCGCCCACGGGGGGCGGCAAGACGCTGGCCGGGTTCCTGCCCTCGCTGGTGGAACTGGCCGGGGGGTGGAGGGGGCTGCACACACTCTATGTCTCGCCGCTGAAGGCGCTGACGGCGGACATCGGGCGCAACCTCGCGCGCCCTGTCGCGGACCTGAACCTGCCCATCCGGGTCGAGGATCGCACCGGCGACACCAAGGCCAGCGCCCGCCAGCGCCAGCGCACCGACCCGCCGCAGATCCTGCTGACGACGCCCGAAAGCCTCGCGCTGATGCTGAGCTACCTCGAGGCGCCGAAGATCTTCGGCAGCCTCCGCCGCGTGGTGCTGGATGAATTGCACGCGCTGGCGGAATCCAAGCGCGGCGACCAGTTGATGCTGGGACTCGCGCGGCTGCGCAGCCTTTCGCCCGGCCTGATCGCCACCGGCCTGTCGGCGACGGTTGAGGACCCGCAGGCGCTGGCCGGGTTCATGGGCGGGGCGCAGGTCGTCCATGCCGATCCCGGCCCCGACCCGGACATCGCCATGCTGCCGACCAGCCGCCCGCCGCCCTGGGCCGGGGCAGGGGGGCGCTATGCCGTCAGCGACGTGCTGAAGGCCGTGGCCGAGGCCCGCACGACGATCATCTTCATCAACACCCGCGCCCAGGCCGAGCTGTTCTTCCAGGCGCTCTGGGCCGAGAACGACCAGAACCTCCCCATCGGTCTGCACCACGGCAGCCTTGCGCGCGAGGCGCGCGCGCGGGTCGAGGCCGCGATGGCCGCGGGCGAGTTGCGGGCAGTTGTGGCGACGGGCAGCCTTGATCTCGGGATCGACTGGGGCGACGTCGATCTGGTGATCCAGGTGGGCGCGCCCAAGAACGTCAAGCGGCTGGTCCAGCGGATCGGACGGGCGAACCACCGCTACAACGCGCCGTCCCGCGCCCGCATGGTCCCCGCCAACCGATTCGAGGTGATCGAGTGCATCGCCGCGCTGGAAGCCGTGCGCGAACGCGACCTTGATGGCGACGCGAGGGGGCCGGGGCCGCTTGACGTCCTCTGCCAGCATATCCTGCTGACCGCCTGCGCGGGGCCTTTCGACGCCGATGCGCTGTATGCCGAGGTCCGCTCCGCCGGTCCCTACCGTGACCTGTCCCGCGCCGATTTCGACGATTGCCTGAACTTCGCGGCGACGGGAGGCTATGCGCTCCGCGCCTATGACCGCTGGCAGCGGCTGATGCAGCGGGGCAACCTGTGGGGCCTGCGCGACCCCCGTGCCGCCCGCGACCTGCGGATGAACGTCGGCACCATCGTGGAAGCCGAGATGACCAAGGTCCGCTGGAAGCGCGGCGGCGGGCTGCTGGGCGAGGTCGAGGAATCCTTCGCCGCCAGCCTCGTCCCCGGCGACAGCTTCCTGACCGGCGGCAAGATCGTCCGCTACGAAGCCCTGCGCGAGTTGGTGGTCGAGGTCAGCCCCAGCCCCCGCAAGGAACCCAAGATCGCCGTCTTCACCGGCGTCAGGATGCCCATGTCGGCGGAACTGAGCCACCGCGTCCTGTCCCTGATCGGCGATCCTTCCCGCTGGGAGGTTCTGCCCCGACCCACCCGCGACTGGCTGTCCCTGCAGGCCCAGGTTTCGGCCGTGCCCCGCCCCGGCACGCTGCTGGCCGAGACCTTTCCGCACATGGGCCGCTGGCACATCGCGGTCTATGGCTTCGCCGGGCACAATGCCATGCAGACGCTGGGCCTGCTTCTGACGCGAGCGATGGAGGAGTCGGGGCTTGGTCCGCTAGGGTTTTCCTCGACCGACTACGCGCTGCTGATCTGGTCGCTGGACCCGGTGAGAGACCTTGCGCCGCTCTTGGACCGTGACAAGCTGCGGGCGGGCCTGGGGGACTGGCTCGCGGGCAATGCGGTGATGAAGCGGACCTTCAAGAACGTCGCCATCATATCTGGCCTGATCCAGCGCAACATGCCGGGCGGGCGGCGGTCGGGCAAGCAGGCGACCTTCTCGACCGACATCCTTTACGACACCCTGCGCCGGCACGACCCCGACCACCTGTTGCTGCGGATCACGGCAGCCGAGGCCGGTCGCGGCCTGGTCGATTTCGGCCGTATTGAGGAGATGCTGGACCGCTCGCCCGTCCTTGACCACCGGCAACTGGACCGCGTATCCCCGCTGGCCGCGCCCCTGATGCTGGAAATGGGGCGCGTCAGGATCGAGGGGCAGGGTCGGATGCGGCTGGCCGAGCAGGAGGCAGAGGCTTTGATGCAGGCGGCAGGATTGCAGTTTACCGACGATCCGGCGGGCTTCGACACGCCGGCCGAGCCGCCGCATCGCTCGCGCCGGGCGCGATGACCGGCTTTGCCTTCACTTGGCACGGGCTTCAGCTTGAGGCGCGCTGCTCGGGCGCGCTGTGGTGGCCCGAGGAGCGCTGGCTGGTTGTGGCCGACCTGCATCTCGGCAAGTCCGAGCGCATGGCCCGGCGCGGCGGCGCGCTGCTGCCGCCCTATGAGGGGATCGAGACCCTGCGCCGCCTTGAGGCAGAGGCCGAGGCGCTGGACCCGGCAGTGATCGTCAGCCTCGGCGATGGCTTCGATGACGACGCGGCCGCAGAGGGGCTGGATCCCGCTGTGGAAAAGGCCGTCGCCGCGCTGGGGCAGGGGCGGCGCTTGCTGTGGATCGCGGGAAACCACGACCCGAAAACCGGTGCCGAGACGCTGAAGATGGGCCGGGCCACCCTGCGGCACGAGCCGGAAGGGGACGGCCCCGACATCAGCGGCCATTTCCACCCGGTCGTGCGGCTGGCGGGGGCGCGGCGGCGGGCGCTGCTGGTCGGGCCGTCGCACATGATCCTGCCGGCCTTCGGGGCCTATACCGGAGGGCTGGATGCGGGCTCGCAGGCGATCACCCGCTGGGTGCCGCATGGGTTCGCGGTCGCTTGCCTGCACAAGGCCCTGCCGGTGCCCCTGCGGGCCGCATGATCGGAAAAGGCCGCCGGAAGAACCGGCGGCCTGCATCCTTGCCTGCGTCCCGCTCAGAAGCGGAAGTTCAGGCCGACCTTGACGTTGTGGAAGCTGGACGAGGCGGAAGTGTTCGCCCCCAGAATTTCGACGTCGGTCGTGCCGAAATCGCTGTACTCCCATTCACCCGTGACGGAGAGGCGATCATTGATGAGCCGCTCGACACCGAGGCCGACGACATACCCATCCGCGTCATATTCGACGTCGCTTCCGCCGGCCGACAAGGTGAAGTTACCCTCCTGATAGCCGGCGATGCCGTAAACCAGGGTATCCGGCCGCGCCAGATAGCCGGTCTTCAGCTTGAGTGCCCAAAGATCGTCCACTTCGGATTTGAACGTTCCGCTTCCCAGACCGGGAATATCATAGCCGAAGTCATCCGAGATGTTGCTGAAGGTGTAAGAGAGTTCCGGTCCGATCACCCACCGATTGCGCTGCCAGCGATACCCGACGTGCAGCCCCCCGTTGGCCCCCGAAATTTCCGCATCCCCCAGGTTGGCGATGAACCGGTCGTCGGCAGTATATGCGCCAACCCTGTCATCCCCCCCGAACGCATAGCCCAGCGTGATGCCGGCATAGCCGCCCTGCCAGTCGGACGCGGCCGGTGCGACGACGACCGGTGCGGGTTCGACATCGACGACGGGGGCGATATAGCCGCCGGCGTAAGCGGAGGGGACCGAGAACAGGACAGCGGCAGAGGCCACGACGAGGTTGATGCGCAAGGTGAACCTCACTTCATAAGGATTCGATTCCGGGCAGGGCCCGGACCATCTATGACTGACAACTGGCATGAAATCGCTCTGTTCCCAAGGGGATGAGCGGAAAACTACGGGTTTGTGTGACGGCATGGGCACGATCCCGAAAGGGGCAGCGGATCATGGTCGGGACCGGCCCGTCGAAGCCTGCTTTCCGTAACTGTCTGATACGAAATCCATTTTCCCGGACAGCTCCGGTGCCCCCCTCGGTCGCGCAGGCCCGAGCCTGTCAGGCGAGGGTGGCGGATTTGTCACGTATCAAGGTTTTCGACGCTCAGCGCATTGGCCTGGATGAAGTCCCGGCGCGGTTCAACCACGTCGCCCATCAGCTTGGTAAAGATGTCGTCGGCCTCGGCCACGTCCTCGACCCGGACCTGCAGCAGGGTGCGGGCCACCGGGTCCAGCGTGGTTTCCCACAACTGCTCGGGGTTCATCTCGCCCAGTCCCTTGTAGCGCTGAAGGGTCAGGCCCTTCTCGCCTTCCGCGAAGATCGCGTCCAGCAGCGACAACGGCCCGTGGATCGGGATGCTGCGGTCCTTGCGGACCAGCGTCGCCCGGTCGCCGTAAACTTCGCGCAGGGCGTCGGTCAGGGTGCCCAGCCGCCGGCTTTCGGCCGAGCGCAGCATCGGGCCGTCGAGCAGCCGCGACTCCTCGACCCCGCGCAGCAGGCGCGACAGGCGGATGCCGCCGTCCTGCGTGGGGCGCGCGGACCAGCCGCGTTCATATTCCTCGGCGATGGCGTCCAGCCGGGCCGCCACGGCCCCGCCGACGCCTGCCGCATCGCTGTCGATGGCGCCGGGAACCATCGCGCCTGCAATGGCCGCCTGTTCGGTGATGTGATGCGGATAATGGGTCGGATAGGTGGCGATGACGCGGCGGGCAAGCCGCGCCTCCTCGACCACGCGGGCGAGGTCGGCGCCGGTGATCTCCTCGCCGGAACCGAGCCGCAGGGCAGTGCCCTCGATCCCCTGCTGGATCAGGTAATCCTCGAGCGCGGCCTGGTCCTTGAGATAGACCTCGGACCGGCCCCGCGCGACTTTGTAAAGCGGGGGCTGGGCGATATAGAGATGGCCTGCTTCGATCAGTTCCGGCATCTGCCGGAAGAAGAAGGTCAGCAGCAGCGTGCGGATATGCGCGCCGTCCACGTCGGCGTCGGTCATGATGACGATCTTGTGGTAGCGCAGCTTCTTCAGGTTGAACTCGTCCCGCCCGATGCCGGTCCCCAGCGCCGTGATCAGCGTGCCGATCATGTCCGAGGACAGCATGCGGTCGAAGCGGGCACGTTCCACGTTCAGGATCTTGCCCCGCAGCGGCAGCACCGCCTGGTTCTGGCGGGAACGCCCCTGCTTGGCCGACCCGCCGGCCGAGTCACCCTCGACAATGAACAGTTCCGCCAGCGAGGGGTCTTTTTCCTGACAGTCGGCCAGCTTGCCGGGCAGGCTCGCCACGTCCATAGCGGTCTTGCGACGGGTGAGTTCGCGGGCCTTGCGGGCAGCTTCGCGGGCCAGGGCGGCCTCGACGATCTTGCCGACGATCTGGCGAGCCTCGGCGGGATGCTCCTCGAACCATTCGGCCAGCTTCTCGTTCACCAGGTTCTCGACCGCAGGTCGCACTTCCGAGGACACCAGCTTGTCCTTGGTCTGGCTGGAGAACTTGGGGTCCGGCACCTTGACCGACAGCACGCAGGTCAGTCCCTCGCGCGCGTCGTCGCCGGTGAAATCGACCTTTTCCTTTTTGGCGATGCCGCTGTCCTGGGCGTATTTCCCGATCACCCGCGTCAGCGCGCCCCGGAAGCCCGCAAGATGGCTGCCGCCGTCGCGCTGGGGGATGTTGTTGGTGAAGGGCAGCACGGTTTCGTGATAGCTGTCGTTCCACCACATGGCGATCTCGACGCCGATGCCGTTGCGTTCGCCCACGATGAAGATCGGCTCGGGCATGACCGGGGTCTTCGAGCGGTCGAGGTATTTGACGAACTCGCGGACCCCGCCCTCGTAGAACAACTCGGTCCGCAGCGGTTCGGCGGGGCGTTCGTCTTCCAGCAGGATGCGGACGCCCGAGTTCAGGAAAGCCAGTTCCCGCAGCCGCGTTTCCAGCGTCTTGAACTGGTAGTCGAGGTTCGAAAAGGTTCCGCCCTGCGCGTTCTCCTTGCAACTGGCGAGAAACCGCACCTCGGTCCCCTTTTCGCCCGGCGCGGCGTCGCCCACGACGCGCAGGTGTTCCACCGTGTCGCCGTTCTCGAAGCGGACGAAATGCTCTTTCCCGCCCCGCCAGATGCGCAGTTCCAGCCAGTCCGACAGGGCGTTGACGACCGAAACGCCGACGCCATGCAGCCCGCCCGAGACCTTGTAGCTGTTGCTGTCGAACTTACCGCCTGCGTGAAGCTGGGTCATGATGACCTCGGCGGCGCTGACGCCCTCGGTCGGGTGCATGTCCACGGGGATGCCGCGGCCGTTGTCGCGGACGCTGACGCTGCTGTCGGCGTGGATGGTGACGCGGACATAGTCGGCGTGGCCCGCCAGCACCTCGTCGATGCCGTTGTCCACGACCTCGGTGACCATGTGATGGAGGCCCGAGCCGTCATCGGTATCGCCGATATACATGCCGGGCCGCTTGCGGACGGCTTCCAGACCCTTCAGAACCTTGATGGAATCGGCGCCGTATTCGATCGGCTGCGCGGTGGCTGCGCTCATTGCTGACATTATCCTGCGATTGTTGCCCATCATATAGGGCTCGCGCGCGCGAATGTCACGGGAAACACACAAGATTTTGCGGGTTTCCGGGGGGTTCCGGCAGGGTCTTGCCTAGCGTTCCTTGACGTAAGGCTCGCCCCCCGCGCGGGGCGGCGTGGCGCGGCCGATGAAGCCCGCGAGGATGATGACGGTCAGCAGGTAGGGCAGGGCGCTCATGACCATCGAGGGAATGGTGACGGGGCCGAGGTCGATCTCGGGATAGCGGTTGGCGACCGCCTCCATCAGCCCGAAGAGGAAGGTTGCCCCCAGCGCCCGCCAAGGCAGCCAGTTGGCGAAGATCAGCGCGGCCAGCGCGATATAGCCGCGGCCCGCCGTCATCTCCTTGACGAAGCCCGCCGAGAGGCCGGTGGCGAGGTAAGCCCCCGCCAGCCCCGTCAGCACCCCGCAGATCGCCACCGCCGCCCAGCGCAGGCGCGGCACCGACACGCCCGCCGTATCGACCGAGGCCGGGTTTTCCCCCACCGCCCGCAGCCGCAGCCCGAAGCGGGTACGGTAAAGCAGCCACCAGGTCCCCGGCACGAGCAGCGCCGCGACATAGACCAGCGCCGTGTGGCCCGACACGACCTCGGCGTAGAAGGGGCCGAGGACGGGGATGCCCCGCAGCGCCTCGGCCCCCGGCAGGGTGATGCTGCCGAAACGCGCCGCGCCCTCCAGCGAGGGCGTGCGGCCGCCCAAGCCGAACCAGCTTTGCCCCAGCAGCACCGTCAGGCCGGAGGCGAGGAAGTTGATCGCTACCCCCGAGATCAACTGGTTGCCACGAAAGGTGATCGCCGCCAGTCCGTGGATCAGCGACATCCCCACGGCCGCCAGAACCCCCGCCAACAGCCCCAGCCAGACGCTGCCCGTGATCGCCGCCGTGGCCGCCGCCGAGAAGGCCGCCATCAGCATCTTGCCTTCCAGCCCGATGTCGAAGACGCCCGCGCGTTCGGAATAAAGCCCGGCGAGGCAGGCCAGCAGCAGCGGCGTCATCAGCCTGACCGCGCTGTCGAGGATCTGCAGGACCGTCGCGTAATCCATCAGCGTGCGCCGAACAGACGGTTGAGGGGCATCCTGACCATGTTGTCCAGCGCCCCCGTGAACAGGATCACCAGCGCCTGGATCACCACGATCAGCTCGCGCGGGATCGAGGTCCAGAGCGCCAGTTCCGCGCCGCCTTGGTAGAGGAACCCGAACAGCAGCGCGGCCAGCACGATGCCGACCGGGTGGTTGCGCCCCATCAGCGCCACGGCGATGCCGATGAAGCCCGCGCCCTCGGCGCTGTTCAGAAGCAGCCGCCCGGCCTCGCCCATGACGTTGTTGATGGCCATCATCCCGGCCAGCCCGCCCGAGATCATCATGGCGATGACGATGATCCGCGTGGGCCGGATGCCCGCATAGCGCGCGGCGCGTTCGGACCGGCCGAAGGCGCGTATCTCGTAGCCCAGCGGCGTGCGCCAGATCAGCAGCCAGACCAGCAGGCAGGCGGCAAGGGCGATGAGGAAGCTGATGTTGGCCGGCGTGGACTTGCCCCACTCGATCCCCATCGCCGCCGCCATGTCGGTCACGCGCGGCAGTTGCGTGCCCTCGGGGAAGCGCGCCGAGGCCGGGTCCATGCTGCCCACGGGGCGCAGCACGTTGACCAGCAGCCAGTTCAGCAGCGCGGCGGCGAGGAAGTTGAACATGATCGTCGTGATGACGATGTGGCTGCCGCGTTTCGCCTGCAGGATCGCCGGGACGAAGGCCCACATCGCCCCGAACAGCGCCGCCCCCACCATCGCGGCGGACAGGGCCACGCCCCAATGCGGCCAGGGCAGCGACAGCGCCACCAGAGCGACGCCAAGCCCGCCAAGGCTCGCCTGCCCCTCGGCCCCGATGTTGAACAGCCCCGCGTGGGCGGCCACTGCCACCGCGAGCCCAGTGAAGATGAAGTTCGTCGCGTAATAAAGCGTGTAGCCCCAGCCGTAGGAGGACCCAAGCGCCCCCGTGACCATCACCCGCAGCGCCTCGATGGGGTTCTGGCCGATGGACAGGATCACCAGCGCCGAGATCGCGAAGGCGAGGGCCAGCGAGATCAGCGGCACCAGCACGAGGTCGGCCCAGCGGGGCAGGCGGGTCATCAGATCATCCCCTTGGTGGGCCCGGGTTCAGGGACATCAGGAACACCCGGCTGGCCTGTCTCGGGCGGGATGCCCGAGGGCGAGGCTCCCGCCATCAGCAGCCCCAGTTCGGCGGCCGAGGTCCGGTCGGGCAGCCGCTCGCCCATGATGCGGCCATCGAACATGACGGCGATGCGGTCGCTGAGCGCCATGATCTCGTCCAGTTCCACCGAGACCAGCAGGATCGCGGCGCCGGCGTCGCGCAGTTCGATCAGGCGGCGGTGGATGAACTCGATGGCGCCGATGTCCACGCCCCGCGTCGGTTGGCCCACCAGCAGCAGAATCGGGCGGCTCTCGATTTCACGTGCGACCACGATCTTCTGCTGGTTGCCGCCGGAAAAATTGCGGGCGGGCAGGTCGGGGTCGCGGGGGCGGACGTCGAAACGCTCCATCTTGGCGGCGGCTTTGCTGCGGATGGCGACGTTGTCCATCAGCGCCCCGCCCTCGCGGTGGTGGCCGAGGACCGTGTTCTCCCAGGCCGAGAACTCCATCACCAGTCCCTCGGCCTGCCGGTCCTCGGGGATATTGGCGATCCCCAACTGACGCCGCGCCCGGGCGTCGGTGCCGGAAAGCGCCAGGGGACGGCCCGCGACCCGGGCGGTGCCCGTGACCTGCGCACCCGCCTCGGGATAGCCCCCAAGAATGTCCAGAAGCTGCGTCTGCCCATTGCCGCTGACGCCCGCGATCCCGAGGATCTCGCCCGCCCGCACCGTCAGGTCGATGCCGCGCAGCCGCTCCACCCCCGCCCGGTCCACCATCCGCAGCCCGCCCAGTTCCAGCACCGGCGCGCCCGGCGCGGCAGGTGCCTTGTCCACCCGCAGCAGCACCTTGCGGCCGACCATCAGTTCGGCCAGCGCCTCGGGCGAGGTTTCGCGTGTGGGCACCGTCGCCACCATCTCGCCGCGCCGCATGACGCTGGTGTTGTCGGTGATCTCCATGATCTCGCGCAGCTTGTGGGTGATCAGGATCACCGTCTTGCCACGATCCCGCAGGCCCTTGAGGATGCGGAACAGGTGGTCCGCCTCGGCCGGGGTCAGCACGCCTGTCGGTTCGTCGAGGATCAGGATGTCGGCCTGCCGGTACAGCGCCTTGAGGATTTCCACCCGCTGCTGGTGGCCGACCGACAGGGTTTCCACCACCGCATCGGGGTTCACGTTCAACTGGTATTCCGCCGCGAGCCGCCGCAACTCCTTGCGCGCCCGCGTCACCGAAGGCGCCAGCAGCGCCCCGTCCTCGGCCCCGAGGATGACGTTCTCGACCACCGTGAAGTTGGGCACCAGCTTGAAATGCTGGAAGACCATGCCGATCCCCGCCCGGATCGCCGACTGGCTGTCGGTGATCCCGGCGTCGCGCCCGCCGACCATGATCTGCCCCGCGTCCGGCCGGTAGAAGCCGTAAAGGATCGACATCAGCGTGGACTTGCCCGCGCCGTTTTCCCCCACGATGCCGTGGATCGTGCCCGAGGGCACGACCAGGCTGATGTCGCGGTTGGCCTGCACCGGCCCGAAGGCCTTGGAGATCCCGCGCAGCTCGATCGCGGGCGGCGCGGGGGCCGGGGTGACCATGCGCCGTCAGTCCGCCGGGCAGGCGTTGTCGGTCATGTAGTCATGCGGCACGATTTCCCCGGCGATGATCTTGGCCTTGGCCTCCTCGACGGCGGCGGTCATCTCGGGCGTGATGAGGGGCGCGTTGTTTTCATCCATCGCCAGACCCACGCCGTCGGCCTTGAGGTCCATCAGCTTGACGCCCGGCTCGACCGCCTCGCCCGCCGTGAACGCCTCGTAGACCGAATTGTCCACGCGCTTGACCATCGAGGTCAGCACCTTGCCCGGATGCAGGTGGTTCTGGTTGGAATCGACGCCGATGGACAGGATGCCCTCGTCCGCCGCGGCCTGCAGGACCCCGATGCCGGTGCCGCCCGCCGCCGCATAGATCACGTCCGCGCCCTGCGCCTTCTGCGCGCGGGCAAGCTCGCCGCCCTTCACAGGGTCGTTCCAGGCCGCAGGCGTGGTGCCGGTGAAGTTGGTGATCACCTTGCCGTCCGGCCGCACGGACTTGAAGCCCTCGGCGTAGCCGCAGCGGAACTTGTGGATCAGCGGGATGTCCATGCCGCCGATGAAGCCGACGGTGCCGGTCTGCGACGCCATCCCCGCCAGAATCCCCGCGAGATAGGACCCCTCGGGTTCGGCATAGACGTTGGACTGGACGTTCGGCTGGTCCACCACCGTGTCGATGATGACGAAGCGGGTGTCGGGATAGTCGGGGGCCACCTTGTTCAGCACCTCGCCAAAGGCGAAGCCCGTGGTCACGATGGGGTTCAGCCCGGACTCGGCCAGCCGCCGCAGCGCCTGCTCGCGCTGGGCCTCGGACTGCATTTCCAGTTCCTTGTAGCTGCCCCCGGTTTCCTCCTTCCAGCGGGTCGCGCCGATATGGGCGGCCTCGTTGAAGGACTTGTCGAACTTGCCGCCGAGGTCGAAGACCAGCGCGGGCTCGGCCCAGGCGGCGGCGGTAGACAGCGCCAGCGCGGCGCTCGCCAGGCGAAGGGTCAGGGTCATGGCGGCTTTCTCCCGTTGGGTCTGGCGGGATTACAGGAAAAGCCCCGTGCGGCGTCAATCGGAAACGCCGCGGATGGCGCAGCGTCCGTTGGACAGGCGGCGGCGTTGCTGCTAACCGGCGGGGCAGACCAGACGAGAGGCCGCCATGAACGCTCCCACTGTTGCCCCCGTGACCGGACGCAGGCACTGGACCGCGGCCGAGGCGCGGGCCGTCATCGACCAGCCCTTCATGGACCTGCTGTTCCAGGCCCAGACGGTGCATCGCCAGCACTTCGACCCCAACCGAATCCAGTTGTCGCGGCTGCTGTCGATCAAGACCGGCGGTTGCCCCGAAGATTGCGGCTACTGCAGCCAGTCCGCGCGGCACGGCTCGGACCTGTCGGCCTCCAAGCTGATCGAGGTCCAGCGCGTGATTGCCGAGGCCGCGAAGGCCAAGGCGGCGGGCGCCACCCGCTACTGCATGGGCGCGGCCTGGCGCAGCCCCAAGGAACGCGACATGGGCGCGGTTCTCGCCATGGTGGAAGGCGTCAAGGCGCTGGGGATGGAGACCTGCATGACGCTGGGGATGCTGGACGCCGGACAGGCGCGGCGGCTGAAGGACGCGGGGCTGGATTACTACAACCACAACGTGGACACGTCCGAGTCGCATTACGCCAACGTGGTCACGACCCGAACCTATGCCGACCGGCTGGAGACGCTGGCGGTGGTGCGCGACAGCGGCATCAAGGTGTGTTCCGGCGGCATCATCGGCCTTGGCGAAGGCCAACAGGACCGCGTCGAGATGCTGGTGACGCTGGCGAACCTGCCCGAGCCGCCGGAGTCGGTGCCGATCAACCTGCTGATCGCCATTCCGGGAACTCCGATGGAAAACGCGGCCCCCGTCGATCCCATCGCCTTCATCCGCACGATTGCGCTGGCGCGGATCATGATGCCCCAAAGCCATGTGCGGCTGTCGGCGGGCAGGACCGAGATGTCGGACGAAATGCAGGCGCTGTGTTTCTTCGCGGGGGCGAACTCGATCTTCATGGGCGACACGCTGCTGACGGCGGCGAACCCCGGCGACGACCATGACATGAAGCTGCTGGCCAAGCTGGGGATGCAGCCGATGGTCGCCTGGGAACACGCGCCCGAGGACGTGGCCGCGCCCGCACCGGGCGAGATGCCGGTGCCGATCCTGCGGTGAGCGTTTCTGCAAAGGACCGGCTCGCGCCCTTCCGCGCGGACCTCGACGCCATCGCGGCGGGCGGGCGGACGCGGCGGCTGATCGGGCGCGCGGGGGTGGATTTCGCGTCGAACGACTACATCGGCCTTGCGGGCTCGCTGCGGCTGGCCAATGCCGTGCGCCGCGCACTGGAGGAAGGCGTGCCGGTCGGCGCTGCCGGTTCCCGCCTGCTGCGGGGCAATACCGAGTGGCACGAGGGCTTCGAGGACACCGCCGCGCGCTTCTTCGGGGCCGAGTCCGCGCTGATGCTGGGCGGCGGCTATCAGGCCAACGTGGCGGTGCTGGCGACCCTGCCCCAGCGTGGCGACCTGCTGCTGATGGACGGGCTGTCCCATGCCTCGACGCGTGAGGGCGCGCGGCTGACCCGCGCCGAGGTTGCCGAGTTCCGCCACAACGATGCGGGCCACGCGGCCGAGGTGATCGCGGGCTGGCGCGCGAAGGGGGGCAAGGGCGCGGTCTGGATCTGCGTCGAAAGCCTTTACAGCATGGACGGCGACCGCGCGCCGCTGGACGCCCTCGCGCCGCTGGCCGACCGCGAGGGCTTCCTTGTGGTGGACGAGGCCCACGCCACCGGCGTCTGGGGGCCTGACGGACGCGGGCTGTCCCATGCGCTGGAAGGCCGCGAGAACGTCGTCACCCTGCACACGCTGGGCAAGGCGCTGGGCGGCTCGGGCGCGGTGCTGACCCTGCCGCGGGTCTTGCGGGACGTCATCGTGAACCGCGGGCGGCCCTTCATTTTCGCCACGGCTCCCTCGCCGCTGATGGCCGTGGCGGCGACCGAGGCGCTGGCGATCCTGCGTGACGAGCCCGAGCGGCGCGCGGCGCTGCAGGGCCTGATCGACCTGTTCACGGCGGAACTGGCGCGGCGGCTGCCGCATCTGCCGCCCTCGGGCAGCCAGATCGCGCCGCTGATCGTGGGGGCCGAGGAGCCCACGATGCGCCTCGCCGCCCGTTTGCAATCCGAGGGGCTGGACGTGCGCGGCATCCGCCCGCCAACCGTGCCCCCCGGCACCTGCCGCTTGCGGGTGTCACTGACGCTGAATGCCCGACCTGCCGATGTCACCCGGCTGGCCGAGGTGCTGGAGGACGCATGGCCCGCTTCGTGATCACCGGCACCGGGACCGACATCGGCAAGACCGTCTTCGCCGCCGGGCTGACCGGACTGATCGGCGCGGATTACTGGAAGCCCGTGCAGACCGGTGTCACGGGGCATGGTCCCGCGCCAAAGGGCAGCGACGCCGCCTTCGTTCATGGGATGACCGGCGCGCGCATCCACGGCAGCCTCGCGATCCTGCCCGTGCCGCTGTCGCCCCATCGCGCGGCGGAACTCGCGGGCGTGACCCTGGAGCCGGACACCTGGACACTCCCCGACGCCGACCCGCTGGTGATCGAGGGGGCGGGGGGCGTGCTGGTGCCGATCACCCGGCAGCTTCTGTCGGCCGACCTCTTCGCCCGCTGGGGTATCCCCGTTGTGCTGGTGGCGACCACGGGACTGGGGACGATCAGCCACAGCGTCACCGCCGTCGAATCCCTGCGCGCGCGGGGCGTGCCCGTGCACGGCATCGCATTCGTGGGCGACGACAACCCCGACAACATCGCCACCATCGCCGACCTGACCGGCGCGCGGGTGCTGGGGCGGCTGCCGCGCCTTGATCCGCTGACGCCCGACGCCTTGCGCGCCGCGATGCAGGCCGCCTTCGACCCGCAGGATTTCACATGAGCGACTCGCCCGTCTGGCGCCCCTTCACCCAGCACGCGACCGAGCCCGAGCCTCCGGTCGTGCGGCGCACCCATGGGGCGATCATCGAGACCGACCACGGCCTCCTGATCGACGCGATCTCAAGCTGGTGGGTCATTACCCACGGCCACAGCCATCCGCCCATCATGCAGGCGATCCGCGAAGCCTCGGAAACGCTGGATCAGGTGATCTTCGCCGGGCTGACCCATGAACCCGCCGAATCCCTTGCCCGCGAACTGGTGGCACTGGCGCCGAAGGGACTCACACGCGTCTTCTACTCCGACAGCGGCTCGACCAGCGTCGAGGTCGCGCTGAAGATGGCGCTGGGCTTCTGGCGCAATACCGGCCGCCCGCGCCACCGCATTGCCGTTCTGCAGGACGGCTATCACGGCGACACCATCGGCACCATGAGCGTGGGCGAGCGCGGCGTTTTCAACGCGGCCTACGAGCCGCTGATGTTCGCCGTGGACAGGCTGCCCTTCCCGGAAGGAGACGGCGCGGAAACCCTTTCCGCCTTCGAGGCGATGGCTGCGGGTGGCGACATGGCCGCCATCATCCTTGAACCGTTGGTGCTGGGCGCGGGCGGGATGCGGATGTATGACCCGCAGGTGCTGGACGGCATCCGCCGCATCTGCGACCGCCACGGCGTGCTGATGATCGCCGACGAGGTGATGACCGGCTGGGGCCGCACCGGCCGGACCTGGGCCTGCGATCACGCGGGGGTCTCGCCGGACATCCTCTGCACGTCCAAGGGCCTGACCGGCGGCGCGATTCCGCTGGCGGCCACGCTGGCGACCGAGGACATCTTTCAGGCCCACTGGTCCGAGGACCGCAGCCGCACATTTTTCCATTCCTCCAGCTACACGGCCAACCCCCTCGCCTGCGCGGCGGGGCTGGCGAACGCCCGCATCTGGGCGGCAGACGGGATGCAGGCGCAACTCGACGCGGTCGCTGCCATGCAGGCCGAGCGGCTGCAGGCAATCGCCCGTGGCAGCCCCTTCACCAACGCCCGCCAGACCGGCACCATCGCCGCCATCGACCTGAGGGTGGATGCGGCGGGCTATCTCGCCGCGGTGGGGCCGCGGTTGCGGGCCCATGCGCTGGATCGCGGTGTGCTGCTGCGGCCCTTGGGGAACACGGTCTATGTCATGCCGCCCTATTGCATCACGGCGGATCAGCTTGATCAGGTCTGGCAGGCCATCGCGGATTTCGCCGGCTGAAACCGCCTGCTGATGCGCGATTGTGACAGGGGCGCCACCTTGCAACCCTGTGATCCCGCGCATGCTTTCCGGCTGCCGGACCCCCGCTTATAGTGGCCGGACCCGGAAAGCGCCGGAACAGGCCGCCCGACGAACAGACTCCAACAACGGTTGATGCGATGACAAGACTGACCGCCCTTGCCCTGACCACCGCCATGCTGGCTGGCTGCGTGGCCGTCCCGCCGCCCGCGCCGGTCGTCATCGACCCGGCCCCGGTGGCCGTCCCGACCGTCACCGGCGTCGCCGGTCTGCAATCGCGCGAACCCGACGGCTGCAAGGCGGGAACCTACCGCAGCGCCATCGGTCAGCCCGGCGCGGCGATCCCGACGCTCGGCATCACGCGGGAATATCGCATCGTTGAATACCGCGGGATCGAGCCGCAGGAGTATGATCCGCTGCGGCTGGTGTTCCGCCTGGACTCCGCCGGCAACATCCAGGCCGTCGATTGCGGCTGACCGAAAAGGAAACGACGATGCGCGCGCTTGCCCTTCTTCCCCTGCTGGCGCTGGCCGCCTGCGTCCAGCCGATCCTCGTTCCGGTCGAGGAACCCGACACCGACCAGTGCAACGCCTCGGCGCTGCAAGGCCTGATCGGCCAGCCCGCCACCGTGCTGCGCGACATGATGCTGAAGGCCGGCACCCGGGTCATCAACCCCGGCGACGCGGTCACGATGGATTTCCGCCCCGACCGCATGAACATCGAGATCGGCGCCTCGGGCCGGATCGAGAAGGTCGCCTGCTACTGAGGCGACCCTGACCGGCAGGCAAGGCGCGGGCGGTCCCGGACGGGGCCGCCCGTTTCCATGCGAGGGCTTTGCGGGCCGACGCGGCGGCGACCCGCATTTTGCCCGTTGATCGCATTCCGGCGCGGTGTCACGCTGGGGGCATGACGGTCCATCCCCTGCCTCCGCCCGGCCCCGCGCCCGATGTCGTTTCCTTCGACCGGCAGGAACTGGGGGTGATCCTGTCGCTTTACGGCCGGATGGTCGCGGCCGGGGAATGGCGCGACTACGGCCTGTCCTTTCTGCGCGAGATGGCGGTGTTCTCCGTCTTCCGCCGCGCGGCCGAGAACCCGCTTTACCGCATCGAGAAGCGGCCGAAGCTGAGGAATGCGCAGGGGATGTATTCGGTCGTGGCCATGGACGGCCAGATCCTGCGCCGCGGCCATGACCTGGCCACCGTTCTGCGCGTCCTGGAACGCAAGCTGATCCGTCCGGTCTGACCCGCGCAAGGGAACCGCGTCCCCTTGCCGCGGTTTGGGGCAGGAAGGCGGCCAGCCCGCTCAACCGGATGGAGATCAAGCGATGAGATGGACCCATGTGCAGGCGAACTGGTCTGCCTTCTACGAGGCCATTCTTGAGAAATGGGAGGATGCCGAGGAATCGATGCTGGACGAGATCGACGGCGACCAGCGCGCCTTTGTCCGCTACATCGCCGAGATCACCCAGCAGGAGCCCGAGGAAGCCCGCGACGAGATCAAGCAATGGCTTGCCGGGGAAATCCCTTCGGACATCGTGATGGACCCGCTGCACGACAATCACTCGATCGCGTTGTCGGGTAAGTATGTGGGCGAGGGCGAGGACGAATACTCGGACGATGCCCGCTTCGGGGATGACGACGATTATCCCGACGACGGCGACAACGAAAGCCGCTGAGGCTCAGTCGTCCGCCCGTTCCGACCACCACAGGTCCGGCAGGAACCCCGGCCAGTCGCCGTATTCGGTGGGCCGCGCCGGATAGCGCAGCCACGAGGCATGGGCGATGCGGCTGACCGGCGAATAGCTGACCGGGATCACATAGCGGCCCGTGGTCAGCAGCCGGTCGAGCGCGCGGATGGCGGCGACATGCCTGGCCTCGGTTTCCGCGTTCACCGCCTCGGCGATCATCGCATCCACCGCGGGTGACCTGACCCCCATCCAGTTGCGCGAACCCTGCTGGTCGGCGCTGGCCGATCCCCAGTAAAGCGCCTGCTCGTTGCCCGGCGACAGCGACAGCCCGCGTTCATACCAGCTCATGTCGAAGGCGAAGCGGTTGGTGCGTTCCACATACTGGGCGCTGTCCAGCACCGTAACGCGCGGTTCGATCCCCAGCGGCCGCAGGGCCTCGGTGTAGATGTCGACGATCTGCTGGACCTCGGACCCGGCGCGCATGGCGCTGCCCGACTGGTTCAGCACGATTTCAGGCGCGAAGACCAGCCCCTCGGCGTTCCTCAGAACCCCGTCGCGCACGGTCCAGCCCGCCTCGGCCAGCAGCCGCATCGCCTCGCGCAGCGACGCGCGGTCCAGCATCCGGTCGGAACCGGGCGGCAGGGCATAGCCCTGGAAGGTGCCGGGCGGCACCTCGGCCGCAAAGGGGGCCAGCAGCGCAGCCTCGCGCCCCTCGGGCGGGCCGGGGCGCATGGCAAGGTCGGAATTGGCGAAATAGCTGGTGATCCGGGGATCGGTGCCGCCGGTCAGGGTCTGGTTGATGAAGCGGTAGTTGAAGGCCAGGATCATCGCCTCGCGCACCCGCCAGTCGGAAAACAGGGGCGAGCGGGTGTTCATCGCCAGCCCCATGATGCCGGATGGCCTGCGGTGCGGGATCTCGGACTTGACGACCCGGCCGCTGGTCATGGCCGGGAAGTTGTATTCCGTCGCCCATTTGACCGGGCTGAATTCGCGCCAGACATCGACCGCCCCGGCCTTGAAAGCCTGAAACATGGCGCTGCTGTCGGCGAAATAATCGTAGCGGATGGTGTCGAAGTTGTGCATCCCCCGCGTCAGGGGCAGGTCGCGCCCCCAGTAGTCGGGGTTGCGGCGGAAGCTGATGGACCGGCCCGGATCGACCCGGTCCACGACGTAAGGCCCCGACCCCACCGGCACCTCCAGCGACGAGGCGGCGAAATCCCGGCCGTCCCACTGGGCCTTCTTCAGAACCGGGCGCAGTCCCATCAGCAGCGGAAGCTCTCGGTCCTGTTCCGAGAACTCGATCCTGAGCGAGCGTTCCCCCGTCCGGCTGATCGAGGCGACCTTGGCCCAAGCCCCGGCATAGCGCGGATGCCCCTCGGTCCCCAAGGTCTGGAAGGACCAGATCACATCCTCGACCGTGACCGGCGAGCCGTCGGAAAACCGGGCCTCGGGACGCAACGTAAAGGCGACCCAAGAGCGGTCCTGATTCGTTTCAACGGTCTCGCACAAAAGACAATACAGCGTGAAAGGCTCGTCCAGGGACCGCAGCATCAGCGGTTCCGCGACATGCACGCCGACCGCCCAGGCCGGGTTGCCTTTCAGAACCCAGGGCTTGAGAGAATCGAAATTTCCGGGTTCGGCGAAACGAATCATTCCGCCTTTCGGGGCGGCGGCGTTGGCGTAGGGCATCTGCCGCAGGTCCGGCGGCTGCGCCGGTTCTCCAAACATTGCAAGGGCATGGGAGGGTTCGGCAGCACTTGCCAGCGGCATCGCTGCAACAGTCGCCAGCCCCAGCAAGATGCCGCGCATTCGGCGCCCGGTCGCGAAATCTTTAACAAACTTGAGGATTCGCATGGTCGCCTGTCCCGCTCTGCACGGCTTGGTTGCCGGTTCTCAGCCGGACACTACCTCTGCCTTAACCTCCCGGCAAACGAAGGCCTTGGCCTCGCGAGGTCTTGGGCGTATATCGAACTCACTGCTCGATAGGTTTCTTGCCTGTATGAAACCTGCCTCAGACTTGGCGCCCGCTTCGTGCGGGCGCCTTTTTTGTCTGGATGCAGTCTTTGCGCAAGTGAAAAACAACCTTGGGATGTTTGCGCTCAGCGGTGCCGGCGGCGTCGTCCGGTCGGCCCGTCCAGCAGCCGCAGCGTGCCTTCCAGCACCGCGCCATAGACCAGATGCGCGACCAGGCCCCGCGCATGGGCCTGTCATGGATATTCCGCGGGCCGCGCGCCAAGGCCGCTGGCAGTGTTCATCCCCTCGTCATGGAGGGCGAACATCCCCAGCCCGAACAGCGTCCCGCCCCCCGCGGTCAGCGAAGGGGCGCGGTTCCGCAGGGCCGCATAGGCCAGCGCTGGCACCATGCCGATGGCAAGATGAACGGCGACCCCGGCGGGATGCTGGTTGTCCCGGCCCTGCGGCTTGATGTCGGTGCCCAGCGCGCGGGCCGCCTTGCGGGCGATCAGGTGGCCGGGGTCCAGCCCCTCGGGGCGGACGCTGCGGGTCCGCTGGCGGGTCTCGGGGCTGAGGTTGTTCCACATGAACCAGTCCAGCCGGTCCAGCGCCACCGTGGCCGCGACCGCCGCCACCGTCCCCTTCAGCAGCGCGCGGCCGAGGTCGTCGTCGTTCCTGTTGCCGTGATGCGCCATGATCGTCGTCCTCCATCGGATCGGCCGGGAATCGAACGGACGGCGAACGCCCCGGTTCCGGCAGGCGGCGCGAGACGTTCCGGCAGGGGGCTGGCGGATGCGCTTTCCTGCGCTAAGGTCGCGGCGCAACGCGAATGAAGGGTGCAGGACATGGCGGACAGGATTCTGGCGGGCAAGGCGGCGGTCGTCACCGGATCGAACAGCGGCATCGGGCTGGGCGTGGCCGAGGCGCTGGCGGCGGCGGGCGCCGACGTGGTCATCAACAGCTTCACCGACACCCCCGAGGATCACGCGCTGGCAAAGCGGCTTTCGGCCGAGCATGGCGTGACCGTCCGCTACATCCAGGCCGACATGAGCAAGGCCGAGGACTGCCGCCGGCTGGTGGAAAGCGCGGGCCGCTGCGACATCCTGGTGAACAACGCGGGCATCCAGCACGTCGCCCCGATCCCCGAGTTCCCGGCGGAAAAATGGGACGCGATCATCGCCATCAACCTGTCCAGCGCCTTCCACACCACCGCCGCGGCGCTGCCGATGATGCGGGCTGCGGGCTGGGGGCGGGTGGTCAACATCGCCTCGGCCCATGGCCTGACAGCCTCGCCCTTCAAGTCGGCCTATGTGGCGGCCAAGCACGGGGTCGTCGGGCTGACCAAGGTGACGGCGCTGGAAACCGCGACCGATCCGATCACCTGCAACGCCATCTGCCCCGGCTACGTGCTGACGCCCATCATCGAGGCGCAGATCCCCGACCAGATGAAGACCCACAACATGGGCCGCGAGGAGGTCATCGCCAAGGTGATGCTCGCCCGCCAGCCCTCGGGCGAGTTCGCCACGGTCGAGCAGATCGGCGGCACCACGGTGTTCCTGTGTTCCGAGACGGCGACGCAGGTCACCGGCACGACGATCTCCGTGGACGGGGGCTGGACGGCGCTCTAGGCGCCGTCCCCTGCCACCTCGGCCAGCAGGAAGCGGCGGAAGGCGCGGATCGCGGGGCGGTTGCGCCGCGCGGGCGGGTGGACCAGCCAATAGGCCTTGCCGTCCGTCGCGGTCAGCGCAAAGGGCTGCACCAGCGCCCCGGCGGCAAGTTCAAAGCGGAAGAAGCGCGGCGTCAGCATCGCCACGCCATTGCCCGCCATCGCCAGCCGCGCCTCGTGGATCTGGGTGCCCAGCGTCAGCGAGGGGCGGGGCGGGTCGTCGCAGGACAGCCGCACCCCGGCCGCCGCCAGCCAGATGCCCCATGAGGGATCGTCGCGGGCGATCCAGGGCAGGGGCACGATCTGCTCGGGGCCAGTCAGCGGCCCGTGCCGCGCGATCAGGGCGGGCGACAGCATCGGCGTGAAATCGACGGTGAACAGCCTCTGCGCCGCCAGCCCCGGCCAGTTCCCGTCGCCGAAGCGGATCGCCACGTCGATATCCTCGCGGGCGAAATCGACAAGGTGGTCCGAGGCTTCCATCCGCACGGACAGATGCGGGTTCTCGGACTGGAAGTGCCCCAGCCGCTGCGAAAGCCAGTTCCCGGCCAGAGTCTGCAGGGTGGAAATCGACAGCGAATCCGCCTCGGCCTGCGGCGCATAGGCCGCGCGCAGCAGGTCGAAGGCTTCGCGCGTCGGTCCCGCAAGGCGCGCGCCCAGCGCGGTCAGCTCGATCCCCTTCGGCTTGCGCAGGAACAGCGGCCCGCCCAGCCGCTCTTCCAGCAGCCGGACCTGGTAGCTGACTCCCGCCTGCGTCATCCCCAGGTCGCGGGCGGCGGCGGTGAAGGACAGGTGCCGCGCGACCGATTCGAAAACGCGCAGCGCCGCCAGCGGAGGCAGGTTTTCCATCAGCCGGGCTTATGCCCCCATGCCGAGCCATGATTGGCGCAATAACGGCAGAGTGGGCATCTTCGGATCAGGCATCAAGCCTGATGTGAAGGATCAGCGACATGGCAACGGTTATGGAATGCGGCGTGGCGCCGGCCACGCGGGGATGGCGGCTGCGCGGCTTCTGGGCCGCGCGGCGGACGCGGGCGCGGCACCGGGCGGAAATCGCCCGGCTGCAGACGATGCCCGACTATCTGCGCAAGGATATCGGGCTGGACGGCGGGCTGCCGCCGACGGGATACGAGAACGGCGGGCGGACATTCGTCAGCCACGGGCTGATCGACCGCACGCTGAGCGACTGGCATTGGTAGCCCCGCGCCAGCACCCGCGGGGCTGCGCCCCAAGGCCCTGCGGGCCGGTCGACACGGGCTTGCGCATGGGACGCATGGTCCTAGACTGAAGCCCGGGACCGCGTCCCCGCCGATGCGCCCGACCGGGGAGGAAGAACCATGACAACAGCCAGCCAGAACGCCGAGCCCGACCGCGGGACCGGCACCGCACCCGCCCCCGCGCGGCCCCGCCTGTCCGCCGACCGCGTCAAGGACATCCTGATCGTCGATGACCACCCGCTGATGTGCGACGCGCTGGCCCTGACGCTGAAGATCAGCTTCGGCCGCAAGACCGTGCGGACGGCGCGCAGCCTTGCCGCCGCCGTGGAACAAATCCGCACCCACGGGGCGCCCGACGCGGTGATCCTGGACCTCAACCTGCCCGATGCGCGGGGAGCGGAAGGCATCGTCACCCTGCGCCGGCAGTTGCCGGACGTGCCGATCACCATGATCTCGGCCGATCTGGAAAACGCCATGATCTCGGCCGCCATCGCCGCGGGGGCGCAGGGCTATATTTCCAAGTCGCTGGGCCGCGAGGCGCTGGTGGACAGCCTGCGCCGCATGTGGGAGGGCGAGCGCGTCACGCCCGAGGGCTACGAGCCCGAGGATGGCGGGACCGAGGAGGACGCGCGGGCCGAGCTTGCCCGCCGCTTCGCCACGCTGACGCCGCAGCAGATGAAGATCCTGCGGCTGATCTGCCAAGGCAAGGCCAACAAGGAAATCAGCTACGAGCTGTCGATCGCCGAGGCGACGGTCAAGACCCACATCACCGCGATCATGTCCAAGATCAACGCCCGCCGCCGCACACAGGCCGTGCTGCTGGCCAACAGCGCCCGCCTGTTCGAGCCGGGCTGAGCGCGATGACAGTCGCCGGCCTTGCGCCCGTCACGGTCAGCGTCCAGGCCGACGATCCGGGCGGCGCCGCAGCCTTGGCGCGCGGGCTCTCCGGCTGCGACCCGGCACTGGTGCTGATGTTCGGCTCGCCCAAGGCGGCGCTGGGCGGGATCGCGGGCGAACTGACCGGGATGCTGCCGGGCACCCGCATCGCCGGCTGTTCCTCGGCGGGCGAGATCGGCGCGCAGGGCTACCAGCGTGGCACCGTGGTCGCCATCGGCTTTCCCCGCCCCGCCTTCCGGGTGGGCGCGCTGGCGCTGGCCGACCAGTCGTCGATCCCGGTCTCGGCCTGGCTGTCGCAACTGCGCCAGTTGCGCGACGGCTTCGCGCCCGACCCTGCCCGCGCGCAGTTCGGCATCCTTCTGGCCGACGGCACCGCCTGCAACGAGGACGTGCTGGTCTCGACCCTCGACGCTGCCTTCCCCGGCCTGCCGGTGGTGGGCGGCTCGGCCGGCGATGGGCCGGATTTCCAGGATAGCTGCCAGATCCTCGACGGCGAGGTGGTCCCCGGCGCCGCCGTCTTCGTGCTGGTCGAAACGGTGCTGTCGGTGTCCGAGGTCAGCTTTGCCCATTTCGCCCCGACCCCCCGGCGCGCTGTCGTCACCCATGCCGATCCCTGCAAGCGCGAGATCCTCGAACTGAACGCCGAACCCGCCGCCCAGGAATACGCCCGCCTTGCGGGCCTCGACCCCGACCACCTGAAACGCGCCGATTTCGCCCGCCACCCGCTGCTGCTGAAGACGGGCCGCCGTTATCACGTCCGCGCCATCAGCGAGGTCGGCGAGACGGGCAGTCTGCGCCTGATGTCGGCGGTGGAACCGGGAACCGTTCTGACGCTGGGGCAGGCGGGCGACGTGACCGCGGGCTTTGCCGACGCGCTGGACGCCCTGCCGCGCCCGCCGCTGATCGTGCTGGGCTTTGACTGCATCCTGCGAAGGCTGGCGGTGGAACAGGCCGGCATGACCGAGGCGATGGCCGACCTGTTTCACCGCTACCGCGTCTGCGGCTTCAACACCTATGGCGAGCAGATGAGCGGGATGCATGTCAACCAGACCTTTGTCGGCCTGGCGCTGATGGAGCCTGACCCGCCGCAATGCTGAGAAACAGTGACGATCCCGTCCGGCGCGCCGAAAAGCTGGAACGCATCGCCGAGGTGCTGATCGAGCGCGTGGACCGGCTTGAGGAAACGCGCGGTTCCGCCTGGTCGATGTTCCAGGCCGCCGTGGCCCTGGAACGCGAGGCGCTGGCCCGCACCCGCGATCTTGAACAGGCGCTTGCGGACCTGTCGGAAAAGAACCGCGACCTCGCCGTGGCCCGCGCGGCGGCCGAGGAGGCCAACCGGTCCAAGACCCGCTTCCTGCGCGCGGCCAGCCACGACCTGCTGCAGCCACTGGCTGCCGCCCGGCTGTTCCTGTCGGCGCTGACCGACACGAACCTCGACCCTCTGCAGCAGGAGCTTGCGGGCCGCCTTGCCGGGGCCTTCGAGTCGGTCGAGGAACTGATGCACGCCGTTCTCGACATCAGCCGGCTGGACAGCCAGCGGATCGAGTTCCACCGCAAGCCCGTCGAACTCGACACCCTGTTCCGCCGCCTCGCCGTCGAATACGCGCCGATGGCCGAGGCCGCGGGGCTGCGGCTCAGCTTCGTGCCGACCTCGGCGGTGGTGGACAGCGACCCGACATTCCTGCGCCGCATCGCCCAGAACCTTGTGTCGAACGCGATCAAGTATACCGAAAGCGGTGGCGTGGTCGTGGGCGTCCGCCGCCGCGCCGGGCTGATCTGGCTTGAGGTGCACGACAGCGGCACCGGCATCAGCGAATCCGACCGCGCCCGCATCTTCGACGAGTTCCAGCGCGCCGTGCGCGACGGCGGGCCGCAGGGCATGGGCCTGGGCCTGTCGATCGTGCGCCGGGCCTGCGTCAAGCTGGGCCACCCGCTGGAGGTGGAGAGCCAGCCCGGCCGCGGCACCGTCTTCCGCGTCGGCCTGCCGCCGGTCCAGCCCAAGGGCGAGTGTCAGGGATGCCCGGATGCCGCCCCCCACGCCCTGCGCGCCCGCGTGGCGCTGATCGTGGAAAACGACGCGGCCATGCGGCGGGGGTATGAGCTGATGCTGGCCGGACGCTTCGGCATGGTCGTGCGCGCGACCGGCGGCACCGCCGAGGCGCTGGCGGCGATGGGGCAGGACGATCCGCCCGACGTGATCCTGGCCGACTACAACCTCGACAACGGCGATACCGGCATGGCCGCGATCCGGGCGCTGCGCGCCGCCGCCGGCCAGCGGGTGCCCGCGGTGATGGTGACGGCCCAGCGCGACCCGCAGATCGCCCGCGACTGCGCCGCGCTGGACGTGCCGCTGGTCGAAAAGCCGGTCCGCCCCGAGGAACTGGGCGCGATCCTGCTGCGGGTGCTCTCACGCTGACGGATGCGCGGGCAGGCAGGGGCTTGGCAAGTGCCGGGCGCCGCTTCATCGTGACCCGCAACGGAGGAGACCCGATGCGATACCTGAAAAGCCTGCGCGCAGGACTGGCCGCCGCGCTGCTGGCCTGCGGCCTCGCCGCGCCGCTTGCCGCCAGCGAGGCGGGCGACCTGATCTTTGCCGAACGTGGCCCCTGGGCCTTGGGCGCGCGGACCCTGACCTGGGCCGAGACGCAGGAAGGCCCGGCGCTGCCCGGCTTCCGCCAGATCCGCGACGGCCGGCTGGTGCTGTCCGAAGCCAGCGATACCTCGGATGGCAAGCCGGTGCTGCAGCTTGAACAGTCGGCGGGCGAGACCAGCCGCAGGATCGGCCCCTTTCCGGTCTCGGGCGGCGATCCGGTGGTGATCCTCTTTCTTGAAAACACCGTCCGCGACATGGCGACCCTGACCGGCGGCAATCCCCATTACATCCGCAACCGCATCAAGGACGCGGTGTTCCGGGGCGGCTCGGTCCAGCGGGAAGGCGGCGTCACCACCGTGGTGGCGCGGCCCTTCGACGGCGACCCCAACGCCGAACGCATGGGCGGCTTCGCCGCGCTGGAACTGCGCTTCGTCATGGGCGAGGACGCCACTGCCCCCATCCGTGAGATGGTGGCCGAGACGGGCCAGCCTGTCGCCGTGGAAACCCCGCGCGAGATGGCGGGGCAGGTGATCGCCCCCGCCCCCTACCGCCATGCGCTGGTGATGCAATGAGGGCCGCTTTCGCCCTGTCGGGGCTGCTCGCCGCCGGCGCTGCGGCCGCGCAAGAGGTGAACGACTACCCGACCGCCAGCCGCGTCGAATACGCGGTCGCCTGCATGGCGGCCAATGGCGAGACACCGGATGCGCTGCAGCGCTGTTCCTGCGCCATCGACGCCATCGCCGACGTGCTGCCCTTTGACGATTATGCCGCCGCCGAGACGGTGCTGCGGATGCGCCAGACCACCGGCGAGCGGTCCGGCATGTTCCGGGGCGGCGGGATGATGGAGATGATGGTCGCCGACCTGCGCCGCGCCGAGGCCGAGGCCGAGATCCTCTGCTTCTAACGCGCACTTGACCTTGGAGGCGGACAAGGGTTCGTTCGGCCAGCACATCGAAAGGGGTTGACCATGGATCTGGGCATCAGGGGCAAGAAGGGGCTGGTCTGCGCGGCTTCGAAGGGCCTGGGGCGCGGCTGCGCCGAGGCGCTGGCGGCCGAGGGCGTGGACCTCGTGATCAACGCGCGCGGGGCCGAGGCGCTGGAACAGGCCGCCCGCGAGATCGCGGAAGCTCACGGCGTCACCGTCATTCCCGTCGCCGCCGACATCACCACCGCCGAAGGCCGCGCACAGGTGCTGGAGGCGCTGGGCGGGCAGGCCGACATTCTCGTGACCAACGCCGGCGGCCCACCCCCCGGCATCTGGACGGACTGGAGCCGCGAGGACTTCATCCGCGCCATCGACGGCAACATGCTGTCGGCCATCGCGCTGATGCAGGCACTAGTGCCCGGCATGATGGACCGCAACTGGGGCCGGGTCGTCAACATCACCTCGGCCGCTGTCCGCGCGCCCATCCCGCAGCTTGGCCTGTCGAACACGGCCCGGAACGGCCTGACCGGCTTCGTTGCCGGCATGTCGCGGCAAGTCGCCGAAAAGGGCGTCTGCGTGAACAACCTGCTGCCCGGCATTCACGACACCGACCGTGCGACCTCGCTGGACCAGGGCGTGTCCAATGCCCAGGGGATCACCCCCGACGAGGCTCGCCGCCAGCGCGAAGCCACGATCCCGACCCGGACCTATGGCCGGGCCGAGGATTTCGGCGCCGCCTGCGCCTTTCTCTGCGCGCAGCAGGCGCGGTTCATCGTGGGGCAGAACCTTGTCCTCGACGGCGGCGCGCTGAACGTCACCGTCTGACGCGCGCGAACAGGGCCGCGTCCTGGCGGCGCGGCCCTAGTGTTTCTTCTTCGTAGAAATATCCCGGGATCGTCGTATACGACGATGGGGCAGCGCCCCGGTCCGACAGTGCCGTCAGGCGCCGACCAGCACCGTCCACCAGATCTTGTTGGTCGGTTCCTGGAACCAGCCCATGCCCAGTTCGCGCGCCGCCGGGTCCATCAGGATGTCGCGGGTGTCGCGGGACTGCATCCAGGCGTTCAGGGTGCCGATCTCGTTCTCGTAGGTTTCCGAGATGTCCTCGCCCAGCAGCCGCCCGGCATACCCTTGCCGCCGCGCCCGGTCCAGGGGTGACGACCCGTCCGAGCCGAAGTGCCAGGCCCGGTTCTGCGCCGACATGTCGCGCGAATGCGCCATCGCCGCCGCGCCCAGTTGCGGGCTCAGCACCAGCGCCTGCAACCCCTGCTGGGTCCGCAGCATGTTGATCTGGGTCAGCGCCCGCGTCGGGATCTCGGCGGCGTCGCGGGCCGAGATCCGGTAGGCCACCGGGATCGGCTGCCCGTCCGGGCCAACGGTGGCCTGCGGTTGGATGGCGCAGGCCGACAGCGTCATCACGGCAAGGGCGGCGGCAAGGGTCAGCTTGGTCATGTCAGGTCCGTTCAAGGGTTTGCGCCCGATTATCGGGCCGCATGGGGTCCTTCAAACCCAAGAATGCGTGTGGGGCGACAATCGCGCCGCAAGCGTTGCATCCCTGCCGTAAAAGGCCAGCCGTAAAGGACCTGCCGTGGCGGGGATCAGGCGGGCGCGCCTTCGTCCTCGACCGACAGGATCGCGGGGACGGCGGGGCAGGGCAGCAGCCCGTTCATCGCCACGTCGCCCAGCGTCGTGTTGTGCAGGAAGACATAGACATGGGCCGACAGCCCTTCCCACAGCCGGTTGGTCAGCGACTGCGCCCGCGTCCCGCTTTGCCCCCCCGAGGCGCCGGCGCCGACATGCAGCGCGCTGACCGTCTCGTCCACCGCGCCCAGGATGTCCGCCACCCGAATCGTTTCGGGCGTGCGGGCCAGCCGGTAGCCGCCCCCCGGGCCGCGCACGCTTTCGACCAGCCCGGCCCGGCGCAGGCGCACGAAAAGCTGTTCCAGGTAGGGCAGCGAGATGTTCTGCCGCTTCGAGATCGCCGCCAGCGTCGTCAGCCGCCCCGGACTGGTCGCCAGGTCGACCAGCGCGACCATCGCATAGCGGCCCTTTGTGGAAAGCTTCATCTGCCCCTCGTGTGATCACGGGCGGGACCGATTGACGCCGTCTCGCGCCCTGCGCTAAGCCCGCCCTGCCGTTTCTTGCGAAATCCGGTCGCGCGTCCCAGATTTCCGTCTAAGGTCTGCCATCCGCTGCGTCAAGGAACCCGCCCGGGCCACACCGCCGCAGGGCGCAGCCGAACAGGAGTGTCATGCCCGAGCTTATCTTCCCCGGACCCGAAGGCCGCCTGGAAGGCCGCTACCACCCGCAGCCCAAGCCCGACGCGCCGCTGGCGATCGTGCTGCACCCGCATCCGCAATACGGGGGCACGATGAACAACCGGGTGGTCTACAACCTGCATTACGCCTTTCACCGGATGGGCTTCACCGTGCTGCGCTTCAATTTCCGGGGCGTCGGCCGCAGCCAGGGCGAGTTCGACCAGGGCATCGGAGAGTTGTCGGACGCGGCATCCGCGCTGGACCACCTGCAGGCGATGAACCCCAATTCCAAGCACTGCTGGGTCGCGGGCTTCAGCTTCGGTGCCTGGATCGGGATGCAGCTTCTGATGCGCCGCCCCGAGATCACGGGCTTCGTCAGCGTCTCGCCGCCCGCGAACATGTATGACTTCAGCTTCCTCGCGCCCTGCCCGTCCTCGGGCCTCATCATCAACGGCACCGCCGACCGGGTGGCGCCCCCCAAGGACACCAACGCCCTTGTGGGCAAGCTGCGCGAGCAGAAGGGCATCACCGTCACCCACGAGGAAATCGAGGGCGCCGACCACTTCTTCCGCGACGACGAGGCCCACATGAAGCCGATGATCGACACCGTGCAGGCCTATGTCCGCCGCAGGCTGACGGAAACCACCCGCTGAAGGACGCAGGCCCCCCGCACCGTGCGGGGGGCCTGCGCCGGATCAGCCGGCCAGCGCGACGCGGTTCTTGCCGTGGCGCTCGGCCAGCTTGCGGGCCAGCCGGCCGGGCACCAGTTGGCGGGCGGGAGGAAAGCTGCCCTCATCCTCGCGCAGTCCGGGGAAGATCGCGTGGATTTCCGCGGCCGCCTCCGCGCCCAGCGCGGCGATCGCCATCGGGCCGGGGTAAAGCGATTCCGTCTCGGCACCGTTCGAGACCAGCACCTCGTGACGGTCGAACATCAGGTGCAGGTAGGTGACGCCGCCCGCGCCGGCCTCCGCCTCGATGCCCGGCAGCGACAGAAGCTGCTTGGCCGCGACCAGCACCTCGGGCGCGCCGAACATCCGCATCGCGATGGACGAGCGCACCAGGACCCGGTGCTGCGGCGAGACGACAAGATCCTGCAGGGGCAGGCCCCCGCCCAGCGCCCCCGCCCCGATGCGGATGGGGCGCAGCTGCGGCCGGGCGGCAAGCTCGGCTTCGGACAGCATCCGCCGCCCGGCCCAGCGGACGGGCTGCAGGCCGTTGTCGCGGGTGCTGACAAGATCGCCGACGGCGATGCTTTCGACGGGACGTTCGGTGTCGCCGGTGCGGATCATGGTGCCCACGGTGAAGCAGGGAACGATGGGAAGATCGAAGATCTCGGCGGTGAAGGAGGTCCGCGACGAGGGATAGGTGCTGGCCGGAAGCGGCTTTGCCTTGAGGATCGTGACCCCGCGCAGCCCGTCGATTCCGTCCCAGTCCTTCAGCGTGTTGACCGAAGGGCGGAAGAACATGTCGCCATTGGCCATCTGGATCAGCACGCCGGACTGCCGGACCGTGGTCTCATCGGGCAGGGTCAGTTCATAGTCGACCTCGAAGAAGCCCGTGATCCGGCTTGAGACCCTGGTTCCGTCCTCGGGCGAGGCATAGGTCATCGCCGAGGCCGCCTGGCTGCCGTAGGTGGTCGCAAAGCCCCAGTCCGGCTTCCACCAGGTGCCGACGTTGTATTCCTTGCCGCTGACCGCGACCGCCTTGATCTCGGAAGGGCCGAAAGCCTCGTGGCCGACCAGCTTGTCGGCTTCCTTCTGCGTCGCCGTCGAATTGGGGGTGGTGTTGAATTGCGGCTTGTTGCCGAACCAGAGCAAATTGACCGTCGCCATGAAAACATCCTGACCTGAAAACTGGTAATGGATGTCGTGCTACATTCCCTTTCAATTTCGGCGAACCTGTGCTTCCAGACAGTTTTACGAGAATTATTAGCTATTTAGACAGGTCAGGCCGATTGACGTAGCGGCAGGCTGCGGGACTGATGGCCTGCGGCATACCATCGCATACCGTCTTCCCATCCGCGGGGATTGGCGCTATGAGCCTGCGACACCAACGCCAAAGGGGGACCCCCATGTCGAAGATCAAGGTCGCCAACCCGGTCGTCGAACTCGACGGCGACGAGATGACCCGGATCATCTGGGACTTCATCAAGCAGAAGCTGATCCTGCCCTACCTGGACATCGACCTGAAATATTACGACCTCGGGATCGAGGAACGTGACCGGACCGAGGACCAGATCACCATCGACGCCGCCAATGCGATCAAGCAATACGGCGTCGGCGTGAAATGCGCGACCATCACGCCCGACGAACAGCGGGTCGAGGAATTCGGCCTCAAGAAGATGTGGAAGTCGCCCAACGGCACCATCCGCAACATCCTGGGCGGCGTGATCTTCCGCGAGCCGATCATCTGCAAGAACGTGCCCCGTCTGGTGCCGCACTGGACCCAGCCGGTCATTGTCGGCCGCCACGCCTTCGGCGACCAGTACAAGGCCACCGACTTCCTGTTCCCCGGCAAGGGCAGGCTGACGATCAAGTTCGTCGGCGAGGATGGCGAAACCATCGAGCACGAGGTCTTCCAGGCCCCCTCCTCGGGCGTCGCGATGGCCATGTACAACCTGGACGACTCGATCCGCGACTTTGCCCGCGCATCCATGAACTACGGGCTGAACCGCGGCTATCCGGTCTACCTGTCCACCAAGAACACCATCCTGAAAGCCTATGACGGCCGCTTCAAGGACCTGTTCCAGGAGGTCTATGAGGCCGAGTTCGCCGACAAGTTCAAGGCCGCCGGCATCACTTACGAACACCGCCTGATCGACGACATGGTGGCGTCCAACCTGAAATGGTCGGGCGGCTATGTCTGGGCCTGCAAGAACTATGACGGCGACGTGCAGTCGGACACCGTGGCGCAGGGCTTCGGCAGCCTCGGGCTGATGACCTCGGTGCTGATGACGCCTGACGGGCAGACCGTCGAGGCCGAGGCGGCGCACGGCACCGTCACCCGCCACTACCGTGAGCATCAGAAGGGCAAGGAGACCTCGACCAACTCCATCGCCTCGATCTTCGCCTGGACCGGCGGGCTGAAGCACCGCGCCAAGCTGGACGGCAACGAGGAACTTCAGCGCTTCGCCGAAACGCTGGAGCGCGTGACCGTGCAGGCGGTCGAGGACGGTCACATGACCAAGGACCTCGCCCTGCTGGTCGGGCCGGACCAGAAGTGGCTGTCCACCATGGGCTACCTGGAAAAGGTGGACGAATACCTGAACAAGGCGCTGGCGGGCTGAGCCTGCGCCCATCAACGGAAAGGGCCGGGCAGCGATGCCCGGCCCTTTTTCCATGCGCCGGGATCAGCCTTCGGGCGCGGCGGCAATGGAATCCACGATCTCTCCGGCCAGCGCATGGGCGCCCCCGACCACGGCAGGGTCGAGTTCCGTGACCTCCTGGCCCGTGACCTCGCCGACCTGCACGTTCAGCGCCCGGCCCCGCACCTCGGCCACGCAGAGCGCGTAGGTCACATCCTTCACCTGGGTTCCCATGCACTCCATTCCGGTGCCGGCAGGGCTTCGGACCGTGGCGCGCGTCATCGGGATGTCCCCGTCCGCCATGTAGGCCGCAGCCCGTTCCACGTTGCCCGCGATGCCGCCCTCATACAGCCGATACAGCAGCACCTGCACGTTCCGGCTGTCGTCCGGGTGATGATAGGTCGCGGCGATCCGCCCTTCCTGTGGCTTGCTCTGGATCGAGGCGCGGGTCAGGCCGTCGATCTCTTCGGGAAAGCCCGGAAGGAAGGCGTTGGTGGGATGGCCCTGCACGACATTGGGCGGGCCGTCGGTCTGGGCGGCAGCAGGGGTGCCAAGCGCGGCAGCCATGGCCGCCGCGAGCAGGACTCTGGTCATGGGTTCTCCTTGTCCCGCGTCACTCGCCCGTGGGATTGTCCGAGGCGGGATACCAGTCCACGATCACGACCTCGGTCCCGGCCCCCGTCGCCTGCAGCTTTTCGGCGAACTCGGCCGGGTCGCTGCCCTTGTGGTGATAGGGGGTGACCATGCGCGGGGCCATTTCCGCCACGCCTTCCACCGCCTGATCCACCTCCATCGTGTAGGGCAGGTTCATCGGTACGAAGGCGACCGCGATGTCGGCCTGCGCGCGGAACTCGGGCGTGGCCTCGGTGTCGCCGGCGATATAGATGCGGCCGTGGTCGGGCGAGGTCAGGACATAGCCGTTGTCGCGGCCCTGCGGGTGATACTGCATCCGCTCGGGCGTGATGTTATAAGCGGGCACGGCCTCGATCGGGATGCCCGCGACCTCGCCGCTGTCGCCGTTGGCCATGACTGTGGCGCGGGCGCGCAGGTCCTCGGGCAGCTTTTCGGCCACGGCGGGGTTGACGACCAGCGCCACGCCCTCGGTGACGATGGCAGCCAGTGTGTCGGGGTCGAAATGGTCGCCATGCTCATGCGTGACCAGCACCGCCGTGGGCGTGCCCGCCGCGGCATATTGCCCGGCGTCCCCCACCGGATCGACAAGGATGCGCTGGCCGCCCAGGGTCAGCATCAGGCTGGCGTGCTCGAAGGGCGTCAGGAACTCCGGCGCCCCGGCGCTGCTGGCGGCAGGAACGGCGGCCTGCGCCCGCAGCATCGCGGGCAGGCTGGCGGCGGTCCCTGCGGCGAGCGCGGCGGCGAGGGTCTGGCGTCGGTTCAGGCGCATGGTGTCTCTCCACGGAACGGGGGTCCACGGTCAATTCCGGCCGGGCGCCTGCGGTTCCCGGCCCCCCAGCCCTTTTCCCGGAGGCCCCGAGGGGCTATCTCCACCTCGTCCCCAGCCCCGGAGCCTTTGCCGATGAAAGCCGCCGTCATCACATTCCCCGGTTCCAACTGCGACCGCGACCTCCTCGTTGCGCTGAAGTCCGCGGGCGCCGGGGTTTCCCGCGTCTGGCACAAGGACGACGCGCTGCCCGAAGGGACCGACCTCGTGGCGGTGCCCGGCGGCTTTTCCTTCGGCGACTACCTGCGCTGCGGGGCCATCGCCGCCCGCTCGCCAGTCGCCGCCGCGATTCGCACCCATGCCGAACGGGGCGGCTATGTGCTGGGGGTCTGCAACGGCTTCCAGGTGCTCACGGAACTCGGCCTGCTGCCCGGGGCGCTGATGCGGAACGCGGGGCTGACCTTTCTTTGCAAGGACGCCCCCCTGCGCGTCACGGCCCGCGACAACCCCTTCCTGTCCGCCTTCTCGGACGCCGAGGAGATCAGCCTGCCCATCGCCCACCATGACGGCAACTACCAGATCGACGCCGAAGGGCTGACCCGGCTCAAGGCCGAGGGCCGCATCGCCCTGACCTATCGCGCCCCGGTCAACGGCTCGGTCGCCGACATCGCGGGCGTCTTGTCGGAAAACCGCCGTGTTCTTGGAATGATGCCGCATCCCGAACGCGCCGCGGAAGCGGCGCATGGCGGCTCGGACGGCGCGCGGCTGTTCCACGGGCTGATCGATTCGACCGTCGCCGCGTAACCCCCGCGCCCCGCAGCGGACGCTTGAGCGGAAGCCCGCCAACCCATAGATTGGCCGGCATGGCAGACCGCGGCCAAGAGATCGAGGACGACCCCGGACATCCCGCCGCGCTGCGCGCGCGCGCGGCCGCACGCAGCCGCCTTGTGAACCGGATCAGCGTCGTCCTGCTGCTGCTGGCGGCGATGGGCGCGATCTGGTGGACCAACGTCTGGCTGACCGATCGGTTCTCGGAAAACACCCGCGTCCGGGCGGAACTGCGCTCGGCGCTTTACACCGGCAACCTTTTGTCCGAACTGCAGCGCACGGCGGTGGTGCCCCTGCTCTTGGCCCGCGACCCGGCGCTGATCGGGGCGCTCAGCAGCAAGGACTACGCCACCGTCTCGGCCCGGCTGATCGCCGCGCAGAAGGAAATCGGCGCGGCCTCGATCCGGCTGCTGGACAACTCGGGCCGCACCGTGGGGGCCACCGACCGCAAGCTTCTGGGCAGCAACTACGTCTCGGCCCCCTTCTATGTCGAGGCGCTGCGGACCAACGACACCGTCTTCACCGTCTCGCCGGGACCCGCCGGCGGCTTCGATTTCACCTACTCCCGCGCGGTGATGCGCGACGGGCGGGCGGTCGGCGTGATCGTGGTCGGGGCCGACCTTTCCCGGCTGGAACGGTCATGGGCGGGGATCTCGGACGCGGTGGTCGTCACCGACAGTTCCGGCCAGATCATCCTGTCCACCGAACCCCGCTGGCGGGGCCATGGCCTGCAGGACGCGCTGGCCGTCAGGTCCGCCCCGACGGCCATCGAGCGCGCTTTCCAGGTCACCGCCGACTGGTCGAACCGACCCGTAGATGCCTATGTCGGCGGCAAGGCGGTGATGGAAACGGAAACCCGCATCCCCTTTCGCGGCTGGCGGATGACGCTGTTCACGACCTTCGATTCGGTGCGCGAAAGGGTGAACACCTTTCTTGCGCTGGAAATCATGGGCTTTGCCATCCTGATGGCGGCGGGCTTCTACATCCTGTCCCGCCGCGCCAGCGTCCAGTCCGCCCGCTATCGCCGCGAATCGGCCGACCTGCGGGCGCTGAACAACCGGCTCACGCGCGAGATCGCCGAACGCGAACGGATGCAGCGCGAATTGCGCGTGGCCGAGCAGACCGTCCAGCAGGCGTCGAAACTGGCCGCGCTGGGCGAGATGTCGGCAGGCGTCAGCCACGAGCTGAACCAGCCCCTTGCCGCGATGAAGACCTATCTCGCCGGCTCGCGCCTGCTCTTGGAACGGGGCCGGGGGGACGAGGCGCTGACCTCGTTCCAGCGCATCGACGACCTTCTGGACCGCATGGGCACGATCACCCGGCAGTTGAAATCCTATGCCCGCAAGGGCGGCGAGGCCTTTGAACCCGTGGACCTGCGCGTGGCCCTGTCGGGCGCGCTGACGATGATGGAACCCCAGTTGCGCAACCGCCGCGTCCGGCTGCAGCGCAGCCTGCCGCGCGAGCCGGTGATGGTCTTCTGCGACCGCATCCGGCTGGAACAGGTCATCATCAACCTGATCCGCAACGCGATGGACGCGACCAAGCAGATCCGCGACCCCTCGATCGAACTGGTGGTGGACAAGCTTTCGCATGCCCATCTGTCGGTCCGGGACAACGGGCCGGGGGTCGAGGACCTGGAACAGTTGTTCGAGCCTTTCTGGACTACGAAAAGCCCCGGCGAGGGCACGGGGCTGGGCCTCGCCATCTCGTCGGGGATCGTTGCCGATTTCGGCGGCCGGCTGACGGCGCATAACCGCGACAGCGGGGGCGCGGTCTTCGATGTCGAGCTGCCATTGTTTGAACCCGCCCGGCATGGCGCAAGGCCGCTGGCTGCGGAATGACGAAAGGAAATGACATGGCGCAGACGATGACGGTCGCGATCGTGGACGACGAACCCGACATGCGCGAATCGATCAGCCAATGGCTGACGCTGTCGGGCTTCCGCACCGAAAGCTACGCCAGCGCCGAAGAGGCGCTGAAGGCCATCGGCCCCGACTGGCCCGGCGTGGTGATCTCGGACATCAGGATGCCGGGGATGGACGGCATGGCGTTTCTCAAGCGGCTGATGGGGCAGGATTCGGGCCTGCCGGTCATCATGATCACCGGCCACGGCGACGTGCCGATGGCGGTCGAGGCGATGCGGCTGGGCGCGATGGACTTCATGGAAAAGCCCTTCAACCCCGACCGGATGACGGAACTGGCCAAGAAGGCCACGCAGGCCCGCCGGATCACGCTGGACAACCGCGCCCTGCGCCGGGATCTTTCCGAAGGCCAGCAGGTCATGTCCAAGCTGGTCGGCGCCTCGCCCGCGATGGACCGGCTGCGCGAGGATATCCTCGATCTGGGGCAGGCCGACGGCCACGTCCTGATCGACGGCGAGACCGGGACCGGCAAGACGCTGGTGGCCCATGCGCTGCATGCGGTCGGGCCGCGGGCGTCCAAGAAGTTCGTCCCCATCAGTTGCGCCGCCTATAACGACGAGGCGCTGGCGACCCGGCTTTTCGGCCCCGTCGAGGAGGGCCTGCCCGCGGTCGAGGAGGCCCGCGGCGGCACCCTCTGCCTTGAGGATATCGAGGCGCTGTCCGATCCGCTGCAGGCCCGGCTGCTGGCCTTCATCGCCGACCAGGGCGCGCCCGCCGAGACGCGCATCATCGCCATTTCCAACGCCCGCGCCGAGGGCCGCCGGGCCGAGGACAGCCTGCGCCCCGACCTGTTCTACCGCCTGTCGGCGCTGAAGATCACCGTGCCCGCCCTGCGCCAGCGGGGCGAGGACATCCTGTCGCTGTTCACCCGGATGACGGAACAGTTCGCCGACGAATACGGATGCGAGCCGCCCCAGGTGACCGCGCAGGAGGCTGCCCAGCTTCTGCAGGCCCCCTGGCCCGGCAACATCCGCCAGCTCATCAACGTGGCCGAGCGCGCGGTCCTGCAGAACCGGCGCGGCACGGGGTCCATCACCTCGCTGCTGATGGGCGACGGCGAAGAGGCGCAGACCGACGCGACGACAACTGAGGGCAAGCCGCTGAAGGAATATGTCGAAAGCTTCGAGAAGATGCTGATCGACAACACCATGCGCCGCCACAAGGGCTCGATCAGCGCGGTGATGGACGAGCTTTGCCTGCCGCGCCGGACGCTGAACGAGAAGATGGCGAAATACGGCCTGAGCCGCGGCGACTATCTCTAGTCGTATCGGACGTGCATCGCCTGTGCATTGAGCGTGCATCGGATGTGCGGCCGGATTCCTGCAACCAAGGGCTGAAATCGGCGGTGACGCTTTCGCATTGTCATTTGCCGGCGTCACGCCCTATGTTGCCCCCATGCGGGGGCACGGCCTCTTGTCGGCCGCGTCCGTCCCGCACCCGGTTTCGCAACGTGGCCGCCCTGCCGGAGCTTCCGGCAAGCGGTCGCGTGGGAAAAGCCGGCGGTCTCGCCCGTCCCCGGACAAGCCGACCGCCTGAACATTCGCCGCCTTCGTTCCTGCAACATGGTCCGAAGGCACAGGAAAAAAGAGACGCGATGGATCGCGCGGTGGACGACGATGGATGGAACCGGCGGGGCGCAAGGCCCGCGGGCCCTGCCGCCACCGGTCCCGCAATCCCGCCCGGCGCTCGTCCCGCGTCCGCATCACACCGCACCCCTTGTCCCTCACCGCCGTTGCGCGGGCGGGCAGGGCTGCGCGAAAGAACACTTCATGGCAAAGAAAATGCTGATCGACGCCACGCATCCCGAGGAAACCCGGGTCGTCGTGGCGGATGGAACCAGGGTCGACGACTTTGATTTCGAGACCCTGAACAAGCGCCAGTTGGCCGGCAACATCTACCTGGCCAAGGTCACGCGGGTCGAGCCGTCGCTGCAGGCGGCCTTCGTGGATTACGGCGGGAACCGCCACGGATTCCTCGCATTCGCCGAGATTCACCCGGATTACTACCAGATCCCCGCAGCCGACCGCCGCGCGCTGATCGAGGAAGACCGCGCCGCCGCCGAGGCCGAGGAGGAGGACAGCGCGCAGGAGCGCCGTCCCCGGAACACCCGCTCGCGCAGCCGTGGTGGCCGCGAGGAACGGGCCGAGCGCGCCTCGCAGGACGACGCGGTGACGAAATCCGACGCCGTGCCGGGGATGGAGGTCATTGACGCCTCGACTGAACAGCCGTCGGCCGAGGATGCCGCCGTCGAATCCGGCTTCTCGGCGGCTGGTGGCGATGCGGTCGATCCTTCGGTCGAAGGGCAGGGCGGTGATGCCAACGCCCCCGAACCCACCCCCGTTGACGCCCCCGAACGGGCCGAGGCGCAGGCGGAAGCCGGTGATTCGGACGACGACCATGCCGAGGACAGCGGCTCGGACGACGAGATCGAATCCGTCGCCGAGGAGGACGTGGCCGAGGAGATCCGCCCCGCCCGCAAGCCCCGCGCGCGCCGCTACAAGATCCAGGAAGTCATCAAGGTCCGGCAGATCATGCTGGTGCAGGTCGTCAAGGAGGAACGCGGCAACAAGGGCGCGGCGCTGACCACCTACCTGAGCCTCGCCGGCCGCTATTGCGTGCTGATGCCCAACACCGCGCGCGGCGGCGGGATTTCCCGCAAGATCACCAATGTCGCCGACCGCAAGAAGCTGAAGGACATCGCCGCGCAGCTTGAGGTCCCGCAGGGCGCGGGGCTGATCATCCGCACGGCGGGCAGCCAGCGGACGCAGACCGAGATCAAGCGCGACTACGAATACCTCATGCGTTTGTGGGAGCAGATCCGTGAGCTGACCTTCAAGTCGGTCGCGCCCGCGCCGATCTACGAGGAAGGCGACCTCATCAAGCGGACGATCCGCGACCTTTACAGCAAGGACATCGACGAGGTGCTGGTCGAGGGCGAGCGCGGCTATTGCACCGCCCGCGACTTCATGGCGATGATCATGCCCTCGCAGGTCCGCGCCGTGAAGCATTACACCGATCCCATGCCGCTGTTCACGCGGCACGGGGTGGAAAGCTACCTGTCGGGGATGTTCAACCCGACAGTGCAACTGAAATCCGGCGGCTATATCGTCATCGGCATCACCGAGGCGCTGGTCGCCATCGACGTGAACTCGGGGCGGGCGACCAAGGAAGGCTCGATCGAGGATACCGCGTTCAAGACGAACTGCGAGGCGGCGGACGAGATCGCGCGGCAGTTGCGCCTGCGCGACCTTGCCGGGCTGATCGTCATCGACTTCATCGACATGGACGAGCGCAAGAACAACGCCGCCGTGGAAAAACGCTTCAAGGATGCGCTGAAGAACGACCGCGCCCGCATCCAGGTCGGCCGCATCTCGGGCTTCGGCCTGATGGAAATGAGCCGCCAGCGGCTGCGGCCGGGGATGCTGGAATCGACGACCCAGCAATGTCCGCATTGCCACGGCACCGGGCTGATCCGGTCGGATGATTCGATGGCGCTGACGATCCTGCGCGCGATCGAGGAAGAGGGAACCCGCAAGCGGTCCCGCGAGGTGCTCGTCAAGGCGCCGGTCGCGGTCGCGAACTACCTGATGAACCAGAAGCGCGAGCATATCGCCACGATGGAAGCGCGGTATGGCCTGTCGGTGCGGGTCGAGGCTGACCCTGGGCTGATCTCGCCCGACTACACGCTTGAGAAGTTCAAGACGGCGACCCGCGCGGTGCCCGAGCCGAGTTCGGCTGCGCTGTCGGTCGATGCCCGCCTGATGGCGCAGATCGACGAGCACGAGGATGCGGCCGAGGAGGAAATCGAGGCCGAGATCGAGACCGAGGCGGATGAATCCGCGGCGCATGAGGTCGTCGAGGATGAGAACGGCAACGGCTCGCGCCGCCGCCGCCGCCGCCGCCGCCGCGGTGGCCGCAACGGGGACGAGGCGAACGACGAGCAGCATCCGGAGGATGACGGTGAGGCGGATGCCGAAATCGCCGAGGACGAAAGCGGGAATGTGGAGGATGAGGCGGGTGGGGACAGCAAACCTGCCGGTTCCAGCCGCTCGCGCCGCTCGCGGTCACGGTCCCGCCGTCGCGTCGAGGATCGGGGCGAGGCTTCAGGGGAAACCACCGGGGGCATCATCGACGAAAGCCGCGACGTTCCGGCGGGCGCGGGCGAGCCGGTGGAAACCGGCGGCATCCCGGCGAATGCGGACGGGTTGGGTGATGATGCAGAGGAGGATGCGCAGGAGGCCGACGGTTCGGCACACGCGCCCGAAGGTGCGATGATAGAAGCCTCGCGGGCATCCGGTGAAGAGCCTGCCCGTGAAGCTGCCGAGCCGCAGGCTGGAAGCGTTCAGCCGCAGGATGCGGGGGAAGAAGCTGCCCCGGTTGCTGCCTCTGATCAGGCCGTGGCTGAGGCAGATCCGGTGTTGGAAGATGCCGGTGCTCAGCAAGGGGAGGCCGCGGCTGAAGCGATCCCGGACGAGCGCGCAGGCGAGGCTGCGATGGCCGATGTGGCAGGTCCGGCGACCGAGGCTGAGGGCAGCCCCGCCGATGAGGCTGCCGCCGGTAAGGACACCGATAGCCCGGCGTCTGCTGTCGATAATGCAGAAGAATACAGGCCCGAAGCGGAGCCGGCCGGAACGGAGGCTTCAGGCGCCGAAGCGGCTGAGGGCGCGAGCGAGGCAGAGGTTGCTCAGCTTGAGCCTCGGGCTGAGGCTGCGACCATCGACGAGCCTGCAGCCGAGGCCGAGCCGCAGCCTGCGCGGCCCAAGCGGCGCGGCTGGTGGTCGAACTGATCCGCTGACGCAGCCGTGACGTTCTGACGCGAGGCCGGGGCTTCCCCGGCCTCGTTCTTTTCTTCATGGTGCCGCCCATGTTTGGGATCGAACTTGCCGACGCCGCCATCCTGCCGGCGGCCCTTGTCGCCATGCTGGCGGGAATCCTGTCCTTCCTGTCGCCCTGCGTCCTGCCGATCGTGCCGCCCTATCTGGCTTACATGACCGGGGTGAAGGTCTCGGCCCTGAAGGAACGCCAGCGCAGCGCGGTGCTGCCGGCGCTGTTCTTCGTCATGGGGCTGTCCACCGTCTTCCTGCTGATGGGCTATGCGGCCTCGGCCTTTGGCCGGGCCTTCCTGCAGTATCAGCCGATGCTGGTGACGATCTCGGGCATCTTCGTGATCCTGCTGGGGCTGCATTTCCTGCATGTCTTCCGCATCCCGATCCTCGACCGCGAGGCGCGGATCGAGGCGGGGGACAAGGGTGGCACGGCGATGGGGGCCTATCTGCTGGGCCTCGCCTTCGCCTTTGGCTGGACGCCCTGCATCGGGCCGCAATTGTCCATGATCCTGACGCTGGCCGCGACCGAGCCCGCTCGCGGCACGACCCTGCTGGGAATCTATGCGCTGGGCCTCGGCATCCCGTTCCTGCTGTCGGCGATCTTCATCGAGCGGTCCATCGGGCTGATGAACCGGCTGAAGCGGCACATGGGGGTGATCGAGCGGATCTCGGGCGTGCTGCTGATCGGGGTGGGCGTGCTGCTTCTGACCGGCTGGCTGGGCGTCATCAGCTACTGGCTGCTGGAAACCTTTCCGGCGCTGGGCGTCATTGGCTGAACGGCCCAGGACGGCGGGCGCTTTTCCAGAAAGGCGGTCAGGCCCTCGTCCGTGTCGGGCAGCATCAGGTTCTCGCACATGACCGCGCCGGTCTGCCGGTAGGCGTCGGCGAGGCTCTGGCCCAGTTGCTCGCGGAAGGCGCGCTTGCCCAACCGCACGGCCGCCGGCAGCTTTGTCGCGACAAGCTGCGCCAGCGCCATGGTTTCCTCGGCCAGCTTTTCGGGCGGGACGACGCGGTTCACCAGCCCCAGCTCGCGGGCACGCTGGGCGTCGATGAACTCGCCCGTCACCAGCATTTCGAAGGCCGCGCGGGGGTGGATGGCGCGAGTCAGGGCCACCATCGGGGTCGCGCAGAACAACCCGATATTGATGCCGTTGACGCCGAAACGGACGCCCTCGGCGGCCACCGCCATGTCGCAACTGGCGACAAGCTGGCAGCCAGCGGCGGTGGCGATGCCCTGCACCTCGGCGATGACCGGCTGGGGCAGGGCGCCGATGGCTTGCATGAGCGTGGCGCATTCGGCGAACAGGGATTCGTAGGCCGCGCGGCCGCCGTCATCGCCTTCCCGCGCCGCCTGCATCTGCCTGAGGTCGTGGCCGGCCGAGAATGCCTTGCCCTCGGCGGCGAGGATCACCGCGCGCACGGGCTGGTCAGCGATCCCGGAGAAGGCCTCGGTCAGCGCGGCGATCATCTCGATCGACAGCGCGTTGTAGTTGGCGCCGCTGGTCATCACCAGCCGGGCCACCGGGCCGTGATCCTCGCGCCGGATCAGTTCACCTGCGTTCGCCATTGTCACCCTCTGCTTCGTCACGCCAAACTCTAGGCCCGCAAGGAGGGTCTGGAAAGCATGATGCAACCGCACGAGATTCAGGCGTTCATCGCCCGCGAGTTCCCGCAGGTCAGCGGCTACAGCGTCACAAGGGTGGACGGCGAAGGCGTGGGGATGCGGCTGGCGGTCGAGCACCGGCATCTGCGTCCGGGCGGGACGGTCTCGGGCCCGACGATGTTCGAGTTGGCAGACCTGGCCATGTATGCCGCGGTTCTGTCGCGGATCGGTCCGGTGGCCCTGACGGTGACGACCGGGGCCAGCATCGACTTCATGCGCAGGCCCGCGGCCGGGCGCGACTTGCTGGCCGAGTGCCGGCTGCTGAAGCTAGGGCGGGTCCTTGCAGTCGGGGACGTGCTGGTCCGCAGCCAGGGCATGGAGGAGCCGGTAGCGCGAGCATCGCTGACCTATTCGATTCCGCCGAAAACAGGCGAGTAGGATAAGGTATCTTATTACCTATACTACAATCCATTGTTTAATATGGATTTTTATATGTGTGCCGTCGTTGACCTTCGGGGCTGCTTTGGTGCATAGACCCCTATCCGAATTCACACCCCCGAAAGGGACGACCGATGAAGACCTATACCGCGAAACCGGCGGAGATCGAGAAGAAGTGGATCCTGATCGACGCCGAGGGCGTCGTTCTGGGCCGCCTCGCCACGATCGTCGCCAGCCGCCTGCGCGGCAAGCACAAGCCGACCTTCACGCCGCACATGGACATGGGCGACAACGTGATCATCATCAACGCCGACAAGGTGCAGATGACCGGCGACAAGCGTGACGACAAGAAATACTACTGGCACACCGGCTATCCGGGCGGGATCAAGCACCGCACCGCCCGCCAGGTGCTGGAAGGCGCCCATCCCGAGCGCGTCGTCATCAAGGCCGTCGAGCGCATGATCAGCCGCAACAAGCTGGGCAAGCAGCAGATGACCAACCTGCGCGTCTATGCCGGCGACCAGCACCCGCACGAGGCCCAGCAGCCCGAAGTGCTGGACGTCAAAGCGATGAACCCCAAGAACACCCGGAGCGCCTGAACATGGCCGAAGACATCAAATCGCTGGACCAGTTGAGGGATGCGGTCACGGCCAGTGCCGGCGCCGTCCAGGGCTCGACCTCGGAAGAAGCGCGCAGCCTGCAGGACGCAGTCGTCCGTGAACCGCAGCGCGACGCGCAGGGCCGTGCCTATGCCACCGGCAAGCGCAAGGACGCGGTGGCCCGCGTCTGGGTCAAGCCGGGTTCGGGCAAGGTCACGGTGAACGGCAAGGACATGGCGGAATATTTCGCCCGTCCCGTGCTGCAGATGATCCTGCGCCAGCCCTTCGACATCGCAGGCGTCGCCAACCAGTATGACGTCTATGCAACTGTTGCGGGCGGGGGGCTCTCGGGCCAGGCCGGTGCGGTGAAGCACGGCATCTCGAAGGCGCTGCAGTTGCATGAGCCCAGCCTGCGCGGCGCGCTGAAGGCCGCGGGCTTCCTGACCCGCGATCCGCGCGTGGTCGAGCGTAAGAAATACGGCAGGGCCAAGGCGCGCCGGTCGTTCCAGTTCTCGAAGCGCTGATCGCTTCGAATCGCACAAGCTCGAAGGGCGCGGCATCTGCCGCGCCTTTTTTCGTTTCGGCAGGCCGATTTCTGCGAGTCGCGACTCGCACGGCAACCGATTCCGTCACCGAAGCGTTGCGATTCCATGTAAGATCCGGCTTGGGAAGCTATCCGGGTCCTGAAACAGCCGTTTCGAGGC